>PBKU01000039.1 GCA_002722175.1 Magnetovibrio sp.
AAGTGGGAATTGTGCCGAAGCTCAACGGATAAAAGGTACTCCGGGGATAACAGGCTTATAGTGCCCGAGAGCTCATATCGACGGCACTGTTTGGCACCTCGATGTCGGCTCAGCGCATCCTGGGGCTGTAGGCGGTCCCAAGGGTTTGGCTGTTCGCCAATTAAAGTGGTACGTGAGCTGGGTTCAGAACGTCGCGAGACAGTTTGGTCCCTATCTGCCGTGGGCGTCGATTGTTGAAAGGAGTTGCCCCTAGTACGAGAGGACCGGGGTGAACGTGCCTCTGGTGTACCTGTCATCCTGCCAAGGGTGCCGCAGGGTAGCTATGCACGGACGGGATAACCGCTGAAAGCATCTAAGCGGGAAGCCCCCCTCGAAACAAGATCTCCCTTGAGAGCCGTGGAAGACCACCACGTTGATAGGCCGGGTGTGGAAGCGCGGTAACGCGTGCAGCTAACCGGTACTAATAGCTCGATTGGCTTTAGAGCCCCATGCATATGGATAAAATAGAAAATATCTACAAGAAAGATAAACAAGTGAATTTAGATTTTTGCGCTGTTTTGGCCGAAGCTTTATTTTGATGACCTGGTAGTTATGGCGGGGGTGTCCCACCCGATCCCATCCCGAACTCGGCCGTAAAAACCCCCAGCGCCCATGGTACTGCGTCTTAAGGCGTGGGAGAGTAGGTCGCTGCCAGGTCTTCTAAGTAAAGTGAAAAATAGCATAGGGCGGCGACCCAAATGGTTAGGCGCGGGGTGGAGCAGCCCGGTAGCTCGTCAGGCTCATAACCTGAAGGTCGTAGGTTCAAATCCTACCCCCGCAACCAACATTACTTGCACCCCCGGGTCTTTGGCCCGGGGGTGTTGGTTTTTGGAACTTTTCTTGCCCTCGGCTGCAGATTATAAGACCGCTTGACCCAACTCAGACATTTCTAGAATCGCTGGATATTGGAGGTTCGGCCAAGGGGTCGAATTCCAGGCTTAGTCCGATGCGAGTGTCTTGGCCGCCTCGTTCATCGCAAAGGCCGTCTGCTCCAAATCGTCATCGCTCAACGCCAACGAGGGGAAGATTTTGCCCGGTGACGTGAAGATTCCGCTTTTGCGCAACATGTCGTTGTAAAGGGCATTCTGTTTCGGATCTCGATGTTTTGCGCTTCGATAATCAAGGCAATTCGCATCGGTGAAAAACACGTCGAACAGAGTTGGGTCGCCGACGATTTGATGGGTAATTCCAGCGCTGGACAAAGTATCAGACTGGACTTTTTGCAACCGGCTTCCAAGATCGATCAATCTTTCGTAGGTTCCCTCGCGGCGCAAAATCTCCATGGTTTTCAGTCCCGCGGTGGCGGCGATGGGATTTCCCTGTCGCCCAACTGCAAAATTCGTGTATTGCCAAATTAAGCAGATGCAGGGGAAATGGTCAGAGATGTAAAGCAACACACGATTCACAAACCAAATATTGCTGGAAGAAATTAGAATAATTTTCTATATTGTCAATATTATAAGAAATGCTAATCCTTGAGTTTAGAATGAGATACCCTCCTCAATTCCTCCTTTCGCAAATAACTCAGTGAACGTCAAATGAAGACTACATGTGAATTTTGTCATTCAAATAACTGCGACTTTTATGAAGTTCCGTTTCGTTTTTATGATCATGTCAAGTTTAAAGAGTTTACGGCTTCAAATGGCAGATTGGCCGTCTGCAGTGATTGTGGGGCCGTTGGAAACGTGTGTGACGAATCTCTTCACCAAAGCATTGCAAGGCTTTATCGAGGAAGTGAATATTCTGCGACGAAGAAAACGGTTTTCCACCTGAGCGTTCCCGAGTTTGACGGTATGGTTACGCCATATTTTTTACTTGCTCAGGCGATAAGCCAAGCCTTGGGTAAATTGCGGGCAAGGGTTCTGGATATTGGGTGTTTCGATGGCAAGCTTCTGCGTGAGCTGGAGAGCGCGATGCCGGGGGAGGGATCTTACGTTGGCTTTGATGTGTCAGATCATGGTACCAAAATATTTCCGAAATCTGACAATTTTCAGTTAATCTTGAGAGAGTTTCCTGGAAATATTGGCAAATTCGACCTAATTATTTTTAACAATTCAATTCAGTACATCCATGAACTGCGAGGGTTCATGGATTTCGTTGCTGGAATTCTCTCCGAGAACGGTGCTATTGTCATTAGAGTTCCAGACATGCAACTGAATCCTCTGACGATGGCTTTTGGGGACCAGTACTGGAATTTCAACTGGGATAACATTGAAACGATGCTGAGTTATTCCGGTCTCTCGTTTTCGGCGTTTCCAGATCACTACAGCCACTGGTTCTCCCGCAGCATTGTCGGATATGCGAAGTTTCGCACCAACCAGGGTGCAAAGCGTGACGCGGCCAATGCACATGTTCTGGACGCACTAGATTATTTGCGATCGTTTCCGGAAAGGCTAAAAGCCGCTGAATTGGAGGTCGGGACGTGCAAAAACTTGTATGTCCTGGGAACCAGCCTGAATGCTGCCATGACCAATAGCCTGCTTGAACGCGGCGCCGATGGGTTTGTTGACGAAAACCCAGACAAGCTCTCCGGCCCGTTTCTGGGCAAGCCAGTAATTCATCCGAAAGACATGACTGCCAACGATGTTGTATTGCTTCCTTACGGCAATGGAAATGCGATTATAGCCGAAAAATTCCGATCAGCCTATTCAGCACGCGTGATTGACTACTGATGCTGGAAAGCGGTCTTAACTTTGCACGGATGATTAAGATTTCTGACAGATCGCTTGGTTTAGGGGTCGGAAAACCGTTAACTCGCAGACCGCTCAATACTTCGGCACCAATTTCCGGCGGGCATAATAAATACGAGATGATCCAAAATGGCCGTAGCGCTGAAATCGGCATATCCAAGCGCGTCCGCGAGGCTAACCTAGTTTGGTGGCCAGTGGCATGAGCACAAGAAAGGAACGCATTTGGCGGCGACAGGCGGAGAACACAGGCGGCGAGAATCACTCTGTTTCTGACCGCGCCCTTTGGGTTCTTATAAGTCTATTGCGTTTCGTCGTGCAGCCGGTTGCCCAGCTTCGGATTGCACTCGTGCATTGTCGGAACACGGGCCGTTTTCTCAGCACTACGGAGTTTCATCTTCGTCAGCGTGCTTATCGGGGCGATTCAAGCGCGACGTTGGACATATTTGTTTCAGGCACTCCGATTAACAAGTACATCCTTTCTATGCTTTCCGCGCGAGAGCATGTCATCCGGTCCGACCGACTATGGCGACTACTCAACCGGTTAAAACGACGCTATCCGAACCATCCTATTTGGGTCGACCTAACCCATACCGGCTGGATGCAGGGTCCCGTCTGGGAAACCCCGGGACCACAGCTCGTGTTGACCGAAGGCATGCATGAGAGAGGTGCCGCTTTGCGACGAGAACTTGGCATTCCGGAAGGCGCGCGGCACGTCTGTATTTTCGCGCGCGACGCCGACTACAGAGAGTCGCTCGATAACGTCCTCGACCCCACCGACTATTGGGCCACGGATGATTTCAGGAACTGTGACATCGCCAATTACATGAAAGCCGCTGAATACTTGGCCGAGGACGGCTATTGGGTGGTACGGATGGGATTTCACAGCCCCAGGGTGCGACTTCCGAAAAAACGTCATTCCCAAATTCTCGATTATGCCTCCGACATTCGACCGGGCCTGGCCGACCCCGAGTTTGCGGACATGTATCTTCCGGCGACGGCGCGGTTCTTTCTTGGCTGCACCTCGGGGCTCTATTTATATGCGTCGATCTTCGGCGTTCCGATCGCCTATGCCAACATGGTCCCGTTTTTGGAATGCGGCCGCACGAACAACGACGTATTCATTTGGAAGAAGTGCTTCGACCAAAACTCCGGCCGCTACCTAGAATATGCCCATGCCATTGCGGCAGGTATGGACTCCGATTGGTTGTCCGTCGAAGAACTTCAGGCCTATAAAAGGCGCGGCCTTGAAATCCATGAAAACAGTGCCGAAGAAATATTGGACTTGACCTGCGAGATTCTCATGCGTCTTGACGGTAAATGGCAGCAAGGCCTGGAAGAAAATCAACTGAGAGAAGACTTCGGAAGGGTGTTTCCACGTCACGGCAGTCACGAGACCACTTATCGCGGTCATATGTGCACGGCGTTTTTAAGACGACATCGTAGGTTGTTTGTAAAGCCGGTCAACGACTTGCTTGTTTCAGAGGCCCCCAATTGAAACAGTTTGTGAAATTTTTCCTACGTGTAGTCACCAGAGTCGGTGTAATTCCATGTTTGTACATTCTCTCGCCATTCGTGATTTTAAAACTGGGAATCTTGTACAATCAGCGAATCGGCCATATTGCTATTAACACGGAAATGGTCATGCGGCGGCTCCGGTTAATTCCGCCAGCGCGACGCACAATCATTCTTGCCGGCGTATTTGACCCTGCGAATGAAACACTTGTTCGGATGTATTCCAGGGTATTTCGGATTTTCGTTTCGCGTCAATACGTCCGGTATCTATTTGCCGTTTCGGACATATTCGAGAACACACCGTTTTGGGAGACGTTTCCATGGCGTCCTGAACAGCATACTCGAGAAAACTTTACAATACTTAATACATCCGAGCCGATACTCTCGTTTACTGCTGATGAAATGCGGCGGGGCGCCGAACTTTTGAGGCAAATGGACATTGGAAAAGACGACTGGTATGCCTGTATTCATGCCCGTGAGCAAAGTTATTTCAGTAAATGGCGACCAGAACTTGCCGAACATTGGGGGAAAGTGAAATTCAGGAACATTGAAATTGATGCCTTCGAAAAAGCCGCACACCGAATCACAGAAAGCGGCGGCAACGCAATTCGGGTCGGAGCCCTGACCGATAGAGTTCTTGGTGGACGGGACGAGACGCGCATGATTGATTATGCCGGAAAGTTCAGATCGGATTTTGGCGATGTGTATTTGCTTTCCCATTGTCGATTTTTTCTCTGTTCGAATAGCGGATTGAATATGGTTTCGACCATATTCAATCGGCCCATTGGGATCGCCAACGCGATACCGCTTAACAGCTATCCTTTTCACACGTATGACCTATTCATCCCGGGGTTTGTCGTTTCAAAAGAGAATGGAGAACCGGTTCCGTTTCCCGTTCTACAGGATATGGGCTTCTTTGCAGGGGGGGCCAACTTGCTGACTTACTCCGAACGGCTTCATGCGGAAGGCCTGAAACCTGTTGGCAACTCTGCAGAGGATATTGACGATTTGTGTGCTGACTTGCTGGAAATCGCCAATGGCAACTCGTTCTGCGTAAACGCAGTTGAAGAGCAAGATGCCTATCACGCAAAATACTTCGACTTTCTCGAACCTGGAACGCAGGTCGGTAAGATCAGCCCCCGATTTTTATACAAATACCGTCATTTGATTTTTCCGGATACCTGCTGAGCTGCTACTAGAGGGCTTGGTTGAATAGTTGATGGATGAGTCGTTGAAGTTTTGACATTACTCAAACATAGAGAATACACGAAAATGGTAGCAGTTAATCCCGGCAGCGTTTGGATCATGGGCCTTTCGGCTGCTGGCAAGTCGACCCTTTCCAGCCTGCTAGTCAACCGCCTGCGTGAAAACAGGTACCCCTGTATCTTGATTGATGGGGATCAGATCCGGTCGATCTTTCCCGAACGGCTCGGTTATGATCCCGAATCGCGTCGCAAGCAGACGCAGCGTGTTCGTGCCGTCGCGCAGTGGATTTCAAGTCAGGGCGTCCTGCCCATTGTCGCGATCATTCACCCATTCGAGGATGATCGCCGAGCCTGCCGCGAGTCCATTCACAATTACTTCGAAGTCTACCTGAAATGCCTCACGCCTACATGTTCAATATGGTTTTCTTCTGGATATGATTTTCCTTTTGGTAAAATCCAACGGGTAGGGGTCTGAGATGTTACAAATAATATCGCGATAATGTTTCCACGTGTTTCAAAGGGTATCACCCCTATCCTATGGGAGTTTATTTGAAGGCTCACGGTATAGATGATACACCTTAACCTTAACTAGGGCGATAATTAATTCTGTCACCCATATTTCACCCATCCCCCCCAATGTTCGCTTTCTAGAATGCAGCGGACGCAGTATTTTTAGTTAAAACTTTTGTACGGTGCACCAAGGGGAACATGGAATGAATATTTCCGATAGGTAAAAGCGTTAATTTTCATTTTCGTAACCTGAAGGCCGTAGGTTAAATCCTACCCCCGCAACCAATCATCCGACTAAAAAGAGCCAAAACCCCATGAAAGCGCCCAGGTATTTAGGTCGTTTTTGTGAAGTTCCAGGTCAATTCTCATTGAAATGGCTCTATCTTTTTGGGAGGTAATTAGATATAAATGACCATGCGCTTTGGCAGCCGTCTTAAGGATATTTGAACTTATGCAGTCCCATGCGAAAGTAGCAGTGATTGGTGGTGGGGTTGTCGGGTGTAGCGTTCTCTATCACCTTACTAAGTTGGGTTGGCGGGATGTTATCCTGATTGAACGTGATGAGCTTACATCAGGGTCGTCCTGGCATGCTGCTGGTGGGTTCCACAGATTAAATAGCGACCCAAACGTCGCAAAACTTCAGTCGTACACCATTGGTTTATATAAAGAAATAGAAGAGATCTCAGGGCAATCCTGTGGTTTGCATTTATCGGGAGGAGTTCTTCTGGCCGGGACCTCTGAGCGAATGGATTATCTCAAGGTGGAACACGCCAAGGGACGTCACCTGGGCATGGAAACCGAATTAATATCGGCAAATGAAGCAAGGGAAGTATTTCCTTTTATTGATCCGGCTCAATTCCAGGGTGCCTTGTTTGATCCGCTTGATGGGCACCTTGATCCTGCCGGAACGACACACGCTTATGCTAAAGCCGCTAGGGAAAATGGGGCGGAAATCTATTTGCGAAACCGCGTTGTTGAATTAGTAAAACGACCGACTATTGGTTGGGACGTTGTAACAGAGAAAGGAACAGTGCAGGTCGAGCATGTTGTGAATGCCGGAGGGCTGTGGGCTCGAGAGGTGGGACATATGGTTGGCTTGGAATTACCGGTTCTTGCTATGGAACATATGTACCTCCTTACGGAAGATCTACCAGAAGTCGTATCATTTAATGAGGAAATGGGAAAAGAAGTATGTCATGCCATAGACTTTGAAGCTGAAATCTATATGCGGCAGGAACGTCGAGGAATGCTCATTGGAATTTATGAAAAGGCTTGTGTCCCCTGGTCCACTGAAACGACCCCGTGGGACTTTGGAAAGGAGCTTTTACAGCCTGATTTAGAGCGCGTTAGTGACTCGCTTGCTCTGGGGTTTAGGCATTGTCCAACTCTTCGAGATGCTGGGATAAGACAAATAATAAACGGTCCTTTTACATTTTCACCAGATGGAAATCCCTTGATCGGCCCAGTACTAGGCACGCCTAATTTCTGGGTCGCATGTGGAGTCATGGCGGGTTTTAGCCAGGGTGGCGGAGTTGGGTTGGCATTAGCTAATTGGATAGTTTTTGGAGAACCTGGGTTCGACGTTTGGGGAATGGACGTTTCACGTTTTGGTGACTGGGCTACGAAGTCTTATACTAATGCGAAAGTTCGTGAAAATTATGCTCGACGGTTTCAGATAACCTTTCCAAATGAAGAACTTTTAGCCGCACGTCCTTTAATGACTACTCCTATTTATTCTCTTCTAAAAGATAGTGGTGCTGTTTTCGGAGTATCTTACGGTTTGGAGCATCCTCTTTGGTTCGCCCCAAAAGGGGAGCCGGCTATCGAAGATGTTACGTTTAGGAGATCCAACGCGTTTAACCACATATCTTCTGAATGTTGTGCTGTTCGGAAAAGTGTAGGGATAAGTGAAATCTCGGGTTTTGCAAAATATATGGTTAGTGGAGAGCAGGCTCGCGACTGGATCAGTAAGGTTTTTGCAAATGATCCCCCCCCCCCTGGTCGAATAAAATTATCACCCTTGTTAAATCCTGATGGGAAAATAATTGGGGATTTTACAATTTCTTCATTGGGGAAAGAGGAATACTACATATTTGGCTCAGGAGTTGCCGAAAATTACCACATGCGATGGTTCAATAAATGTCTTCCACCTGGGGAGGGGGCAAAAATAAAGGCTCTGGGTTTAAATCTGGTAGGGTTTTCCCTGGCCGGACCTAATTCAAGGAAATTACTGGACACTTTAACTACGATCGAGATGTCAAATGAGCAATTCCCTCATATGAGTATTAGAAAAACAGATATCGGGATGATTCCCGTATTGATTGGAAGGATCAGTTTTACGGGTGAGCTTGGTTATGAGGTCTGGTGTGCTCCAGAATACCAGAATACTCTATTCGATTTGTTAATGAGGCAGGGAAAGGATCTTGGCATTAAGCTTTTTGGCTCCAGGGCTCTCCGTTCGCTTAGTCTAGAAAAAGGATATGGCACTTGGGCTTATGAGTATCGCCCAACGTTTAGCCCGATTGAAGCTGGGTTGGAAAAATTCGTAGCTTTTGATAAGGGAGACTTTATCGGTCGGGATGCATTAATCAAAGAAAGAGACAAAGGTACGGAAAAAAGGTTGGTGCTTTTGCGAGTTGATGCAGTAGATGCAGATGTTATTAATGATGAACCGATATGGCATAATAATCGGGTGGTAAGTTACGTAACATCTGGTGGATACGGCCATTTTATTAAACAGTCTCTGGCATTGTCTTATTTACCGATAGCTCTAGCAGATGATCCGTCTTTAAATGCGTTTGAGATAGAAATAATGGGTCATCGGTGCCCAGCAAAAATCCATTACGAAATCCCATTTGATCCGAAAGGGGAACGGATGCGAAGCTAAATTCCTGTAAAGGATATTTTAATGGATATCGAACGTTACATTACAGTGCTCTGTATTGCCTTCACCTCATTACAAGAGAAGAGTTGTCGCCTTCTAAGTTTTCCAGGGCGTTATAGGAATTCAATTGCTTGATAATGGCAGTATCATGTCTTGCTCTGATACAAGTTGACCATTAGCCCATAAACCATCTTTCACTTTGCCATCTGTGAAAGTTTCAGTCCCAGAGCCATGCTTTACCCCATCCTTAAAGCCTCCAACATATTTTTCCTTGTTAGCTTTTATCCAAACACCCCATCCGTGGAATTTATCATCCTTCCACTCACCGGTATATTTGTCGCCAAACCAGAACTGGAAAGTACCAAATCCATTTAATTGGTCCTTCTTCCAAGTGCCAACATACCTGCTTCCTTTGTCAGAGGTATAAATACCCTTGCCATGTTTTTTCCCATTAACAAATTCACCTATATATTTGCTTCGTTTATTAAATGCTATGATGCTGCCAACACAATTTGACCATTCTTTGACAGGTGAACCGGAGGAGCATAGCGGTAGTTTGCTATTTACTTCAGCAAGATTCTGAGTTGTTATCAAACCAATCTTAGCCGTAGTAGCTTGACATCCACTGACAAGAAAAACCATCAGAGCAAAAAAATTTAACGACTTTAGCAAGGTTTTGTTTAACCGTTAGGTTGGTTGTCTAGAAGTATTCTTTCAGAAAATACAGTATTTTTTTAATTTTGGCTAATGTAAAAATGCTGGGGAGAGAAAGGCTCGCAGCTTTTCAAGCGTCAATCTTATTACTCAATCTTAATCGCCCATGACAACTAGTAGAATATGCTTCCAAGCGACTATAGGAATTTTTGGAAACCATCGGGAGGAGTTTGAAAAACTTAAATGAACAAACGGTTGTTTTTGAAAGATAC
The DNA here is from genome assembly GCA_002722175.1 of Magnetovibrio sp. GTDB lineage: Bacteria > Pseudomonadota > Alphaproteobacteria > Rhodospirillales > Casp-alpha2. The sequence continues at coordinate 9,767 of PBKU01000039.1, forward strand.
GTCTCTATTGGTTAGATTATCCCTAATTATAACTTTGAGCGCATTGGAAAACTTAATTAATGACTTCTGGTAAAGTTGCGTCAATCCTCGTGGTGCCGGAAAAATTGTCAATTCTATTAATTTTAGTTGGCATCGTGTTTATATATTTTGGAACACGGCACGAATATCTGCCTTCATAAATAAATCTTACTGGATATCAAACTACATTGAGCTATACATTACGAGTAAACCAGTATACAGGCAGCAGTTGTTTATTTGACGGAGGGACTCAATAGGTTGAAGATGAATTATTACATGAGTACATCCCACAGATTTCTTGTGAGGATGTGAAGTGGTTTAACCTGTATTGCTAATTTTTATTGATAAATATACAAGAGAAGCGGGAATATTTTTTTTTACTTATACCTGAAGGCTTGCCGCAGAAGATGCTAGAAAAATATTTTGTTGGTTTCTTCATGTAGTTTTCTACTAGTGTTTATTTCAGGATTAAAGAAATTCATGAAAAGATGCTGGGGTTAACAACCTTTTTGGATTTACGTAACTGTAAAAATTTCTATTATGCTCGTGTTTACCAATTTCTAGATAATAAAGGATATAACAGAAACGCGTCTATTGATTAAGATCGAAAATAGGCGTTAAACTATTAAGGATAGATCATTCAATAGTGGATAATAACAAAATATTTATACATGCGTTATTTAGTTGTTAACCTTTTATAGAATAGTATACGCTATCGTGACTCAGCGCCGAGGACTACGGAGAGCAAAATAATGAGATATTCGCAATTCCTTACTCAAACAGCATTAAAGCATCAAACGGTTAGTTATAATCTGCTAACACCCAAACCTGCTGAAGGTGATCCAACAGCACTTATACCAAAGAAAATTAAGGTTACCCCGATGAGAGCCGCTGAATTAGTGGGCCCTTATACTTATGTTCGATTGATGGATCAAATAAAGGCCGTTGTTCCTCTGGCTGCATATTTGATGCTTTTTCAGATATTAGTTTTACGACAACCGATTGACTCGGTGGTGTCTTTATGTGTCGGACTGGTTGCAGTGATTGTCGGATTGGCTGTTTTTATGGAAGGCCTTAATGTCGGTTTGATGCCATTTGGCACAATCATCGGCGATAATTTACCAAAAAAAGCTTCAATGCCGGTTGTATTGATTATTATTGGGATATTAGGCGTGGGGGTTACATTTGCTGAACCGGCGATAGGAGCTCTCCAAGCATTTGGTGCTTCGGTTGATGTTAATAAGGCACCCTACCTATGGGTGCTATTAAACGTTTATCCATTACCGCTCGTGCTTATGGTTGGTGCAGGGGTTGGTCTTGCAGCAATTCTAGGGACAATTCGTTTTGTGCGAGGATGGTCCCTTAAGCCAATGATTTATCTGGCGTTAATTCCTGTTGTTGCTTTGACTCTTTATTGTTGGCCGGACCCAACCTTAAGAAGTATTCTTGGGTTAGCGTGGGATTGTGGCGCAGTAACAACAGGCCCCGTTACGGTACCTTTGGTTTTGTCATTGGGCATCGGCATAGCGAGCGCAGCCGGGAAAGGGGATTCCTCACTTTCCGGGTTTGGCGTGGTAACTATGGCTTCTCTTTTTCCTATTTTGGCAGTACTTATTCTAGGCATTTTTGTGTCGCTGACATTGACGCCGGAGCAGGTAGTTGCCATTGCAGCCAATGCAGCGTCGGCAGGTGCTACAGTAGAGACTACGGTTTGGGACGAAACCCCATTGGCTGAAATCGTTCTAGGCGTGAGAGCTATTCTACCTCTGGTTCTCTTTTTAATGTTTGTATTGTTTATTGTTTTGAAATCCTCGCTTCCAAATAGAATGGTAACCATCTATGGATTGACCCTTTCCATCCTTGGAATGTGCATATTCAATGTAGGTTTATCGTACGGACTAGGTGCTATCGGGGCACAAGCAGGCAGCACGCTACCAGCTGCTTTTATGGAAATACCGATTAGTAAATACTCTCCGATTTACCCTGAAATCATAGGGTTCGTAATAGTAATTGGATTTGCCTGGTTGCTCGGATTTGGCGCCACATTAGCTGAACCGGCCCTAAATGCACTTGGTTTAACGGTACAAAAACTTACAAACGGTGCATTTAAGAAATCCATGCTGATGTATAGTGTTGCGGGTGGCGTTTCCGTGGGGATTGCACTTGGGGTTGCTAAACTAGTTTTTTCTCTAGACTTGATGACACTGCTTCTACCACTTTATGGCGTTGGCGTCTTAATGACCGTATTTTCAACCGAAGAGTTTGTCAATGTTGCTTGGGATAGTGCAGGAGTGACCACGGGGCCCGTTACAGTTCCTTTGGTTTTAGCGATGGGATTAGGGTTGGGCAATGCCGTTTCAGCAATTGAAGGTTTCGGCATTTTATCTCTTGCTAGCATTTGCCCAATTGTAGCAGTTCTTACAATGGGCCTATTTATTCAGTTTCGACAAAAAAGTGCAGTATCTACCCCAGCGTGACAATGACTGTCAGGAAAAACAGATAAAGGTATTTTGAAATGGCTGAAAGAAATATAACATACTTATCAGAAGCGTCTATGATAACTTGTGTTTTGCAAACCGGTTTAGCGGAGGCTGTCCTTGATGCGGCACATAACTGTGGAGCGCAGGGCGCAACCATAAGTTATGGCCGAGGTACCGGTATTCGAGAAAGAATGGGCTTAATGGGGGTCACTATAGATGAGCAAAAAGAGGTCATCCGAATCATAGTTTCCGAAGAACAGGCCGATCGCGTTTTTGAAGCAATGTATCTGGCAGGGAAACTTGATACTCCAGGAAAAGGGATAATGTTTATGACCAAACTGGACCGGGTTGCCACTTTTATTCCTGAAGACGTCTTGCAAAAGATAGCATAAGGGGAAATTAAATGTTTGTAGAGATAGGCGCTCTGGTCCAAAAGGATATTGGTCAACAAGCTGTTGACGGGTTAAAAGATGAAGAGGGAATTAGGGTCATTGCACTAGAAACTGGGCGGTCAAGTGATCTTTTTGACAAGAAGGATTTTGGTGATTTTGGTGAGGCGGCAATTGTAACAATTATTGCGGACAATGATTTAAAAGATTCAGTCTTTGATAAACTTTTTAGTATATGTGAATTAGGCGACAAGAGGCAGGGGCTTATCTTTATGTCACCAGTAATTACTAAAACGACAGTTTCCTAGTTTGACAGTAACTTAGATTCTCTTTTAGATTGTGTTTTTTCTTGGGGTAGTTTCCTTTCATTAGGGTGTAGGCGTGTTGCATTAAAATCAAAGTGGTACTCGGATAGGGTGGAAGCGTAAAGTTCTTATATTAGTTCTATCGTAAGATGCTCAGAACAGCCAATACGCACAATTCCTGAAAATTATACATAATAAGCATTAAGTACGTGGAGTTAGAGTGAGCGGAAAGCTTTCTGACTGCCACCAAAGGTGGTATATAGCCTATCGACAGCAGATCGAGTAAAGAGTTTTCAGGTGATTCATGAAGCGCCCTGAAAACTCAAATAATAAAAGGAAATTCGCCTTATGGGTGCTAGAAATTTAAATGAACTTAGTAAGAAAAACACACCAGGTAACGCGTCTGGCGAAAGCGAGGGGTTTCGATACGTAGATTCAGCAATCACCAGCCGTCGAGCTATTCGCTCATTTACATCTGATTTAGTCCCCAGAGGGACAATTGAGGAGATACTTAGTGTTTCCAGTCGGGCGCCCAGTGGTTCGAATATGCAGCCCTGGCGAGTCTATGTGGTGAGTGGAAAAATCAAGCTTCGTTTAACCAAGAGCATTGTTGAAAGTCAAACTGGGGGAACAAAACCATGCAGCCAACCTTGGAAATATTATCCGGATGTTTTCCCTCCAGAATATAATGAAAGGCGACGGAAAATTGGATGGGATTTGTATGATTTAGCAGGGATTAAAAAAGGAGATCGTGAAGGATCAAAGAGGTTTCGCAACAGGAATTTTGACTTTTTTGGTGCACCAGTTGGTTTCATTTTTACTATTGCAGAAGAACTAGAAGTAGGAAGCTGGCTTGATTATGGATGTTTTCTTCAAAATATCATGATCGCTGCGCGTGGACGGGGACTACATACGTGCCCGCAAGCCATCTTTTCAGAGGTTCCAGATCCAATTCGCAAGACATTATCTATCCCAAAAGGGGAAATTATAGTTTGTGGCATGTCATTAGGCTATATCGATGAGGCTGCTAACGTAAACAAGTTAGAAACAGAACGTTCAACTATAGATGAGTTTACCAAGTTTATTTAATAAAGTTAATTGGGGTCTTGTGTTAGTATTTTAGGGAGAAGCGGTGGGGAGGTCTTAACAAATTGTTCTTGTAGTGGTGTTTCAATTGACCCTGGCCTTGTCTTGCGAACTAATTTTATAGCCTCGGTTGCTTTGTGTCCGTAATCAGTCAGCAGCTTGGCAACGAGCGTTCCAGTTCTGCCAAGCCCGCTTGCACAATGGATAATTATTTTCTTGCCCGGATAGAATTCTGTGAACAAACCTTCTTTTTTTTCTTCCCAGCGCTTTTTGAAATCTCTTCCCGGTGGGTGCATGTCAGGGATTGGAAGGTGAAACCAATTATAATTCATTGCAGTTAAGTTCATTTCAAAGTTCGGTACCCCTAGAGTTGCAAACTCCTTTTCTTCTGCAAGAGTTATCAGGCTCGTGGCGCCCCAGTTTCTAATATCTTTCAGATCGGCTTGTATATTGCGTGCCCATACATTTCCTGATGAATCTATATGGTTTCGACCTGGAAAATGTATCATTCCAATAGTTACGTTTGATGATATGTGCAAAGAGTCTATCTTGAGCTTGCTCGAAAATTGCAAGTGATTTTTTAGTTTATACAAATCTAGCTGTTCACTTTTTTTCATTTAGGCAAAAATTGACCAAGAGAGTTTGTTGTACCGGATTTATTAATCAGTGATTGATGCAGCCGAGTATGAAGGGTTTATGCTATTCCCTGAATTGCAGCCTTTCTAATGTTTTCATCAACCTGTTGTTCAAATTGTTGAAAATTAATTTCAAAACGTCGGGTTAATTCATGTGCTTGGTCATCATATGCACTGGTGTTGCTCCAGGTATTCCGTGGATTCAAGATTTCTGAAGGTACGTCTGGGCAATTCTTGGGCACCTGAACACCAAATATGGGGTCGGGTTGGAACCCGGATTCATCTAATTTTCCGCTAAGGGCTGCATTTAACATTTGGCGGGTGTAGGAGATTTTTATCCGGGAGCCTTCGCCATAGCCGCCTCCTGACCAGCCGGTGTTTACGAGCCAGCACTTTACGTTGTGTTGAGCCATCTTTTTTCCTAGCAGGTTAGCATAAGTTGTGGGGTGGCGAGGCATAAACGGGGCGCCAAAACAAGTAGAAAATGTTGCTGTAGGTTCTTTGAGACCCCTTTCAGTTCCTGCAACTTTTGCTGTGTAACCACTTAGAAAATGATACATTGCCTGGTCAGGAGTCAATTGACTAATTGGTGGTAGAACACCAAATGCGTCGCAGGTGAGCATCACAATATTTTCCGGATGTCCCCCAGTGCCAGTACTTGATGCATTTGGAACGCGAGACAAGTCATAAGACACTCTTCCATTTTCGGTGAGAGTAGAATTTGAGAAATCAAAATCTCGGGTTTTTTCATCCAGCCATACATTTTCGACAAGTGAGCCAAAGTCGTAGCACAAATTAAATATTTCCGGTTCCGTTTCGTAGGTTAAATTTATCGTTTTTGCGTAGCAGCCACCTTCAAAATTAAAAATACCATCCTTACCCCAGCCGTGCTCATCATCGCCGATTAAGGTGCGGCCGCTATCGGCTGACAGTGTCGTTTTTCCAGTTCCAGACAGCCCAAAAAATATTGCTGTATCATTATTTTGACCAAAATTTGCCGAACAGTGCATTGGGAGGACATCTTTTGGCGGCAACAAATAATTCATTACCGAAAAGATAGATTTTTTGATCTCACCCGCATACGCCGAGCCTCCGATAAGCATTAATCCACGGGCGAAATTCAGGACGACAAACGTTCCGGAGTTAAGCTGGTCTGTTTTCGCATCGCCTTCCAGGCTTGGGGCCTGGAGAACCGTAAATTTTGGAATAAAATCCGATAGCTCATCGTATTTAGGTTGTATGAACATATTTCTTGCAAAGAGGTTATGCCAAGCAGTCTCTGTCACTATACGTATCGGTAATTGGTGATTCTTATTAGCCCCGCAGTAGCAATCCTGTACAAAGACATCGCGGTCTTGCAAATGACTAATCATCTTTCCCAAGAGACGATCAAAAGCTGCCTCTGAAATTGGTCGGTTAATGTCACCCCACCAAATGTCTTCTTTAGAACCAGGTTCTTCTACGATAAACCTGTCATTTGGGGACCGACCGGTATGTTGGCCAGTTAAGGTGAGAAAGCCACCCCCAGAAGTCAGTTTTCCCTCCCTCCTGATAACAGCATTTTCTAACAAAACAGCAGTTGGTAGGTTCCAGAAAGCAGTCCTTACATTTGCGAGGCCATGATTTTCAATCCCAAAACTGCTAACAATGTCGCCGGTATTATTCACTGTCCATCCCTCTCTTTTTTCTGCAGCCTATTTATTCTATCGTTCTTAGAGCGAAGGTAATTAAACACCAGCTACAACCTTACATAAGCACCGTCAGACTCTCAATACCTAGAAAGTGCGGGAGTTCACTTTTTATTTTGAGAGGTTGCTTTTTTTCTTGCTTTTGCAGCCATTTTCATTAATTGCTCGCGACATTTCTGAGGACTATTAACGGGTTCTGTAAAGCTCAAACGAGCAAAGTAATCCTTTCGGCGCAAGTCACAGCCATCTGGATCAACACCGGTCATTATCCAGTTTGATCCGGCACGGCGCAATAATACATTTGCAAAAAGATCAATCGAGCTAAAGTGCTCCCTATTCATGTGTTCAATTAGATCCTGTTCTGCGCAAGCAATATTTTTGGCAGCTTTCTGATCTGACAATATCTCACTGCTTTTTAACCAAGAAGACAGCGCAAAGCCGCCCACAAAATGTGCTTTATTAATGGCCATGGCAAAAAAGCTGAAATCTTTAAAAGTAGCATAAAGGCAAGCTTGGGGATGTCGGTGCAGAAATCGGTCCCTATAACTTTCACTGTTTTTCTTCTTTACGGATCCCATGAGAGTTACGCGAGGGGCAGTTTGAGGATTCCGGTGGCGCGCTGGCGAAGAAATTAATAGTGAGCATCTAGGGTCTTTATCTAAATTTCTTGTGTGAACGGAGAGTCTCGAAAAAAGAAAAATTGGTGATCCATCAAAATCCAGGCCATATGTGACAAGCGAAGAATAGGGGAATCCACTTGGAGAAATTTCTACGGTAGCAAGACTTCCAAAAAGAGTTTTCCGGATTAGTGTACGTGCCTGATCGCTATCTTTCATTAAGTTTAAACTTCTTTTAGGTTAGACATTTAGATGTTTATTGCGCAAGACTGCCCTTTGCGGGTTTGTCAATGAGCTTTGAATGAAGGTTAATTCAGAGTGTAACATATAATATCAACATAAGGTGTAGAAGGGTGCCAAAGCAGTTATAAAGTTCCTGAAATAGTGGTGCAATTAGAATGAAAAGTTTTTTTATAAAGAGGCCAATACTATTTATATTGCATATTACGGATTTTATGAACAGAACGTATATTAAACTTAGTTATTTTTTTGGCGAGAAGAAGAGAAAAGGTTTTGAATGTTTCAATTTTCTTACCTGCATTGTAATTTTCAAATTTAAGCAACGGGTGTCCCACTTTAGTCATTAATTGCTCTGGTTGGTTGGGAGAGTTGTTTATAAGATGGACTTTTAGAATGAAGCATATTCACGGTACATGTCTTTCCATTGATGGCTGTGGTGTAATTCTTCGAGGACCGCCATCTAGTGGAAAATCAGATCTTGCCCTAAGGCTAATTAAAGAGGGAGCTCAATTAGTCGCAGATGATCAGATTGTTTTGAGCTCTTCCTGTGAAGGACTTTTTGCTTCAGCGCCGAAAAAATTGGCAGGATTAATAGAAGTACGTGGTGTTGGAATCATAAAACTTGAATCCGTAGAAAATGTTAGGGTTGACGTTGTAGTTGATTTGGTAAAAAGAAATCAAATTTCTCGCGTTCCAGACTTTTTGACGGTTGAGGTTTTTGGGGTGTCAGTTCCTAGTATATTACTTTTTCCGTTTGATGTCTCTGCAAGTACCAAGCTAACAATTGCGTTAAAGGTGGTTAAAGGGAAGAGCGTTTTTATATGACAAAAGAAATTGCTATTTCAGACAAAAAGAGAACACCTATCATTTTTGTATCTGGTCTTTCAGGTGCAGGGAAGAGTTCAGCATTAAAAGTGCTTGAAGATATAGGGTATGAAGCTGTTGACAACCTTCCATTGTCCCTCGTTGAACGGATAATTCCGAGAAGTCCATTAAAGTCAGTCCCTTTAGCCCTTGGTATTGACAGTAGAACTCGAGACTTTTCTGCAGAAAAAGTAGTTCATCTTATTAAGAAACTCCGGAGGCGTTCGTCCCTGATAAGCTCATTCTTGTTTTTAGATTGTGATGATTACGTGCTAATTCGTCGTTTTGAAGAAACCCGTCGGCGACATCCAATGGCCATCGATCGGTCGGTAACAGATGGCATCTATTTTGAGCGGGAGCTTTTAAAGGAGCTGCGTCAATATGCTGATATATGCATAGATACGTCAGAGTTTAATATAGGGGCTCTCAAACGACTTCTATCTGGCCATTTTGGCTTGACGAAGGGAGCAAGCCTGTCAATTTTCGTGATCTCCTTTTCATTTAAAATAGGAATACCTAGAAATTCAGATATAGTTTTAGATGTGAGGTTTTTATCTAACCCATATTACAATCGAACATTACGAAAATTAAATGGGCGTGATGAACAGGTTCGTAAATTCTTGGAAAATGATGAGGGTTACAAAAGTTTTGTTTCTAGCTTAAAGGAATTACTTGAAATTTTACTGCCACGTTATCGTGATGAAGGGAAAAGTTATCTAACAATCGCGCTTGGTTGTTCTGGGGGGCGCCATCGGTCTGTTGCAATAGCAGAGTTTTTGGCCGATTGGCTAGAAACTTCAGGATGGCCAAGGTCATTAGAGCATAGAGATCTGGAAAAGTTTAATAGCTAGAGACTTATATTAGCAATAGGTATAGATAAACAGGAATGGAGTACAATTATGATTGGCGTAGTGCTTGTCACACATAGCCGTTTAGCTATTGAATTAATTGCGGCATTGGAACACATAGTTGGTCCCCAAGAAAACATAGCTGGAGTGTGCATAAAACCAAAAGATAATGTGGATGAACGTCGGAAGGAAATTTTGAAGTGCACTAGCGATGTCGATCAAGGAAAGGGGGTTATTATATTAACGGATATGTTTGGAGGCACACCGTCGAACTTAGCGATATCTATTCTAAGCAAAGGGCGCATTGAAGTGGTTGCCGGGGTAAATCTCCCAATGCTTGTCAGGTTATCCAGTGTTAGGGGCCATTTGACACTAAGTGAGGCTGTTGAGAGCATTCAGGATGCAGGCCGAAAATATATTAATATAGCTTCACAAATTCTTGATACCCAACAAGCTTAGGTAATAAATCAATGGGGTCAAATAAGTTGCCAACGCTTATAGAAAAACGGAGGCTGACTATTCGCAATGAGCGTGGTTTACATGCACGCGCAGCTGCGCAATTTGTTTCTATTGTTTCAGCTCATAATGCAACAGTCACTGTATGCAAGGGAGGACAGGCAGTCTCAGGTGAGTCGATCATGGGTTTGATGATGCTCGCGGCCACTGCAGGAAGCAAGATTGATGTACATGTAGAAGGTCCGGCCGCTAAGGTGGTGGCGGGTAAACTTGAAAAATTAGTGGAGAAAAAATTTGGCGAAGGATAGAAAAAACCCAAAACCTGTAAAGGTAAAGGAGTCTTGTTTTGATGGTTTTGGTGTATCTGCAGGGATTGCTTTTGGAAAAGTTTACCCCCGAGAAGGTGGGGTAAAAAACGTTTCAGAGTATCATATAGCTAAATCTAAAATAGGTGATGAACAAAAACGGCTTTCCGCGGCAGTAGAATCTTCAAAACGACAGCTTAGAAAATTGTCTGCCAGGATAAAAAAATTCTCAGGTGCGGCTGGAGAGGAAATATCAATTCTTTTTGATGCTTATCACACAATGTTAAAAGGGTCTCGTCTGGTTCGAGGGGCAGAGGAACGTATTTTAAAATGCCAGATCAACGCGGAGGCCGCTGTGCAGGCAGAAATAATTGAAATTTCTAGTTATTTTGAAAATATGGAAGACAGCTATATCGCTGCGCGAATTGACGATGTTCGCGAGGTGGGTTACCGCATTATACATAATTTAACAGATGTTCCTGACCATACCCAAAAACAATTGCCACGTGGAGCTATCGTGGTAGCAAGAAGTTTGTCCCCGCCGGATATTGCTCAAATTGATCCAAATAATGTCCGTGCAATTGTGGCGGAATTTGGTGGTGCAGATGGACATACTGCAATAATGGCACGGGCTCTTGGAATCCCTACTGTGTTAGGTGCAAGCGAAGTGGCGAGGAATCTGAAAAGTGGGAGCAATATTATAGTTGATGGCACGCGTGGTAGGGTCGTAATAAATCCAGAACGTTCTACCGTAGTTCGCTATGAATCACGACGCCATAATTTACGCAGGGAAGTCCGGAGACTCGATCGGTTGCGCAATCTTGACTGCTGCACTCGTGATGGGGTTGACATTACGTTGCAAGCAAACCTGGAGCTACCAATTGAAATGAAAATGGTAAATCAATCAGGCGCATCAGGCATTGGTCTTCTTCGGTCCGAGTTCTTATTTATGAACCGTGAGAACCTTCCAAGTGAAGAGGAACAGTTTTTTGCTTTAAAAGACCTAGTTCAACAGATGAATGGTCGTCCTATTACTATTCGTACCTTTGATGCCGGTGGTGAGAAATCGACACCAATACTTACAACTGGGATTAATGAAGAAGCGATGTCTGCATTGGGTCTTCGCGGGATCCGCCTTTCACTTGAAAAAACAGAGGTGCTAGAAACTCAGTTTAGAGCAATCTTGCGGGTCGCGCGTTATGGACATATTCGCATTTTACTGCCAATGGTGACAACTCCATCAGAAGTTATAAGAACGCAAGAGATTATGGTAAAGCAAGCGAGAAGGCTTAGGCGGAGAGGTGAAAAAATTCCTGACAAATTGCCGCCAATAGGAGTGATGATTGAGGTTCCGGGTGCAGCGTTGGCAGCAGATGGGCTATCACGGGTAAGCGATTTTTTTGCAATTGGCTCTAATGATTTAACCATGTATACACTAGCTATCGACCGGGCAAATAGATATGTAGCGCACATGTTTGATAGCCTTCATCCAGCTGTTTTGAGGTTGATACAGTTTTCAGCTGAAGCTGCCTTTAGAGCACGAATACCAGTATCTATCTGTGGTGAAATGGCAGGCGACCCGCGTTTTACGGCTCTTTTAGTTGGCATGGGATTTCGAGACCTATCTATGGCTCCGTCGAACATTCTTCGTGTTAAGAATCGAGTCCGTGGGATGGATTCTTTAGCTGCAAGCCATCGAGCGCATCTGATTATGGACCAGACCGATAAAGGCCGGATCACGATGTTGTTGGACGACTTCAATGCATTAGCATAGTTTGTTGCTAGTTCTCTATAATATTTTTAATTCTATTGCCAAAAATTTTTAAGCAAGCCAAGTTAGCTGCTCTCCCACTTTATGACTAGGGTTTGTTGACCTAAGCCTGTCGTTTGATACTTTAAAGTCACGTAAACTAGTTTAGCGTGTCAATTAAGCTTTCTAGCTGCCCCAGAATTGATAGTCTCCAGTGAAACCAAGAAAGCGGCTTATTTTTGACCATTACTGACTAGCACAAAAGTAGGAGTGAAAAACTATTCCATTAGTAAGTTTCAAATCAGTTGGCATGGGAATATCAATATATACCCGGCGCAAAGGGGTGCGCCTTTCCAGATCATTCTTGTTATAGTTCCCTCCTATTTCTTTGTGCCATTCATAATGTCAATCACAGCGTTTGGCTTCAAACATGAGAAGTGTCAGAGGTTCTGCGGAAATACTCGTTGAAACTAGAACAATTAGTGAGGTTATTATTTGTAAAAGTTTTTGCATCATCCAAATAGCTTGGCAGGAAACATTGTCAAATAGGTAAACTGTGAATTTCAAACAATGATGTTAATAGATTTTGCGGGTTTAATTGATTGTCTAAGAGTTAATTTCAATGTTATATAAGAGTTATTCGGTATTATCGTTTTCGGACTTGGGCATAATGAATGTGCGATTGCAGATGTTAATGTCCCTTTTTCCATTGAGAATAATGGGATAGCGGAGTCCCTTACTGAAAAATCAGGGGGGCCACAGGTTGGTCGGGCGGCAGCTATCAATTGGAAAAAAGGTAATTGCCTTGCGTGTCATACAATGCTGATCCCAGAACAGTTTTTTCATTGGGAGATTGGTCCCAATCTTTCTGCTGTTGGGAGCTAGCTACCCGAAGCCGAGCTCCGGCTTCTTTTAGTAAATGCAAAGTTGGTTCAGGAGGGTGCAATTATGCCTTCTTTCTATTGGAAAACAGAACATGGCGTATACTTAAGAAATTTAAAAGAAAAACCATCCTTTCAGCAGAACAGGTTGAAGACATTATAGCGCACCTGATGACTTTGAAATAACCGTGAACTCAACTAATGGCAGGCTAAAGTATTATTCAACGCAAGGAGAAAAAATGCAATGAAAGACTATTTGAAAACCAAGCTCTCTAGACGCTTCGTTTTAAAAAGTGGCTTCGCAAGTGCGTCAGTGCTAGCCGGAATGACGTTGGCATCAGAAAATGCATTAGCAGATGCCAAGTTGGCAGCTGAAGCAGTGAAGAAGATAGCCGGCAACAAAACTCCTACCCAAGGGAAAATCGAAATTACTGCTCCGCAAATAGCAGACAATGGCAATACGGTTCCATTTTCTGTGGCAATTGATAGTCCAATGACGGCAGGCAATCATGTAAAGTCAGTTCATATATTTGCTGATGGAAATCCACGCCCGGAAGTTGCCTCATTTCATTTTAAGCCTGGAAGTATCGCAAAAGTATCTACCCGTATGCGGATGAGTAAGACACAGAATATTATAGCGGTGGCTGAGCTAAATAATGGGGAGATTTATTCAAATAAAGTAAAAGTAAAGGTTACTATCGGCGGTTGTGGCGGATGATCTTGGAATAAAGGAGAATTAGAAAATGGCAAAAAAAGCGAGAGCACGGGTTAAAGTTCCAAAATCGATTAAATCAGGAACACCATTTCTGGTTAAGACTTTAATTTCCCACAAGATGGAGACTGGTTTTCGCACGGATAAAAAAACAGGTAAGAAGATTCCACGGCATATACTTAACAAATTTGTAGCCAGGATGGATGGTAAAGAGGTTTTTTCGGCAAATTGGCATCCGGCTGTTTCTGCTAATCCCTACACCGCTTTTTATACAGTGGCAGATAAGAGCGGTCAGTTGGAATTATCTTGGATTGATGACAAGGGTGACGTCTTCATTAAAAATGTTGGCGTAAAAGTGGAATGAATTATGAGGGAGCTATTGGTTGTTACAGGCATTTTATTCCTGACCGGAGGAATACAGGACACAGGTTTCTAGATTCAGGAAACGCTGCCTATTTCCTGGGGCTGATCGTACACAGTCGCAGATGCTCAAGAAAACAGAGCGGGGCGCATGCAATTCAAATCCTTGAGGGGCATTGAAATTTTAGACCGTTCTATAGGTGAAAAATTGCAAATAGTCGGGTGTATTTAACGAGTCGGAACCGGTTTCTCCCCCGAGTAATCATAAAACCCCCGACCAGTTTTGCGGCCAAGCCAACTTGCTTCAACATATTTTACAAGTAGCGGACAAGGTCGGTATTTAGTGTCAGCAAGACCTTCATGGAGGACATGCATTACCGCGAGGCAGGTATCGAGCCCAATGAAGTCGGCTAGCTCTAGAGGCCCCATAGGATGGCGTGTTCCAAGCTTCATAGCTGTATCAATTGATTCAACAGACCCAACCCCTTCATACAGCGTGTAAACTGCTTCATTAATCATTGGGAGTAATATTCGGTTCACAATAAAAGCTGGAAAGTCTTCAGCGCTGACCGGCTTCTTGCCAAGGCGGATGGTTAACTTTTTGATAGCATCAAAAGTTTGCTCATCAGTTGCAATTCCGCGAATAAGCTCGACTAATTCCATCCTGGGCACCGGGTTCATAAAGTGCATTCCTACAAATTTTTCAGGCCGATCAGTTTTTGCACCAAGTCGGGTAATAGAGATGGACGAAGTGTTGGATGCAATAAGTGTATTTGGTTTCAAAAATGGACAAAGCTTTTGAAGTATTTCTTTCTTTATGATTTCATCTTCAGTTGCCGCCTCTATCACTAGATCGCATGCACTAAAGCCTTCATATTGGTCTCCAGGCGAGATTAGGCTAATTGCCGATTTTTTTTCGTCTTCTGATATATCACCTCTTTTCACTCGTCTGGAAAGGCTAGATTCAATATTTTTCATGCCGGTTGCAGTAAGTTCAGTTGAAATATCCAAAAGATATACATTAATGCCCTTTAAAGCACAGACATGGGTAATCCCCGTTCCCATTTGCCCTGCACCTATAATACCAATTTTCGTTATTTCTTCAGTCATTTTTCCTCAACAATGTTCATTTAGATTTAGTTTTCGAGTTCAGCTGACAAAGATGGGACTGCTTCAAAAAGGTCGGCAACCAATCCATAATCTGCAACCTGGAAAATAGGTGCCTCCTCATCTTTGTTAATGGCAACGATAACCTTGCTGTCTTTCATCCCAGCTAGATGTTGAATCGCACCTGAAATTCCGACCGCTATATATAGATCCGGGGCTACCACCTTCCCTGTTTGTCCTACTTGATATTCATTTGGAACAAAACCCGAGTCAACGGCTGCCCGACTTGCCCCTACGGCGCCCCCTAGTTTATCTGCAATTTCTTCAAGCATAGCAAAATTCTCGCCAGATTGCATTCCGCGTCCCCCTGAAATGACAATGCGGGCACTAGTGAGTTCAGGACGCTCGGATTTAGTAACTTCTTGGTCAATGAAAGCGCTTACGCCAACATTTTCAGTTGGTGATACAAGCTGAATCCCAGAAGTGTCGTCGTGGCCAGATATAGGCTCAAATGCCGTTGCTCGCACTGTCAGAACTTTTATCTGATCCAATGACTGGACAGTAGCCATAGCATTCCCAGCGTATATTGGCCGAACGAAGGTTTCATTATCTTGGATTTGTGTAATATCTGAAATTTGAGCCACATCTAATTTTGCGGCAACACGGGGCATTATATTTTTTCCAACAGTAGTAGCCGTCATAATCAAGTGGGTGTAATTTTTGGCTATACTGCTGATTAGCAGAGCAAGATTTTCAGCTAACCAATTTTCGTAAACGGGGGCATCTGCTAACAATACTTGGGATACGCCTCTAAGTTTACTAGCTTTTTCAGCTGCAGGCCGGCAATTATGTCCTGCAATAAGCACGTTAACCTTTCCTAACTCAGTTCCAGCGGAAACGGCAGAGAGGGATAGGTCCTTTATCTCTCCATTCTCATGTTCTGCTATGACCAAGACATTCATGAGATTACTTTCGCCTCATTACGGAGTTTTTCCAACAATTCTTTTACATTTTCAACAATCACTCCCGCCTCCCTTTTTGGTGGTTCGCTAACTTTAATCACCTTTACGCGCGGTGCAATATCAATATTTAATTCGGTTATTGGTATTATATCTATAGGCTTCTTTTTAGCTTTCATGATATTTGGCAATGAAGCGTAACGGGGCTCATTTAAACGTAGGTCAGTGGAAATCACCGCAGGCAGATTAATTTCGATCGTTTCCAATCCTACGTCCACCTCCCGAGTGACCTGAGCTTTAGTATTTTCGATATTTATTCTTGATGCAAAGGTCCCTTGCGGCCAATCTAACAGTGCAGCCAGCATTTGCCCTGTCTGATTTGCATCATCATCGATTGCTTGCTTTCCAACTATGACAATATCAGGTTTTTCACGACTACAGATAACCTTTAACAATTTAGCAACGCCCAATGGCTCTATCGGGTCATCGGTTTCTACAAGAATTCCTCGATCAGCGCCCATAGCGAGTGCAGTTCGAATTGTTTCTTGTGAAGAAGATGTGCCGATAGAGACAGCAACAAGTTCATCACATTTTCCTGATTCCTTTAGCCGAACCCCCTCTTCTACCGCTATTTCATCAAACGGGTTCATTGACATCTTAACATTATTAGTTTCTACAGCTGTACCTTCCAAGTTAACGCGTACTTTAACGTTATAGTCGACGACGCGTTTTACAGCGACAAGTATTTTCACAAAACCCTCCAATATTTAAAGCAGCCTATCCTTAAGACTCTAAACAACTTGAATTATCATTTTTTATTTTGTTGTGCAAACTAGGAGGAGCCCTTAATGAGGTCAAGAGGCGTTTATAGTCTCTGGTGTGTTTTACAAAAAATGAAATTAACGGTTCTTTCCTGGAGACCACAGGACATCATCAATTCCGTTGTTATTATTGATGCGTGCTAGAACAAAGAGATGGTCAGAAAGTCGATTAAGATACTTTACCACTTGTATGTTGATTTTTTCCTCCTCAGCTAGCTTAGTTAGGAGTCGTTCGCATCGACGGACAATAGTGCGTCCCAGATGTAAATAGGAAGATATTGGTGAGCCGCCCGGTAATACAAAAGATTTCAAAGGCTCTAACTTGGTGTTCATCGCGTCTATTTCAGTTTCTAACCGGGCAACCTGGGTTTCGGTTACCCGGAGAGGAGTTGCTTCAGAGACACCTTCCTCTGGTCGGCACAAGTCAGCTCCAACGTCAAAAAGGTCATTTTGAATTCGTGATAGCATTGAATCTGTTTCGTTATCTGCATCTAGTCTAGCAATCCCAATAATTGCATTTGCTTCATCAACCGTACCGTAGACGTTCACTCGAAGAGAAAACTTTTTCACACGCAATCCGGAACCAAGCGAAGTCTCTCCCTGGTCTCCAGTTTTTGTATAAATTTTTGAAAGTGTAACCATAATGTCGACTTAACTTAATTTAGAAAAAGAAAACAAGTGAAATTTATCTAAAGTTAGAGGTATATGTAAATTTATTGACTTGGATCATTGCAAATTCTGAAAGGCAAGATTGCCACTATACAGTGTTTCTTTTCAAGGAAAAACTGTTACGAAAGGTGACGAACTAGCTTATATAATTCCTAGGAAAATCAGCTTTTTTTAAACCTGTTAATTTAGACTGGCCGTTCGCACATGCTGTGCCATTGTATTTTCTTGATTTGGCGATTAATTCTTAATATTGAATTATTAGTGTTTTCAGTTACTTTGTTGGACACAGGACGAGTTAAGAATGTATTTAGTCGACAAAATAGTAGTTGTTACAGGGGCTGGGGGTGGCCTGGGCAAGCCCCTTGCGGAGGCGTTTGCATACAAAGGCGCTCAGGTTATAGCTGTTGATTCGAGCCGCACAAAACTTGACAAGTCTTTTGACAGTTCAAATCCGCTGATAAAGACCGTGGAACTAGACCTTTTGGATGAAATGATGACGATTAATATTCTTTTGCAAATAGAGAAAGAGTTCGAAAAAATTGATATCCTTTGTGCTGTCGCTGGTGGTTTTGATATGGGATATAAAGTCCATGAAACCCCAACTGAATCTTGGGAGTCAATGCTTGACGTGAATATTCGAACACTACTGAACACTATTAAAGCAATTACTCCTGGGATGGTTAAAAGAGGTGCAGGGAAAATAATAACAATTGGTGCTAATGCAGCAAAGGCGGGTATGCCTGATATGGGAGCTTATTGTGCTGCAAAGAGCGCCGTGATGCGTCTCACAGAAAGTATGGCGTTAGAGTTGCGGCCAAGAGGAATAAATGTAAATTGTTTATTACCAAGCGTTATAGACACAAAAGCAAATCGTGATGCTATGCCGAATTTAGACCCAAAAAAATGGGTGGATCCGAACGATTTGTCAGCAGTTGCAATATTTCTTGCATCGCCTGAGGCTAGTGCTATTCATGGAGCTTTGATACCAGTAGTTGGTCTTTCATAGGTAAATGTTTAGGGACAGAATTTTCAGGCAATCGACGTTTTTCTTTATAAAAAGGCTTCTAAAAATAGAATAATGCTTTTTGAACAAGGTTTTCCCTGAATATGTGCCGTATTCAGGGAGTTATGTCGCATTCGGAACAAGTTTTTTCTTAAGTAACTTGAATAAAGGAAGTAATAGAAGAATTATAGCTATGACAGTAATTGGCCCAGAAATTGGGCGGGTAAAAAAGACCGTTATATCGCCATTAGAGATCAAAAGTGATTGTCGTAATGCTGGCTCAGCAATGGGACCAAGGACGATAGCAAGAACTGCGGGTGCTAATGGATAATCTAGTTTTCTAAGTAAGTACCCCCCCACCCCAAATAACAACATTAGCCATACGTCGTGCATGTCTTGTGTGGGAGCAAATCCCCCTACCAAACTAAGAACAAAAATTATTGCTGCAAGAATCGTAAAAGGCATCTTAAGCATCCATAAAAAGAGCGGAATAAAAGAAATGTTAATTATGACAGCGAATAGATTTGCAGCATATAGGCTAGCGATTAAACCCCAAACGAAAGCCGTCTCATCAACAAATAGTCTGGGTCCAGGCACCAATCCCCAGATTACCATGCCGCCCAGAAGGATAGCTGTGGTAGGAGAACCAGGAATGCCTAGGGTCAGCATTGGAAGCATGGCACCAGTTGATGCAGCATTATTGGCAGCTTCGGGAGCAACGACACCTCCGACCTCCCCCTTTCCATATTTTTCAGGATTTTTTGTTGTCATTTTAGCTATTCCGTATGACATAAGTGCTCCAGGTGTAGCGCCGGCTGCGGGTAAGATACCAACGAAAAAACCTACAAATGAACTGGAAACTGCAATTTTCCACGTTTGTAGCAACTCTTTGAGGTTGTTTATGATCCGCTCCAGATTAATAACCACTTTAGACATTAACATTTCTCCGCGACTAACTTCGATTGTCCACATCATTTCTCCTATGCCATAAATTCCAATAGCTAAAACGAGAAAATTAATGCCATGCATAAAGCCGATGATATCAAAAAATATCAAACGTGGTTCACCAGACATAATATCTAACCCAACTGACGAGAAAACCATGCCTATGCAAATAGAAAAAATAGTTTTTGGTATGTCATCACCGCTTAGTCCAACAAAAGTAGCAAAGGCAAGAAGCATCAAGGCAAAGATTTCCTGATCGCCAAAATCAAGAGCAATTGAGGCTAAGGGAGGAGCAAAACCAGTAAACAAAACAATTGATATAGTTCCTCCAAAAAATGAAGCCAGGGCAGCTGCAATCAAGGCTTTATCCGCGTCTCCTTTTAACGCTAGAGGACGACCGTCAAACGTTGTTGCAACTGCCGTCGAGGCGCCAGGTATACCGAGTGTTATAGAGCTTATCGCCCCTCCATACATTGCGCCATAATACAAAGCGGCGAGAAAAATGATAGCTGAAGTGGGGGGCACTAGAAATGTCATTGGCAAAAGAATGGCCACGCCATTAACCGACCCTAGTCCGGGCATTGCACCAATGAAGAGCCCAACCACCACTCCTAGCAAGATAAGGGCAAGATTAAGTGGTTCAAATGCTATAAAAAACCCGTCTGATAGATGTTGAATAATTTCCATGTCTTTTGTTTTCTTTAGCCTGGGCTTCTCATTCGTCTAATTATGATATGGTAGCAATCTAAAGACCTACTGTATGCTTAGTCATTATGTTCAAAGGAAGATATCGTATAGAGGGTAGAAAAGCGGTTCAAGATAACCTTTTGGCAGCACTACTCGAAGGGCTATATCAAAAAAGAAAAAGATTACTATTGGCGATCCAAGTGAGATCAAAAGAGTCGTTAACCAGGAATGCTGCCCCAAATATCGAATATAAAAAATGAGGAATACCGGTATAGCTCCGTACATTCCGATAAAATGAACTAATCCTATCATTGCTGTTACACTACCGCCCACTAGCAGGAACATTCGCACTGCGTAACTATCCATAAAAGGTTTATCTGATTTCGAGGGAGGACTGGACCGACGGAACCAATTAATTGCTATCCATATGCAGCATAAAAGCATTATGGCGGCTAGCCAAAATGGCCACGCTCCGCCTCCAGGACCTTCTTCTGGGATCCAACCTACTTCTAACTCCGCGCTTTTCCACATGAAGTATATGGATAGAGCCGCCATTAATATTGCCGTGATAATTTCTGCGCGTTTCATGACGGCGGCTCTATTAAGTGTTATCCAGAAAAAAGGGCTAGTTTATAGAGCGCCCATTTTCTTGAGCATCGAACGGTGTATTTCGCGTTCTTTCTTCCAATAGTCTTTAAGTGCTGATCCGGATAGAAAGTCACCCATTAGACTCTTCT
The DNA here is from genome assembly GCA_002722175.1 of Magnetovibrio sp. GTDB lineage: Bacteria > Pseudomonadota > Alphaproteobacteria > Rhodospirillales > Casp-alpha2. The sequence continues at coordinate 30,329 of PBKU01000039.1, forward strand.
TTTTACGGTATTTTTGCCAATCGTCCGATTTATAAACTTTTTCAAAGAGACCTTGGTAAAAAGCGGCTGCCTCACTGCTCATACCTGGTGCACCAACCACACTTCTTTGCATAAAGTATACACGGTCTTGCCCAAGCTCACGAAACGTAGGAGCGTTTGGAAACATTTCCAAACGTGATGGCGTAAAGGCAGCTAAGGGAACAGTAGTTCCAGCTTTATAAAAGCCTTCTTGTTCAGATGGATTGTTAACAGTGGAGTTGGCATGTTTCCCCGCCAATTGCTTGGCAACCTTTCCGCCGCCTTTATATGGAACGTACTTCATGCTAAGTCCATAATCTGCGTTAAGAAAGTCCGTCAGCAATTGATCTTCTTGAAGGCTTCCCGTGCCAGCCATGATCCAGTTTTTACCCTTTGCTTTTGCAGCCTTGATAAATGCATCAACCGTTTTAATTCCTGAATCTTTGTGTACCCATAGCAAGAAGGTATCTTCAGCCATTCGTGCTACCGGCGTAAAGGTTGCAATATCTACCCCTAATGCCGGTTGGCGAAGCGGAGTTGTATAGAAACTGTTAAGTGTAACCATAATGGTGTGATTTGGATCTTTGGCCTGTTTTAGATGAACTAGGGCCTCCGCACCAGAGCCTCCGGGTTTGTTAATTGGTGTTAGTGGTTTTGGAGACCATTTGTTTTTTTCTATTACTGTCTGCATAAGTCTTGCCATCTTATCAGCGCCGCCACCTTTGCCGGCCATAATGATAAATTGAACTGGTTTTTTCGGGCTCCAGCCAGCAACTGCTTCTCCAAAAATAGATATTCCTATAAATGAGACAGCAATTGCAAACCCAGTTAGAATTAGCTTTGTAGTTAGAATTCTCATATTAATTTTCTCCCCTTTTTTTTATTTAAATATTTCTATCGTTTAGATGTCTCTATCTTATTTGCTAGATGATCCAAAGGCTCTCCTGTTAATATAGGGATTATAACCCTGATTAATAACATTTTGAAAGCAGGTTCTTTACTTGATTTATATCGTATCGCACTCTGAATTGGCAAAGCAATAACACCACTTAAGCAAAATTTATAAAGTGATGTTTTTCTGGGGCTTAAGCATTGATCAAAAATAATATAATTTTCTGTAATTTGCTTATTGCAACAACCTTATTTACATTTATTCTAGATCTAGAAGTTTCCAAGATTTCTGTTTGTTAATTGGATTGGTTGTTAGAAAACGAAACAGAAGCGATTTAAAGCCATCGTTTTTTCCTTGCAGGAAAATTGAGGCTATTTTTCAAAAGGTCGACTTTAAAATAGTAAAAAGAGTATGGCGTTTTTTCTGTCCTTTGAAAGTTTATTGATTCGTTTGCGAAAAGTACTAAATCTGTGTCATGCTAAAATAGATAAAAGTATATATAAGAAAGAGATGAAGTTAAATTTAAATACTAAGTGACACTGGAATTAGCATGTCCTCGACTGAAAAAATCCGAAAACTTGAAATCGCGGCCGGCATAAATTGGATTGAAGTGCCGGAAGTTGATTTAAGGGTGCTATGTGGGTGCCCTGCAGATTGTGTCAAGCACCTCATGAAACGAGGGTTGATTGCTAACACTGAAAGTCATGGAAAAACCTTTCAAACCGGGCCAAACGCTATCTTGCTTTCTGACGTAGGCCTCCAAAATGGCCAATTTTCCAATCTTTCCGAATTTCCAGTTTTGCAGATGTTGTATAACCAGGGAATGATTATTCCTGGCCACCCGGGCAATAACGGGCATAAGCCTTTATTGATTGGGCATGTTGACCAGGTGGCTGCCCAGTTGGAATATATCTTTCGCGGGAACTACGGGCTGTCTTCGGTAAATGAGTTGAAGCAAGCAGGCATGTCAAATAAAGAAGCCGCAGAAATGATGGACATAAAGCTAAAATTTGCTTTTGGATCAATTCGGGGGTCTAGAGAGCTTGTTGAAACGCGGATTCTTAATGATTCCCCTATCGACATTAAGCAAGGTGTCACGCTGCGCCGGCGAGACATCAATATATTTGAGTTTTCATTTGGAAATGATAAGAAAGTAGTAGATTTAAACCTCCCGGCGACAGTTACCTATGAGGCTCCGTATCCTCTCGGGTTCCATAACCTGCCAAGAGAGTATTTTGCAGTTGTTCATTCAGGTAATGGGGATGGATGGGATGTTAACCGTCCTAGCATGGCAAGCATTCTTATGTTTCAGGGCCGAATTTATTTAATTGACTGTGGACCGAATATTAATTCAGGACTTCAGGCCCTTGGCATTGGGATTCATGAAATTGAAGGAGTATTTCATACCCATTGCCACGATGATCACTTTGCTGGTTTAACGTCATTAGTGCGTTCAGACCGTCGAATAAAATATTATGCTACGAAACCGGTGCAAATGTCAGTGGCAAAAAAATTAGCGGCATTAATGACTATATCAGAGAGAGATTTTAGTCACTATTTTGACGTGGAAATTTTAAAGGGCGGCGAGTGGAACAGCATAGACGGTTTACAGGTAAAACCGGTTTTTTCTCCACACCCGGTTGAAACAAACATCTTGTTCTTTAGGGCTATGGGTGTGGACGGGTACCGTTCTTACGCACATCTAGCCGACATTGCAAGTCGGGCGGTTCTTAACAAAATGCTGACGAAAGCTAAACGTGGTCCTGGTATAAAAAAAGAGCGCCTGAAGGATGTCGTTGATAATTATATGACCCCAGTTGATATCAAAAAACTGGATATTGGGGGAGGAATGATTCATGGGAATGCTGAAGATTTTAGAACTGACAAATCGAAAAAAATAATTCTTGCCCATACGGCAAAACCATTAACTGAAAGCCAAAAAGAAATTGGCTCGGGAGCCACTTTTGGTGCAATGGATGTTTTAATACCAACCTACCAGGACTATTTACGGCGCTATGCTGCAAACTTTCTTTTTAAGTATTTAGTGGATGTTCCAGATCACCTGGTTCGAATGCTTTTAAATCAGCCAGTAGAAACGTTTAACCCAGAAACGATTATGCTAAGGGAAGGGGAGAAAGTTAGTAAGATTTATTTGTTATTAGCTGGGACTGCTGAAATGCTTGATAGTCGTGCTGATTTTCAGGGAATGGTGTCTGCAGGCGCAATGATTGGTGAACTGGATGTTTTGTTGAATAAAATCCCCACTGAAACCTATAGAACAACTAGTTTTGTCACGACGTTGACGATACAGAGTGCCCTCTATCAATCAATGGTGGAAAAATTAGGCATAGTAAAAAAAATAAGCAGGTATGCGACGCTGCAAGACTTCTTATTACGTTCGTGGTTGTTTGGCGAAAATCTTTCTCCAGAATTGCAAACTGAAATTGCAGCTTCAATGAAGCTTGAAAAATGGGGGAAGGGTCTCAAGTCACGGGGTATAAAGAAAAATACACTGTACATTATGAAAAAAGGCAGAGTAGAAACAGTGTTTGCAGGAAAAGCAGTAGAGTTTTTGCAAAGTGGTAATTTTTTTGGGGAGGATACAGTATTGTTTGGGAGCAAGCCAAAGAAAAAGCTTAAGGTGCTGAGCAATTCCGAAGTATATACTGTTCCAGGGTCTGTTATATCGGAAATTCCTGTTGTGCGCTGGAAACTAATGGAAACATATCAACGTCGTCTTCAGTTCGATCCTACAGAAAGAGCCTGAGAAATTTTAAAACTATTTTAATTTTCACGCTTAAGTTAACGGCAAAGGGTTTTGGATTGGATCTAAGTGAAATGTTCCAAAAAGTTTTTAGCATTTTGAATATAAAAGAATTAGAGGTAATTGTTGGAATTTGCATGTTTAGGAATATTGTGTTGTTCGACATTGATTCACAAAGCCAGCTGCAATGGATTTGTCAAGTGGCCCCAGGCTGGAATAATCGTGGCAAGGGGTCTTCGTCAATTAATAAGTGCAGCAACGTTGCAATAAGCCCAAGAGCGATACAAAGCCACCAAACCATGTCGTAAGAGTTTGTAGTATCGAAAATATACCCACCAAGCCAGACGCCAAGAAAGCTTCCGAGTTGGTGGGAAAGGAACACCAAGCCAAATAGTGTAGCGATATATTTCACCCCAAAAACTTGCGTTATCAGGCCTGTAGTAAGCGGTACAGTGGCAAGCCAAAGTAATCCCATTAGACCTGAGAAGATGTAAAGGTTAAGTTCAGTGTTTGGCAGCAGGATAAGACCTATAACAAGAATCGCACGAGCAAAATATAAAGATGCCAGGCTAAGTTTTTTGCTCCATTTCTGACCGGCAATCCCTGCTAAAAACGATCCGGCAATGTTAAATAATCCAACTAACGAAATACAGAACGCACCCACATGGCCTGGTAGACCAAGGTCAGAAATGTAAGACGGAAAATGTACAGTGATAAAAGCAATTTGAAACCCACATACAAAGAAACCAAGTCCTAACAGTAGAAAACCATGGTGGTGGACTGCTTCAACAATTGCTTCATGGAGTTTCTGATCGGTTTCAGCTTCACCTTTAACATTTGCATCAGTTGGTAGAAAACTGGCGCAGCCGACCATTAGCATTACCACCATGGAGAGCATTAACAATGCAGAATGCCAGCCAAAAGCGGAGATGAAACCAAAACCTAGTGGTGAAAAAAATACTTGCCCCGCAGAGCCAGCAGCTGTCCCCAATCCTAGGACAAGTGAACGTTTTTCTGGGCCAACAACTTTAGCCATTGCAGCCATTGCTAGAGAAAAAGCGGTAAACGCAATGCCAATACCCATAAGAATTCCCGCAGTTAATTGCAAGGCAAGGCCAGTAGTGGAAAAGGCCATTCCAACGAGACCTAAGGCATAGGCAAAAGTTCCTCCGGCAATCACCCAACGTGGTCCATAACGATCTGCAAAGGCACCTGCGACAGGTAACATGCAGCCCCACAATAAATTCTGAATTGCTAGGGCGAGAGCAAAGGTTTGCCTATCTAAACCTAGCTCGAGTGTCATGGGATTAAGAAATAAGCCGAGCGATGCGCGAACTCCAAAGCCAATCGATGCAATTATACATCCAGCAATAAGAACGAATAATGTTTTGGAATGCCTGCTATGCAAAATAAAATAGGTCATAATAGTTTTTGCGCGTCCAAATAAAAATTTTAAATTAAGGCTATTCTATATAAATGTTTTGACGCTACGAATTACGTGTATTCATTGACTTCCAGTCAGTCCCGGCAACTGGTATACCGGTGGCCTTTGAGGTGTCGATGGTTATGGAGCGCATGTCTTCTGGCTCAATATTTTGCAAAACCGTTTTTCCGGTGCACCTTGCCATCATCGAGGATTCGCCAATGTTTGCATTTATAATACTTACGACAGCATCGCGACGCTCTTTAGCAGTTCGGTTAGCTGAAAATTTGATGGTTGAATTTTCAGTGATCTCTCCCCCTACTGCTATTCCAACTTGGGCACTAAAAATTACTGCCTTACATCCAAGTCCGATTAATTTTGCAGCGTCAGTTCCGGATCGCATGCCACCGAACCAAACGAGGTCAATCTGTTCCTCTTTGCGTATTTTTCTTAGATATTGAATGGTTTCCCGCATGATACTTAGATTTGGGGTCCCCCGTAACTCAGGCCAACTACCACCGATGTCGCTGGAACCGTCCAAAAGCAAGAAATCCATTTTTTTGTCTAATGCAAGCTTAATAATCTCTTCGAGACAAAGGTGTTCATTGATGTATAGTCCTGCCAATTGATTTGAATTTACCCGTTTGGCAAATTTGGGGTGAATGTGGCTTTTTAGCACGTGCACTACCCCTAAGGCATCGCTATGCACCGGGTCCCCATCAAAAACGAGTTGGATCCATGCGGTGTTTTGGCCGAGAGGATTCCTTCCCACGTAAACACACTTGGTGTCCGCTAACCCTAAGGCAACGGAGTCCCTAATCTCTGCGGGAGCATCATCGAAGCCGGCAACAAAAAATGGCAGGTCTAGCATAATTTTTTGCGCTATGTCGCTAGAAACTTTGCAAGATTCGCGATAAGGATCAATCACTAGACGCGAAAGGTTAGCCGGCAAAAATACCAAGTCATCAATCGTAGGTTCTCTTTGTTTAGGAAAAGGATTTTTCCTGATTTTAAGTCTTTTCTTTAACATAGCTTTATGTTTTGTAACATCGAGTGGATTAGTCCTAGCCATAGAAAACAAATCTTCTCGATGAACAACAGAATAGTCGTTTGATCCGGTTTCTGCATCACAGCGATAACATCTCGCAGCTTCATTTCTTGCAGTTTTTTCATCGTAGGTTGATTCGATCTCTGGGAACTCGACAGGGTTTTCTCCCAAGCCGTGGAAAATCGGTTCTTGCACAGGGAAACGCTCCCACATCATGTCTTGTGCAACAGGCACTCGCCTAGAGCGGTAAGGTGTCCGGTATGGAAGGGGGGCTTTGCGGCCTTCTAGAAAGGCGTTTACATAATAAGCTGCTCGTTGGCCATGATTCATGGCCACTACAATTGTCGAGCCTCCAAATGCACCATCCCCGGCGGCAAAAACCTTTTTGTCGTCGGTCAACATACCATCAAAGGTAGTCTTGATTCGGTCATTATGTATTAGCCCAAGGTTATCTAACTCGCTGCAAACTGTTTTTTGACCCACTGCTGCTATAACCATTCCACAGATGATTTCATGCTCTGTGCCAGGGATAGAAAGCGCGATTTTCCGGCCGTCAGTGCCAGTATCCCCGGGCCTTGTTTTGGTGCATCGAATAGCAATATTGTTTCCGCGTTCAATAATCTCTATTTGCTGAGTATTATATAGAATTTCGACACCTTCTTTTATGGCACCTTCAAGTTCGATTTTTCGTGCTGGGATTTCGTTGGGGCCGCGCCGATAAATTACCTTTACGTGTTTACAGCCTGGCAGCCGTAATGCAGCGCGACATGCATCCATGGACACATCCCCCCCTCCTACAACAACTACCGTATCGGGCATTTCTGGGCGCTCCCCATTATTTACTTGTCGCAGAAAAGAGACACCATCAACGACCCGGGGGTCATGCTCTCCTGAAATATGCATTGCCTTTCCCCACCACGCGCCAATAGTGAGGAGAACGGCGTCGTAGCGGCCTTTTAGCTGATTTAAAGTAATATCTTTTCCCAATTCAGAATTCAGATGGATTTTAAGGCTTTTGCAGCGTTGGACCAGTCGTTGTATATCTTCTTCAATGATTTGTGCTGGCAACCGAAACGCTGGTATTCCCCAAATCATCATTCCCCCGATGCGATCAGACATCTCATAAACATGGACCTCATAGCCTGCTACGCACAAATCGTGGGCAGCAGTAAGGCCGGCCGGCCCGGCGCCTACAATGGCAACTTTTTTTTCCTTAGTAGCGAATATTGGCGTTGGTTTGTATTCATGGGCTATACGATCCATTACATATCGTTTTAGGTTTCGGATCATTAATGGGCCATCGCTATCAGTGCGACGGCAAGCGGGTTCGCAGGGGGCGTCACAGACTCTACCACATATCGATGAAAATGGGTTAGTCGAGGTAATCGCCTCAAAGGCCTTTTCCCATTTCTGTTCCCAGATATATGCTATGTAAGATGGCGCATCGGTACCGACTGGGCAGGCAACTTGGCAGGGCGCCGGGACAAAGTGGGGTTCATTTGTGTGATCTTCATATTCAGACGGCGCATCAGGCATGTCTATCCGGTCAAGATTATATACAGCCATTACCTATTACCTATACGCATTTGCAATTTATCTGGTAAATCTTTTTTCCGTGACGGGACTAGTTCCAAACCCGTTATTTCGGCTGCTTCGGGAGTTAGGGCCACCAGGTCATCGCGGTTAAGTTTGTGAGTGTTTTTGTAGCCCAATCCTAGTGTAATTGCTGCGATCTGCCAACGGACACTTTCCAAAAAGCGGTGAATATTTCTCGCTTCTATCTCTGGATTATAACGTTTCTCATGCTCGGGATCCTGTGTTGCTATTCCGGTTACGCATTGACCTACATGGCACTGCATGCAGGCTATACATCCACCAGCAATGATAGTTGAGGTGCCAAATGCAACGGCATCAGCGCCTAAGCATAGGGCTTTTACTGCATCGACGCCATCTCGAAGTCCCCCCATTAGAACAATTTCAATATTTTTACGTCGCCCAATCTCTTCTAGTGCATCGACGGCTTCTATAATCGCAGGTAATGTTGGAATTCCAACATATTCAAGCACTTCTGCGCTACCAGCGCCGGTAGAACCCTGCATTCCATCCAATTCGATAAAATCAAAGCCATCTTTTGCTGCAATTTTAATGTCATCCCGAACTCTTCCTGCACCTAACTTAACTGAAACTGGAAGTTGATAATTTGTTGCTTCACGGAACTCCTCAATCTTGATGACAAGGTCGTCTGCACCTAGGACGTCAGGGTGTCGAGATGGTGACCGCAAATCAATACCGGCTGGAATTCCTCGAATTTTAGCTAGTTCTTTTGTCACTTTTTTTGCCATTAGTTGTCCACCTAAACCTGGCTTGGCACCTTGTGAAATGTAGATTTCAAGGCCGTCTGCTCTTTTCATGTCATGGATATTCCATCCTAGTCGTCCCCCTAAACACTGGAAAATAAGCTGTGACGCCGCATCTCGTTGCGCGTCGCTCATGCCCCCTTCACCCGTATTTTCAGCAATATTTGACATTGAAGATGCCATTCCTATCGCCATTTTTGTCGAACGGCTTAGGGCCCCATAACTCATTGGTGCAATCATTACTGGCATGCTTAGATCCAAAGGCTTTGCTCCATTTAATCCACCAATTTTGGTATGCATATTAACTTTTGAAACAGGGTTGCTTTCTTCAATGGAATTAGAGAGATCTCTCCTAAACCCTAAGTCAGAAAGGTGTGGTAATGTCCTTGCGCCACCGTATCCGCGAATGCGATAACGACCTATCTGGGATTTTACAAAAATATCTTCCTGAATTTTTTGATTCCAGTATTGCGAAGCACCGGAGAATGTGAAAAAGGGTATGGACCGAATTTGCTGTTCGGTAGAAGCATACCGCAATCGTTTTCCAGCATTGACGATCTTTTGAAATTTTTTTGGAGCTGAAATTTTATAACGTTCAAGAAAATCCTGAATGCTATCTAATTCTTTAGAATCGTAATCTGTGATTGTAGCGTCAGACCCTAGGCTTTCGATCTTCCCGGCAACATATATTGTCCCACCGGTCATATCTTCACCAACCCGTTCCCCTGAATTTCCCAGAATGATTAGGCGTCCACCATACATCATGTATCCGGCCATAAAATTAGCATTGCCAGCGCACAGAAGTGTTCCTTCTTTCATCACCTGGCCGGCACGCGAGCCCATGTTTCCATGAATGACAACCTCAGCTCCCCGAATGGCAACGCCAGCAATCGCGCCGGCGTTTCCGTTCACGACAATTGAACCCTCGAGCATGTTATCTCCAAGGCCCCAGCCAACATTATTGTCAATTTCAAAATTTGGGCCATCTGTTAGCCCGCCACAAAAGTAACCCGCTGAACCTTTAATATGAACCTGGATTTCAGCTGTTAGCCCAACCCCTATATGATGCTTAGCATCGGGGTTAAGGATCTGAACGTTCTCTCCTGCAGCACCCGCCTGCCGAATCTGTTCATTTGCTGCGCGGACAGCAGTAGTATTTAAGTCGATTTTTGCCATGTGTCAAAAGTACCAGGTGGTGGCTCCATAGTATTTAATGCCTGCCCTGGAAATAAGCGATTTAATGACACTTCCTCGGATGCTATGGCAATGAGCTCTTCATTTTCAAATTTTACCATAGGTTTTGCGGCCAATCGATCTTTCGCGTAACCTATTTCGTCTTTAGTAGAAACCAGGAATGAAAATGTTCCATCCATGTCTTCGATGGAGGTTTCAAGGGCTGCCATAAGAGACTGTCCTTTAGACAACATATCAGCTAAGTAAACAGCTATTAGCTCACTGTCATTGTCTGTATTAAATTTAAAATTACGTTGTTCAAGACGCCGTCGCATTTTCCAATAATTTGTAATTTGTCCGTTATGGACAATTGCAATATCTGCAAAACCCGTCGCCCAAAAGGGGTGGGCAGCTTCTAATTTAACATCGGATTCTGTTGCAAGTCGCACATGACCAATCCCATGGGAACCCTTAAATTCTTCTACTCCGTACTCTGAATCAACGTCGTGAGCACCACCCATATCTTTTATAATATCTAGGCTATTCCCAATAGAAATCACTTTTGCTGTCTTTTCAATTGCATATGCAAATTTCTGGATATCACCAGAGAATTTCACAGTAACTCTAAGAGTGCGGCCTATAAATTCTTTGTCAAGAACTTTTGCTTGGAATTTAGCCAGTTGGTTCTCGATATCTTCAATAGAAGAAAGTGCTGAATCTCCCGTCCCAACAAAAAAACGAAGCCGTAACTGGTCAGGTTTTTGGCGATGGTAAAGAGCAAATCCAGTTGAATCAGGGCCACGATGTTGGCACCCATCTAACATGTCTATCAGGTTCTTGCCGATAGCGACGTCGCTTCTTTGTTGCTTGTACAGAATTCCCGCAATACCACACATAATTAAAATCCGTTCCGCCTTTTGAAACAATGAATTAACTTGTTAGATCGATTTACTCCTGTGTACTCTGAATACGTCTTTTATATCTAACGCTAAGATATGGTAGTTACAATACCAACAAAGAAAATTTTCTTTGTAAAAAAGGATTTTTACGCTGTACCCTTTAGTTTCTCTTGATAGACTGTGTACAAAATATAAACTTGATAAGTGATTAGTCTTCATGTTAGGAGGAGTTACTGATATGCCCAAAAATTTAGCCGTAATCGCTAAGCAGAAAAAAATAAAATATTTCTTGATTAGCTTCGTCGATCTTTTTGGCGTTCTAAGGGCGAAATTAGTACCATCAGCAGCCATTGGTGATATGCAAAAGAGCGGGGCAGGGTTTGCTGGTTTTGCTGCATGGTTAGATATGACGCCGGCACACCCTGATATGTTCGCAGTGCCAGATCCGAGTAGCATTATTCAATTGCCGTGGAAGCCAGACGTTGCGTGGGTTGCCGGGGATCTCTGGATGGATGGTCAATTAGTTCAAGCTTCACCTCGAGTTATGCTTAAACGACAATTGGAGAGAGCTCGGAAAAAAGGACTCAGAATGAAGACAGGGGTTGAATGTGAATATTTTCTAATTAATTCAGATGGCACTGCGATCGCCGATAACCGCGATATTCAGACAAAGCCGTGCTATGATCAAAGTGCATTGATGCGACAATATGATGTGATTTCAGAAATATGCGATAACATGCTTAGCCTAGGTTGGGGGCCTTACCAGAATGACCATGAAGACGCAAATGGGCAATTTGAAATGAATTGGGAATATGATGATGCTTTGGTTACGGCAGATCGCCACACATTTTTCAAGTTCATGGTGAAATCCATTGCAGAAAAGCACAATCTTAGAGCTACGTTTATGCCAAAACCATTTGTCAACCTTACCGGAAACGGTTGCCATGCTCACGTCTCTCTCTGGGATAAGACCGGAAAAAAGAACCTATTTTTTGATCGTAAAGATGAGATGGGCCTAAGCAAAAAAGCATACTCCTTTTTAGGTGGCATCATACATAGCGCAGAGGCTTTATGTTCAATTTTCAACCCAACGATTAATAGCTATAAACGTATTAATGCTCCGCGCACAATTTCTGGAGCTACGTGGTCACCGAATACTGTGACCTTTGGCGGAAACAATCGAACTCATATGATACGCATCCCTGACCCTGGTAGATTTGAACTGAGGCTGATGGATGGAGCGGCTAATCCATATATGATTCAAGCTTCTGTCCTTGCTGCTGGTTTAGATGGCATTGAGAATTCAAGGGACCCGGGAGCCCGACACGACATAGACATGTATGCAGAAGGACACACAGTGCGGAACGCGAAAAAACTTCCCTTAAACCTGCTCGATTCTATTCGTGCACTTCAAAAAAGCAAGGTGCTCAATCAAGCATTTGGTGACGCAGTAATCGAAAGTTATGCAAAACTGAAATTGCAGGAGTGGGATTCATATTCTCAGCACCTGACAAAATGGGAGATGGACCAAACACTTGATTGCTAAATAGCTAGCCTGTTAGTGGACCTTTTTTAGGAATATAGTTGGGAGGAGTGTTTCGTTCTAGGGCACTAGTTAGCCCCTAAATTTTTTGCATAGGTTAGGGAGCAATAGCCTGGTCTTAAGAGGTGCCACTTGTCATCGATTGGATAAGGGCACTTTTGACTTCGTCAGCTATTGAATTTTCAACATAGCAGCTTCCAACATCGCTATGGCCACCTCCACCATAGGTAAGCATCAATTCGCCAATATTAGTATTTAAGGTGCGGTCGAAAATTGATTTGCCACATGAAAAAACAGTTTTTTGTTTTCCTAAACCCCACATGACATGAATTGAAACATTGCATTCAGGGTACAAGGCATAAACCATAAAGCGGTTTCCCACATGAATAGTATCTTCATCCTTTAGATCTATAACAACGACATTTTCATATGTTGTTGAGCAGCGTTTAATTTGATTCTTGAAAAGAGATTCTTGTTCAAAATAAAAATCGATACGTTCTTTTACATCTGGATGTTCCAGCACATCCACAATGGAATTTTCTCGGCATAAATCGATTAGATTCATCATTAGTTCATAGTTAGGAATCCGGAAGCCCTGGAAGCGCCCAAGCCCTGTTCTGGGGTCCATAACAAAGTTAAGCAGAGTCCATTTATTTGGGGACAGGACGTCTTCCATGGCATATTTCGCGGAATCAGCCTGATCAACTGCTGCTAGCATTTCATCTGCAATGTTTGGTAGATTTTTTTTTCCGCCAAAAAAATTAAATAGAACACGGGACGCCGAAGGCGCAGCGGGGTCTATTATATGGTTATGCCGTAAAGCCCCTAGTCGATTTATTTCACTAATATGATGGTCAAAGACGGCAAAAACGCCTGGTACATAAGGCAAGTTCGTTGAAATATCATTTTCTGAAACGGGTACCTCGCCCTCTTGCATTTGATTTGGATGGGCAAACAAGATATCGTCAATAAGGCCAAGCTCTTCAAGGATAATGGCACAAACTAGCCCATCAAAATCACTTCTGGTAATGAGCCGGTAATGTTGATTTAACATATCTTCTGGCTTCAGTCTGGCAAGTGAGTTTTGTGTGTCATTATTACCAATAGAAGCCGTCTTTTTTGTGGGGCCAGGTGATTTGGCAGTGGAAATAGATGGGGCAGCTGCGGTGTATTTTTCTTTCATCGTTCCAAAGACCTCTAAAAACTGATGGGCTTCTTTTTGGCGAAAACAACCTCCCGTTAAAGGTGCGATAAAATCAATCTTACGTGTTTTGACAAGCTCTACCCATTGTTTTCGGTCTGACCTTTTTGGAAACCAAAAATCGTGAAATTCCACCATAGAAGGAAGGGTTTCATTTAAATCGGAAAGAAAAGGCGTATCATGAAATGATATTTCAAATGAATTTTGGCCGATCATCCCAGAATAAAGAACGCGAGAATAAGTATCATAGATTGATATGGATAAAGGGCTTTGCAAATGGTTTGTTGGAATGAAGTTTAACTTGCTTCCACTTTCGATTTCGAGTTCTTCTCCGGCATCAGCAATATTCTTTAGATTTTCCTCAAAATCGAGGTGGGAAAGCCTACCAACTGCGCCATTTGGAACGAGGATTTTCACATTCTTAGGTAACACTTGAAGCCACAAGGATAAGCTGGAAGTTGCTGCAGCATCCAGGGACGTAAGAATAATACGATTAACGCGCTCAAGTGAAATCTGTTGGGAAAAGTTAGATAGGTAAACTGGGAAATCACTAACGCCACCTGGATCGATTAATGTTACAGATGATCCCGCGCATATAACGTGATGATTTAGCGATAATCGATCACTTGATTTTTCAACGTGATTGGAAAAGACTAGCCAAACATGGTTATTTTTTTTAAATAGTGTATGACAACTCATTGATCCCTCTCACGAGCAACACATATTGCTAGTAGTAAAAAATAGTACCGTGAATGTTGGACCACGTTCCGTTCGAAAAATTTTTGTTTCCTTTCTATGCAAATATTAACTTTTTAGATTGCTAAGGTATACTAACTTAAATTGCGTTGGGTTATAAGCAGATTTATTATATTTGAAGCTGCAGCCGGTATATTTGTACCTGGGCCGTAGATTGCTGCTACTCCTTTGGAAGATAGAAAATCATAGTCTTGAGTGGGGATTACCCCGCCGCATACCACTAAAATATTTTCCGCGTGAAGTCTTTTTAATTCGTCTATTAAGGATGGAACTAATGTCTTGTGGGCGCCTGCTTGCGAGGAAACACCGATTAGATGGACATCGTTTTCTACAGCCTCTTTTGCTGCTTCACTAGGAGTTTGAAATAAAGGACCGAGGTCTACATCGAACCCGATATCAGCAAACGCTGTTGCTATTATTTTAGCACCCCGGTCATGGCCATCTTGCCCAAGTTTACACACAAGAATTCTAGGCCGTCGACCTTCAAGAGATGCAAAGTTTTCTGTTTCGGCTTGGATCTTCTTAAAGCCCTTGTCGCCCCTGTAAGCAGCACCATAGATGCCTGAGATTGATTGCGGTATAGCTTTATATCTGGAAAAAACTTTTTCTAAGGCATCAGTAATTTCGCCAACACTTGCTCTCTTTTTCACCGCTATGCAACAAAGGTCTAAAAGATTTTTTTCGCCGGTTTGTGCCCCAATGGTTAAATTTTTCAATGAATTCTCGCAGGCATTCTGATCACGTTCCGTCCTTATTTTTTTCAAGAGTTCTATTTGTGTTTTGCGAACGACTTTGTTATCAATATCAAGTATATCGATTTCCTCTTCCGACGGGAGTTGGAATTTGTTTACTCCAACAACAATTTCTTCACCGCGGTCGATTCGCGCCTGCTTTCGAGCAGCGGATTCTTCAATCCGTTGTTTTGGAAGACCATTGATAATAGCTTTCGTCATGCCGCCAAGTCTTTCAACCTCATCAATAAGCTTTTCGGCTTCGGCTACCAAGGATTCTGTGAGACTCTCTACGTAAAAGCTTCCGCCAAGTGGGTCAATTACACGCTTAATTTCGGTTTCATGTTGGAGCACTAGCTGAGTGTTACGGGCAATATGGGAGGAAAGCTGGGTTGGCAACGTTATAGCCTCATCGAATGCATTTGTGTGAAGTGATTGTGTTCCACCAAGAATAGCAGCCATTGCTTCAACTGTTGTGCGAATTATATTATTGTGAGGGTCTTTCTCGGTGAGGGAAACGCCAGAGGTTTGGCAATGTGTTCTAAGAATAGCTGAGCGGGGGTTTTTAGGGTTAAATTGCTGAATAAGTTTGTACCAGATAACGCGAGCCGCCCTCAACTTTGCAATTTCCAAAAAGAAATTCATTCCTATTCCAAAAAAGAAGGATAAACGCGGGGCAAAGCTATCAATATCAAGCCCTGCAGATAAAGCAGCCCTGACGTATTCGAGGCCATCAGCTAGCGTATATGCTAATTCCTGGACACCTGTAGCTCCTGCTTCCTGCATATGGTAACCGGAGATGGAAATGGAATTGAATTTTGGCATATGTTTGGCCGAATATTCTATGACGTCAGCTACAATTCGCATGGATGGCTCAGGTGGAAAAATATAGGTATTACGAACCATAAATTCTTTTAGTATATCATTTTGGATGGTCCCAGATAACTTTTCAGGAGGCACTCCCTGTTCTTTGGCTGCTATAATATACATTGCCATGATGGGAAGTACGGAACCGTTCATAGTCATTGATACAGACATGTTATCGAGCGGAATGTTTTCGAAAAGAACTTTCATATCTTCTACAGTGTCAATAGCGACCCCTGCTTTCCCTACATCGCCAACCACGCGAGGGTGATCGGAATCGTAACCCCGGTGTGTGGCAAGATCAAATGCAACAGATAGTCCTTTTTGTCCTGAGGCTAGACTTTTGCGAAAAAATTCGTTTGTCGCGTGCGCAGTTGAGAACCCTGCGTATTGACGGATAGTCCACGGTCGCCCAGCATACATAGTAGCTTTTGGGCCACGTATATACGGTTCCATCCCAGGTAGGCTGTTTATGTTGTCAAGCTTTTCAAGATCTTTGGATGTGTATAACGGCTTAATTTGTATTCCTTCTGGCGTCTTCCAATGAAGGTCATCAGGTGGCCGTCCTGCTAATTCCACTCTCGCCTGATCAGCCCAGCGTTTAAAGTCCTTTTGTTTTTTGATAACCATTTCAAGTCTCTTTAAGATTAAAATACTTTAATTGCATTATAACTTCAGTATTAAATTTCGGAAGTCACTTTGATAGCCTGGGGTCTGGTGTAAGTTTACCGGTCCGGAAGCACCCTCTATTTTGCTGATCTATATTTAGTATTAATTATTATATGTTGTATATTTTTAGTATTTATGCACAATATATAGCTATATTAATGTCAACAACCGAACAATACCACGCTAACATATTCAACAAAAAAACAAATCTAATTTTTGTACAAAAGGAAACTTAATGACATACGAATGGACGCCAGAGAGAATAAGTGCTCTCATGGTCTTTTGGAAGGAAGGGCATAGCACTAGCGTAATTGGAAGTAAATTAGGGGTAACAAAAAATTCAGTTGTTGGAAAGGTCCATCGATTGGGGCTTCCTAAACGCGGATCACCGATCAAGCAAAAAATAAAAAAACCTGCCGAAATAATTGACTTGGAAAAGTTGCGGTCAAATATGTGCGTTTGGCCATATGGGGAACCAGGTGCATCTGATTTTCGGTTTTGTGGTGAAAAGGTAGTGCCAGATAAGCCGTATTGTGATGTGCATTGTAAAACGGCTTATGTGCGGCCCGGAAGAGATGAGAAAGCAAAGGGCATCCGAGGCAGGCAGCCGGCGATTGCGTAGTCAGTGTTTAAATTGAAATTTGGTGTTCGGTGGATTTTCAAGGAAGCTTGGCAATTCTTATTTTACCAAAAAAATATTTAGTTGTTAAGTTTATTATTGTTTGATTGGCAACAGAAAAGTTAAGTCGGCGCAAAAGCACTGTAGAAGTCCATCGAGAGCTAAATAGTTAGGCGGCCCAGTTAAAACAAATGAAAAAAAGTTTGTTGGATTTTTTTTGAGATTAAAAATGGGACTCTTGGATAGGATTGCCGAATGTTCACTATTTAATCCGGACCGCTATGTTCATTTTTTTGTTGCCAACCAGCATGTCGGTTATACAGAAAAGAAGTTCGCATCTAGGTTGATCGATAGTTCGTTTTCGCCCACTTTCTTATCCGAAAACGGCAAGCTACACGTAAACCCGCGTCTAAAAACACCTGATGAGCGGACAAAAGCTGTGGAAAAGGTTTTGCTGAAGCTTCGTGAAATGGGATTTGTCCCAGGTTGGCGAAACGAACAATATCCAGTTGTGCGGCGATTTGGGGGGAAGCCATTGCTCTCGGTAGAGCGTGCAGCTGTTTCTTTGTTGGGAGTTCGAGGGAGTGGGGTACACTTGAACGGTTATGTCAAAAGAAAAAAACAAACCCTGATGTGGGTAGGAAAGCGTTCCCATTTGAAGCCTACAGGGCCTGGAAAATTTGATCAAATAGTTGCAGGCGGAATGCCAATTGGTATATCCGTTAAGGATAATCTTATTAAGGAGTGTTGGGAAGAAGCGTCAATTCCGCGCGAAATTGCAAAAAATGCGCAATCAGTCGGTGTCGTCACCTACCTGACAGAACGCCCTGATGGACTCCGCCACGATATGGAATTCGTTTTTGACCTCAAGCTTCCTGATAATTTTGTTCCCATGAATGTCGATGGCGAAGTTAGTGATTTTTTCCTCTGGCCATTGAGTAAAGTAAAAAAAAGCCTTGCAGAAGGAAGCGACTTTAAATTTAACTCGGGTTTAGTGGCTATAGATTTTTTGGTTCGACACGGTTATATTAAGCCCGAAGATCCGGAGTTTGTAGGAGCTGCTTTAGGTACTAATGCTTTTTAAGCATTTGATTTTGTTAGCCCCCATGATGTGGGCAGCATTTTTCCTGCGAAAAACACAACTTGCTAATCATGTGCTCAGCACATCCTGAGGAGAAAAAATTGTTCCCTCCTGTAGAACCTTATCGGAGAGGTGTGCTGCCGATTGGAGAAGGCCATAAAATGTATTGGGAACAAACGGGAAATCCAGAAGGTTTTCCCGCATTGTTTTTACATGGTGGTCCGGGAGCAGGCTCGGCGCCGCGTGACAGACAGTTTTTTGACCCAAAGCATTATAGGATTATTCTTTTTGATCAACGTGGAGCTGGTAACTCTATACCCTATGCATCTATTTTTGCTAATACAACAAAGCACCTTATTCGCGACATTGAAACACTTCGCCAGCATTTGGAGATTGACCGTTGGCTTCTTTTTGGAGGTTCCTGGGGCGCAACCCTAGCATTAGCCTACGGAGTTCAATATCCTGAAAGATGTGCTGGGTTAGTGCTTCGAGGCATTTTTTTAGGCTCCAAAAGCGAAATAAAGTGGTTTCTTTCTAAAATGGGATATATTTTTCCAGAGGCTGCTAGAAAGTTTTACGAATTTCTCCCAAAAAATGAGAGAAAAGACCTTCTAGAAAACTACTATGAGAAATTGGTAAGTTCCAATGAACAGATTTACGGGCCGGCCGCTACTGCATGGGCGGCTTATGAAAATGCATGTTCGCGCTTGGTGCTGACAAAAAAAACAAGTAACGCGCACAAAAAAATGGTAAATGAACTGGCTCTTTCAAGGATAGAAGCACACTATTTTATGGCGAATTGCTTTTTCCCTGATAATTATTTGTTGGATTCAATTTGCAATTTGCGACACGTGCCATCAATTATTGTACATGGTCGCTATGATATTATTTGTCCAATTCAGATTGCATTTAATCTTAGTGAGCGTTGGCCAGAAGCAAAATTAGTAGTTATTCCCGATGCTGGACATTCGGCAATGGAACCGGCAACAAGGGCAGCATTAGTAAACGCCACCGAAAAAATGAAGGATTATGTTTAAGTGTAAAAGGGAGGCCCTTGCTTAGAAAGTATAAAAAAGTATTATGCGCACTTAGTGCGATGATTGAAGATCAAGGAGTAAAAGTGCGAATAATTCGTTTTTTCTCGAATACGTGGATTAGCAATCTATTACTGTGCGTTTTACTTTTAAGCGTTGTCGTGCCTATTAGCTCAAAAGCAGAGGACCCCAATTTTTTGACGATTTCAGCTGGTTGGTTCGACTTTAACAGGCAAAAGGATCCTGGAGCGGAGTTTCGAGTGGAGTACAGATCAGCTCAGAAATTCTGGCAATTCAAGCCATTTCTTACTTTAGCCGGAGTCAGCAATGCGATGACTTTTATAGGGGCCGGTGTGCTTCTAGATATATACTGGGGTCCACGTTGGGTTACCACGCCAAGCTTTGCACCAACTCTTTGGCGCGGAGCTACTGATGACTTAGATTTAGGACACGTTATTGAGTTTCGTTCCCAGTTAGAAGTAGCGTACCGTTTTGATGACAGATCTCGTTTAGGCTTGTCAATATCGCATTATTCGAATGCTAGTTTAGGTGATGATAATCCTGGCACTGAATCGTTCATGATTAATTATTCGATCCCATTTGAAAAATTATTTAACTAAATGGTATAAATGAATTATTTGAATGTGAGACGTCAAGAAATCGGAAAATATTAAATTAGTTGTTTTGCCAGAACAGCCAAAATGGCGACATTTTTTGTTCTCGGGTTGGGGCAGATCTAATCTTGTTTGGCCCTATTGAGGGTTGTAAAGTAGTCCAGTAATTTGGTTGGATAGAGTGGAATCGATATCATATACACCCTCCTATTTTAGGGGCTAACATTGGTAATAAAGGCAATATGTTGTGACGCGTTTGCGGTCACGAATTTTTTACACGAATTGTTTATGAAAATAGAATAGATGACTAGTTGGTGGTTATTTTTGGAAATATCGAATTGCATGGCCCAGAGCAAGGACTCCCAGTAGCTCAGTCGGATAGAGCGTTGGATTCCTAATCCAAAGGTCAGAGGTTCAAATCCTCTCTGGGAGGCCATATTCTTGCGAGAGGGACAAACTTGTGAATTTTTTACGCGTTGAATGGGCAGTCAGTTTTACGTGAGTAATAAATATTGTGCCACTGAACGCCTTATTTGTAGATCAAAGTTTGTTTGTAAATTGACGGGGCTCTCAGGCAAAATTTTAAATAACTAGATCCTCAGAATTATGCGACGCATAAAGTTTTCAGGTAGTTTGGGATGGAACATCAAGCACGTTCGATAGATGAGATAGGAAAGGACAAGAACAAGAGACAGGAAGCAGGTGTGGCATCGACAAGAAACCTGGGTTCTTGGTTCAGGCAAATCAACGAAGGCGTGCTCTGAAGAGAGATTTGTTGGTTTTCTATTGGTGGGGGTCTTGATTTGAAAGCTCTAATTAGGTTAATGCGTGGTTGTTTTTTAATACCTCTTTTTTTCATGCTTCTGGCAGGAAGTGCGTCTGCTTTTAAGATCAATGTTCTTCCTTCCGTTGTGGTTTTGCTACCGGAATGGCCTAAGAATCGGAAAAACTATGATGAGCCAGAAGCAACTGCAGTTGCTATACGGCCAGGTGGATACCTGGTGACCAATAATCATGCAATCGGTTTGGCTCAGTCAGCGCAGATACGACTTGCCGACGGGCGCGAGATCTCTATTGAAATAGTTGCACGTGACCCATCAACTGACATAGCTCTTTTAAAAGCGCCAATTGATTTTCCAGTTTTGAAAGTTTCGTCGATCCCAGTCTTGGGCACCAAGGTTTGTGCTGTAGGCAACCAGTTTGGCCTTGGGCTATCAGTAACTTGTGGGGTAGTGTCTGGGGTCCACAGAACAGGGACCGGCTTTAATTTGATTGAAGATTTCATCCAAACAGATGCAACGGTCAATCCTGGGGGCTCAGGAGGAGCTCTTGTTAACTTAAGGGGCGAATTAGTTGGTTTAGTTTCTGCTATTTTTACAAAATCTAGTGATGCGAATATTGGTGTCAATTTTGCTATTTCTATGCCCTTAGTAACTCGTGTTGTGGATGATTTAAAGAGATATGGAAAAGTCATGAGGAGAGACCCGGGTATTAGCTTAACAGCGTTGCCCAAGAAAAGGCGGGCAGGCGAGTCCGGAGTGTTGGTTCAGGCTATTAAGTCTGAAAGCGCAGGCGAAGCGGCCGGACTGGAAGTAGGAGATGTTATTACTTTCATAGATAGCAAAAAAATAAATAGCCCAAGTCACTTTTTTTCAATATTTCATCTATACCGTCCTGGAAATATGATAAGTCTTACGTATCAGAGGGGAAATAAGAATCACAAAACAACTTTGACCTATCCCAAGTAAAAAAAGATGTTGGTGTTATATTGAGATTAAATATGTTAGCAATGTTAAATTCTTGAAGACGATAAAGTAAGCCGGCAATCGGTATTAGAGTGGGAGGGCTTAGAAAATCATGAAATTAAATGGTAAGGAACTCCTAATATGTAATTGCGAAAATACAATGACTATCGATGGGAAAAAAATTGGTGAATCGTTGGGAGGTAAGGGCGATTTATCAATTGCGAGTCACCTGTGCCGCAAACAGTTAGAGAAATTTGAGATTGCTGCAAGTCACGGTGCGCCGTTAATGGTTGGTTGTACTCAGGAAGCCCCATTATTTTTGGATTGTGTATCGGAGGCAGATACAGAGTCTTTGAACATCGATTTTTTTAACATACGTGAAACTGCTGGATGGTCTGAAGACGGCAGAAAACAAAAGCCTTCACGTAATCTATCTGCAAAAATAGCGGCGCTTATTTCGGAAGCAGCCTTGGATATCTCTCCTTCAAGATCAGTAACCATGAAATCAGAAGGCAGATTGATCATTTTAGGGAACGATGAAAAGGCTATAGAGGCTGCAAAAAATCTCTCGGGAAGGCTAGAGCCCACTGTATTACTGGAACCTAACTCTACTGCTGTAGCACCTAATGTTTCGCAATTCCCAATATTTTCGGGTGAAATCATCACAGCATCAGGTTATTTAGGTGCCTTCAATTTAGAAATAATAAATTTCCAAGTTGCTAGCCCATCGTCTCAGACCCAATTGATATTTGATGGGGAGTCTGATAAGGCAGTGTTGGACTGTGATCTGATTTTGGATCTTAGAGAAAAAAAACCATTGTTTGGCACATCTGTGCACCGTGATGGTTATTACAACCCTGATCCCAAGAATAGAGCGCTTGTTGCAGAAACTCTTCTAGAACTTTACGATATGGTTGGGGAGTTCCAAAAGCCTCAATATATAAATTATGACCCTTCTATTTGCGCCCATGCTTCAAGTCAAATTATTGGCTGTTCTAAATGTTTAGACAGTTGCCCCACAAACGCTATTAGCTCTCAAGATGATAAGGTATCCTTTGACCCTTATATTTGTGGAGGATGCGGGAATTGTGCATCGTCCTGCCCCACGGGGGCTGCTCGGTATTCTTTGCCAGAAGATAATGGTTTAATGATAAGGTTACGTGCCCTTGTTGACACATATAAAAAGGCGGGTGGCGAAAATCCACAGATTTTAGTTTATGATGGGGAGTGGGGCAATCAGATGGTTGCGGCTATGGCTCGGTTTGGGCGCGGCTTACCAGCCAATGTTATTCCTTTTGTTGTAAATGAATCAAGCATGGTGGGATTAGATTTTATGTTAACTGCATCAGCGCTTGGATTTGAGCGCGTGATAATTTTAGTTCCCCCCACGAAAAAGCACGAGTTGCCATTATTTGAAACTGAACTTTCCGTTGCAGATATCGTTCTACAAAGTTTAGGGTATGGAGACGGTCGGTCATTAATTTTATGTGAGGAAGACCCCCAAACCATAGAAAATTTTTTGCATGTGCTTGAACCATTTCCAGGTCTTCCAAGTGGCCAGTTTATACCTACCGGCCGTAAACGCTCGCTCTTGCGCCAGTCGTTAAATGAGCTGCATTCGAACGCGCCAAATCGAGTTGATAAAGTTAAGCTGCCAACTGGAGCTCCCTTTGGCAGTATTGAGGTGGAGTCAGATAACTGTACATTGTGCCTCGCATGTGTTGGAGCGTGCCCTGTTGGCGCACTTAAAGATGACCCGAATAAACCTAGTTTAAGTTTTATGGAAGATGCGTGTGTACAGTGCGGGCTTTGCAAAAGAACTTGTCCGGAAAACGTGATAACGCTAAACCCTCGTTTAAATTTTTTGCCAACCGCACAAGCCTATCAATTGATAAAAGAAGAGGACCCTTTTGAATGTATTCGCTGTGGAAAGCCATTTGCTACAAAAGCAACTATTAAAAAGATGACAGAAAAATTGACTAATCATCCAATGTTTTCCAAAGCAGGGGCACTTGACCGACTCTCGATGTGTGACGATTGTAGGATCATTGACATGGCGGAAAATGATGCTAACCCCTTGGCGTCGGGGGCTGTTCCAATACCAAAAACAACTGACGATTATCTAAGAGAACGAGAAGAATTAAGAAGAACAGCGGAACTTGATCTAGTGAAAAAGGGTTCGCCAAGGGATAAAAAGTCAGAATAAATTGCAAATATGTGGCCTATTCAAAGGAGCTTTTTAGGAGTTTAAGGTCGGATCAAGTTAGCAAATAACGAAGTTATGCGCGAGCAAAAGGGAATTGCCACATTTTTCGAAAGTCCGATTTCTGTTTCTAGCGTCAGCAGGCAATTACGACGCCAACGTCAATTAAATCAGCAATTTCCTTTTCGGAATAATTGTATTCCCTTAGAACCTCCCGGGTGTGTTCACCATATAGAGGTGCGCCCGATGTTATTTCACCGGGGTTATTTGTAAATTTAATGGGGAGGCCAATTGTGGGTAGAGATCCAATTTTTGAATGATTAATATCAATGACCATTTCGCGTGCCTTTACTTGAGGGTCTGAATGCATTTGGCAGATGTCCAATACGGGACCCGCTGGGACCCCCCCTCTTTCTAGCTTTTCAAGCCAAAAAGAAGAAGTTTGTTGACGGAAAAGATCACTAAGAATGATTTCAAGTTTCTTTCGATGTTTCATCCGCATAGAGTTATCATGAAACCGCGCATCAGCAGCTAATTCTGGAACTTCGAGAACCATCAACAAACGTTTCCAATTAGCTTGGTTGGCAGCACCTACGGTAATCCAGCCGTCAGCAGTTGGAAAAGCTTGGTAGGGACCATTCAGTGGATGTGCCGATCCCATGGGTTGGGGCGACTCACCTGTTGCTAGTGCGATGGCTGATTGCCAGTAGGTGTGTATGATCCCAGCTTCGAAGAGTGAGGTGTCCACTCTATCTCCTACTCCTGTTTTCAGTCGATTAGTGTAAGCTGCAACTATTCCTAGTGCACCCAGGATTCCAGCCGTAATATCTGTCACAGGGGCGCCCACTTTACACGGGGCTTTTCCCGGAGCTTCTCCTGTAATTGCCATCAGGCCCGACATTCCTTGAGCAATTAGATCAAAACCTGGGCGGTCTCGATAAGGGCCAGTCCGTCCAAATCCTGAAATTTCACAATAGATTAGGCCAGGGTTAGACTTTCGCAGCGCATCGTACTTAAGTCCGAGTTTTTCCATTGTTCCTCGTCTATAATTTTCGGTTACAACATCGGCAGTTTTTAAAAGGGTTTTAAGCACCTCTACGCCAGCTTCAGATTTAAGATCAATGGCAATTCCTCGTTTGTTTCGGTTCATCATCATAAAAGCAGCGGATTCCCCATCTATTTCGGGAGGGGTAAAAAACCTGGAATCGTCGCCACTAGGAACACGCTCAACCTTAATCACGTCTGCCCCCATATCCGCCAACATCAAACCGCAAACAGGACCAGCCATTATGTGGGCGAGTTCAATTACTTTTAAACCTTGTAGTGGACCGGCCTTTTTTTCGTTCATGTTTGTCTCCAAATAGAGTCAATGTGACGGGTCAGTTATTTATCTATGGCGAGAGAACGCAATTGGCGTTGAAGTATTCAGGAGATATGACCCCTTTATAAGGACCACTAGGAGCAAAACTTCAAAACAGTGAATTTATTGTGTGGCAGTAGATATAAGATAGTTCATTGCTCGAGAAACCCCGCCTTTTTGATGCGGTATATCCGCTAATTCAAATCCCATTTCCACTCCTCCGAGCGAGCCAATTAACATTAGATCATTGAAGTGACCTAAATGGCCTATTCGAAAAACTTTTCCTTTTAATTTTCCTAAGCCAGTACCTAACGACATGTTAAATCGCTCGAGAATAATTTTTCGTACGTGATCAGCATCGTGATTTTCAGGCACAAATACGCCAGTTAAAACATTAGAGTGTTGAGAGGGCTCCATGCATACTGTTTCAAGTCCCCAAGCCTGAACTGCCTGACGTGTTGCTTCACCAAATCGGGCGTGTCTTATAAAAACGCTATCTAAACCTTCTGATAACAGCATATCGCATGCTACATCAAGACCAAATAATAAATTTGTTGCAGGTGTATAAGGGAAAAAACCTTCAATGTTATTTTTTAGCATAGGTTCCCAGTCCCAATAAGAACGAGCTGATTTAGCTTTTTTAGAAGCTAAAAGGGCCTTTTCACTAATGGCATTGAAACTTAAACCAGGGGGAAGCATTAAACCTTTTTGGGAACATGCGATTGTCACATCAACGCCCCAGTCTTGATGTCGGTAGTCAATAGACCCTAACGAAGAAATGGTGTCAACAAGTAGAAGAGCGGGGTGATTTTCAGAATCAATTGCCTTTCGGATGTCTTCAATATTAGAAACTATCCCAGTGGATGTTTCATTGTGGATACAACAAACAGCTTTAATTTCTTTTTTGCGATCGGCTGAGAGACGTTCTTGCAATTTATCGCTAGAAATTCCATGACGCCAGTCCCCCTCAATAAACTCTGTTTTAATGCCTAATTTGATTGCAAGGTCATTCCAAAGAGATGCGAAATGTCCAGTTTCGAACATTAGTGTTTTATCACCAGGTGAAAGTGTATTGACCAACGCAGCTTCCCAAGCCCCCGTACCGCTAGCAGGGAAAATTATTATAGGGCTATCAGTTTGGAAGATTTTTTTTGTTTTTTCTAAAAGTTCTCTCGTAAACATCCCAAAATCGGTACCACGGTGGTCGATTGTTGGCTTTTCTATAGCGCGAAGTACTTCGCCAGGAATGTTTGAAGGTCCAGGTATTTGCAGAAAATGGAAACCATCATTATATGTCATAGTTTTTTGACTCATTATATAGTTTGCATTCATTTTATAAAATGTAAGTAACTAAATAAAAAGGGAAAATATATATTTTTCTTTTTTGAATGCAATTTATAGGATAGCATTGTGTTATTAAAAAAGTTTCTGAGGGTTTGAAAGACAT
This sequence comes from Magnetovibrio sp., assembly GCA_002722175.1. GTDB lineage: Bacteria > Pseudomonadota > Alphaproteobacteria > Rhodospirillales > Casp-alpha2. The sequence continues at coordinate 56,770 of PBKU01000039.1, forward strand.
AAATTGATTTTTTTGTAACGGTTAAAATGATTCGTAATTTAAAAGGGTGTTTTAAGTCCAAGGTTCAAGGTGATGTCTACTTTGATAAGTTTACGCGCGGAATGTATGCTACTGATGCGTCAATCTATCAGATTGATCCTATAGGAGTCATTGTCCCAAGATCAATAGCCGATGTTGCTGCAGCTATGAAAATAGCTGAAGAGGAGGGATTATCGATACTGGCTAGAGGCGGTGGTACATCGCAATGTGGCCAGACCGTCGGGGAAAGCATAGTAATTGATTCTTCAAAATATTTAGACAAAATACTAGAGTTTAACCTGGAAAAACAGACATGCTTAGTGGAACCAGGCTTGGTTCTTGATCATCTAAATGCGCACCTAAAGTCTTATGGACTCTGGTTTCCTGTCGATGTTTCAACCAGTGCTCAAGCGACAATAGGTGGGATGGTAGGTAACAACTCATGTGGTTCTCGATCAATCATTTATGGAACCATGCGCGACAATGTGAAAAGAGTAAATGCTATACTTGCCAATGGCACCAAAATGTGGTTTGGCGAAGAAAACGAGGGGAGTTCGGAGGAATCCGAAAAATTTAACTTTGAGGCGGAACTCAAGTCTACCCTTCAAACAATAGGTCGAGAGGAAAGAGAAGAAGTTTTAAAACGCTTTCCGGATTTAATGCGGAGAGTTGGCGGTTACAATATTGATGCACTGATACCTGGGGGGCCAGTTAGAGGAGAGTGGAGTAGCCCTTTAGTGCACTCAGAGCTTAATAGGCAAAATTTTGCACATCTTCTTGTTGGTTCAGAAGGGACACTCGCATACTTTGCTGCCATAGAGTTGAAACTTCAGCCGATTCCTAGAAACAAAGCACTTGGAATCTGCCATTTCTCAACGTTCAATCAGGCAATGGCAGCGACGAAGTCTATTGTTAAACTTGGCCCTAGCGCGGTTGAGCTAGTTGATAGTAACATGATCTCATTAGCGTATAGTATTCCCTTATTTAAGAAAACGATTGAAACTTTTGTCAAAGGAAAACCCGAAGCACTGTTATTAGTTGAGTTTTCCGAAGAGATCCAGTCTGAGAATATTTCCCGTCTTAATAATCTTGACCAGCTTATAAGTGACTTAGGCTTTTCACGGTCAGTTGTGAAAGTGACAAGAACAAAAGAACAGAAAGCCGTTTGGAGTGTGCGAAAAGCCGCACTGAATATAATGATGTCTATGCGTGGAGATGGAAAACCGATTTCATTTATTGAAGATTGTGCAGTGCGACTTGAAGATCTTCCTGATTACACGTCCCGTCTTACAGAAATTTTTCATAAATACAACACTCATGGGACCTGGTATGCACATGCCTCTGTTGGTTGCTTGCACGTTCGACCGATTCTCAACCTTAAGCAAGAGCTAGATATTAAAAAGATGCGTAATATTGCAGAAGAGGCCTTTGATTTAATCTGTGGATACAAAGGCTCCCATTCAGGTGAACATGGAGACGGATTGGTTCGTTCCGAATTTCATGAAAGAATGTTTGGCTCCAAATTGGTTCGCTCATTTGAAAAAATTAAGGATACTTTTGATCCGGAAAACCGGATGAACCCAGGGAAAATAGTTCGTTCACCTAGAATGGATGACCGTTCCCTATTTAGATTTAAATCGGACTACATGATTGAAAATTCTGGTGCCGCACTTGATTGGAGTTTTTGGGGTGATTTTGGAAAAGCGGTAGAGATGTGCAATAATAATGGGGCATGCAGAAAATTTGATTCTGGTGTAATGTGCCCGTCTTATAGAATCACCAAAAATGAACGAGATTTGACCCGAGGACGATCAAATGCCTTACGGTTGGCACTTTCTGGTCAGTTAGGCGCAAATGCCCTTATTTCTGACGGGATGTTAGATGTAATGAAGCTTTGCGTTAGCTGTAAAGGGTGCAAGCGTGAATGTCCCACCGGTGTTGATATGTCTCGCATGAAAATCGAGTTCTTATATCGGTATAATCAGGATAAGGGAATAAAACTTCGGGATAGGCTGATAGGTTACTTGCCCAGGTATGCCCCCTTCGCTCAGAAATTACGATGGATGCTAAACTCTTTTGATTTAGTCCCTGGGTCGAAGACTGTAATTGAAAAAAATTTAGGAATTAGTCGCTTCAGGCAATTACCAAGGTGGCAAAAAGCTCCTTATCGGTTATTGCCACAGCAAAATTTATCTAGTCCATCTGATGATGGAAAAACAGCATTATTATTTGCTGATACCTTTAGTTATTATTTCGAACCGGAAAACATATTGGCTGCCATGAATGTTTTTTCTTCTATTGGCTATAATCTAAGAATTTTGCAACCGGTCGATAACAAGCGACCTTTATGTTGTGGACGGACATTTCTTTCGGTCGGGCTAGTAGACGAGGCTAGGTTTGAAATGAAACGGCTTTTAACGGCCTTATTGCCCTACGTAAAAAAGAATATCCCTGTTATTGGTCTAGAGCCATCTTGCTTATTAACATTGCGAGACGAGCTAATGGCAGTGATCCCCGGTGAAAACTCGCAAATAATTGCCCAGCACGTAAAGTTATTTGAAGAGTTTATTTTAGACCAATTGGGTAGAGGTAACGCAAATTTTAAATTAAGACCGTTAAATGAGACAAAAGCATTGGTGCACGGACATTGCCATCAAAAAGCTTTATCTGACATAAATGATGTCAAAAAAGTTTTAAAATTAATCCCTGATCTAGACGTGGATATTTTAGACGTTAGCTGTTGCGGTATGGCGGGTGGTTTTGGCTACCAAGTGGAAACCTATGATGAATCGATGAAAATGGGGGAAATTAAACTTTTCCCTTCTATACGCTCTGCTGATGTGGGGACAATTATTGTCGCAGATGGTACCAGCTGCCGTCACCAGATTCTTCATGGGACGAACAGACAAGCAGTGCATGTTGCGCGAATCTTAGAACGCTCGATTGAGCCTGTTGCGACATGGTAGACAAGACGCCTTTCCGTCACGCTACGTTGTCGAAAGAAGCGGCAAAGGGGGTTCGCAAACTAATTTTTAACGGCTATCTGGCACCAGGAGAACGTATTAATGAAAAAGAACTTTGCCAGGAATTTGGGCTGTCCAGGACCCCTCTTCGTGAAGCACTAAAAGTTTTAGAGTCTGAAGGTCTTATCGAATTACTTCCTAACCGGGGGTCAAGGGTTGTACTTATTGAGCCCCGTGCCATTGATGAAATTTTTTCAGTAATGAGTGTTCTTGAATCATTAGCTGGAGAAATTGCTGTAGAAAACCTTAGCGATGAGAGACTCGCTGAGATCCGTGCTGAACACTTTCAAATGGCGATGTACTATACTCGAGCTGACTTAACTGGATATTTTCACCACAACCAGCGAATTCATGATCTTATTGTTTTGACGTCTGGCAATGAAACTCTAGCGGCTCTTTATCAGAACCTAGCAGGAAAAATTCGACTGGCTCGTCATCATGCAAATATATCGCGTGAACGTTGGACCTGTGCAATGAGCGAACATGAAATTATACTTGAGGCCCTCGAGTCGAGGGACGGTGAGCGATTAGCCAGATTATTGCGAGAACATCTATTAAAAACATGTGATTCCCTCAAGAGCAGCTTTCAAACTGACAGTGGCAAAATGATCGACTGAATCTTTAAAAATCTTATATGTGAAGTTTCTACCGTAAGGGTAGAACATCTATTCTTGCCGGACAACAATTTGTAACACATTATACATAAAAATAGACAACCGGTCTTCCGCAAAACATAAAGCCAATAAGAACTTGAGAACATTAACTGCCTTTTTCAATCTTTTCTGCGATACTCATTAACTCCTTTGCTATCGCCAATCTTTTCTGTGCATCGTTTACTTCTCTAAAATTTTTAGCATGTGCTATAGTTTCTTCCAGGGTCTTTTTTGCCTTAACTAGTCGTTTTTCTGCACTTGCTCGTGTAATCTCATTTTCGGTCAAAACCTCATCTGCTAAAATTGTGCATCCTTCAGGTTGCACCTCGCAAACCCCACCGCTAACAAATATTCTTTGCATGCTTTTCCCGCCTTCGTAGATATCTAGTATTCCTGGGCGGAGCGTGGCGATTAGAGGGCTATGGTTTGGTAAAATACCAAGATCCCCTTCTGCGCCCGGGATAACAACCATTTCAGCCGCTTCTGACATGACAAGCGCAGAAGGAGTAACTAACTCAAATTCAATATTTTCGGCCATTAATTTTATCCTATTTTGATCAAATCTTACGCTGCTTCAGTTGCTAGTCGTTTTGATTTTTCTATAGCCTCTTCAATAGTACCAACCATATAGAACCCGGCTTCAGGAAGGTGGTCATACTCACCATCAACAATCCCTTTGAAGCCACGGATGGTTTCTTCTAGTGGCACGAGAACCCCTGGTGTGCCGGTAAAAACCTCGGCAACATGAAATGGTTGTGACAAGAAGCGTTGAATTTTTCTCGCCCTCGCAACTGTTAGTTTGTCTTCCTCTGATAATTCATCCATTCCAAGGATGGCAATGATATCTTGCAGGGATTTATATGTTTGGAGGACTTTCTGGACCCGTGTTGCTGTATCGTAATGTTCTTCGCCGATAACTCGTGGGTCAAGAACACGGGAAGTAGAATCTAGCGGGTCGACAGCTGGGTATATACCAAGTTCAGCAATTTGACGGCTTAGCACGGTTGTTGCATCCAAGTGAGCAAATGAAGTTGCGGGAGCAGGGTCAGTGAGATCGTCCGCAGGAACATAAATAGCCTGCACCGAAGTAATTGACCCTTTAGTAGTAGAGGTGATCCGTTCTTGCATAGCACCCATATCTGTTGCCAAAGTTGGTTGGTATCCAACGGCAGATGGTATGCGTCCGAGAAGAGCCGAAACTTCAGACCCAGCTTGTGTAAAACGAAAAATATTATCGATAAAAAATAAAACGTCTTGACCTTCTTCATCGCGAAAATATTCAGCTTGCGTGAGGCCTGTTAGGGCGACACGGGCCCGTGCCCCCGGTGGTTCATTCATTTGTCCGTAGACTAGAGCTGCTTTTGAATTTGGGCCTTTTAAGTCAATTACGCCGGATTCAATCATTTCATGATAAAGGTCGTTTCCTTCACGGGTCCGTTCACCAACTCCGGCAAAAACCGAATATCCGCCATGGCCTTTGGCAACGTTATTAATTAATTCCATGATCAGCACAGTTTTTCCAACACCTGCACCACCGAACAAGCCGATTTTCCCACCCTTTGCATATGGACCTATAAGGTCAACAACCTTTATACCGGTCGTTAATACTTCAGTTTCTGTTGATTGGTCTGCAAACTCAGGCGCTGGCCTATGTATGGGCAGGGCTTGTTTTGCGGTTACGTCACCGCGCTCATCTATGGCTTCACCAATGACATTAATGATGCGGCCAAGGGTTTCAGGTCCAACTGGCACGGTGATAGGCTCTCCGGTATCATCCACTTGCAGACCTCGTTGGAGACCTTCTGTTGAATCCATAGCGATTGTACGAACTGCATTTTCGCCCAGATGTTGAGCAACTTCCAAAACTAGGCGTTTTCCTTTGTTTTCACAGTGGAGGGCATTAAGTATGTTTGGCAGATCTCCTTCAAATTGCACGTCGACAACTGCACCCATAACTTGACTTATTTTACCTTGATTGTTTGTTGCCATTGCATGATTCTCCTATTAAACGTGAGTTAAGCAGGCCATATATCTAAAGCGCCTCTGCACCAGAAATTATTTCTATTAATTCTTTTGTAATAGCTGCTTGACGTGTTCGATTATAAGTAAGGGTTAGCCCATCAATCATATCATTCGCGTTGCGACTCGCATTATCCATAGCTGTCATGCGTGCTCCATGTTCCGATGCAGAGCTCTCTAATAAGGCTTGAAAAATTTGTACAGAAAGATTGCGCGGTAAGAGATCTGCTAAAATTTCTTCTTCGTCTGGCTCAAATATGTAGACAGCGTCTGACCCGCTATTATCAGGTTTCTCAGGGGCAGTCGTTTGAGGGTTATTAAACGGAATAATCTGCTGAGGGGTGGTAGTTTGAGTCATTGCAGATTGAAATTTATTAAATAGAATTGTACAAACATCAAACTCTCCCGCTTCGAACATATCAGCTACACGGCTAGCAATATCTATAGCTTCTTCAAAGCTGACCCCTTGCTTTCCAATGCCCTCATAGGTGTCAATAATATCACTGGCGAACGTACGCTTAAGATTATCGCGGCCTTTGCGCCCAACGCAAAGGAGTTTTGCAGTTTTTTTTCGAGAAGTTAAATCTTCAACTATTCGTCGAGCCTCTCGGACAATTGAGCTATTAAAACCACCGCAAAGACCTCGGTCGGCTGTACAAACAATTAGAAGGTAAACCTTGTTACTCTTTTTTCCAACAAGCATGTCAGGGGCGCCTTCTATACCAAAAAAACTTGTTGCGATAGCTGCAGTAATTTGATTCATCTTTTCAGCATAAGGGCGAGCAGCCTCAGCATTTTCTTGTGCTCGGCGGAGCTTCGCGGCAGCAACCATTTTCATTGCTGCCGTAATTTTTTGAGTTGATTTAACACTGCTAATCCGAGTTTTGAGATCTTTAAGACTTGGCATTGATTTGTTCTACTATTGCTCTATAGAAAAATAGACTTAATGATTAAACGAAGGATTTAACAAAATTGCTGAGAAAAGCAGATAATTTTTCCTCGGTTGCTTCGGAGAGCGTTTTTTCATTCTTGATTATCTCCAGAATATCACTGCCCTTGTCACGAATTTCCTCGAGTAACCGTTGTTCGAAGCGGGTCACGTCTGAAACGTTAATATCATCTAAATAGCCTTTTACTCCGGTGAATATACATATTACCTGTTCTTCCATTGGTAATGGGGAGTATTGTGATTGCTTGAGGAGCTCTGTTAAGCGAGCTCCCCTTGCCAGTAGTTTTTGTGTTGAAGCGTCTAAATCGGATGCAAATTGCGCAAAAGCGGCCATTTCCCGATATTGTGCAAGTTCAAGCTTTATTGAACCTGCAACTTGTTTCATTGCTTTTACATGGGCTGCAGACCCGACACGGCTCACAGAAAGCCCAACATTTACCGCCGGACGTATACCTTTGAAAAACAGTTCTGTTTCAAGAAAAATCTGTCCGTCTGTAATGGAAATTACATTCGTGGGAATATAGGCGGAAACATCGCCCGCCTGAGTTTCAATCACTGGGAGCGCTGTCAGAGAACCGTTGCCAGCACCATCTCCCATCTTTGCTGCTCTTTCAAGCAATCGCGAGTGGAGATAAAAAACATCGCCAGGAAAAGCCTCACGACCCGGTGGACGGCGCAACAAAAGTGACATTTGACGATAAGCAATAGCTTGCTTTGATAGATCATCGTAAAATATTACGGCATGCTTTCCATTGTCGCGGAAAAATTCTCCCATTGTACACCCTGTGTAGGGTGCGAGAAATTGCATGGGAGCTGGATCGGATGCAGTGGCAGCGACAATGATCGAATATTTCAAAGCATCATAATCTTCCAGTGTTTTGACTAATTGAGCTACCGTTGAGCGCTTTTGGCCAATAGCAACATAGATACAAAACAGTTTTTCGTTATCGTTTTCAGATTCATTTACTGATTTCTGGTTAATTATAGTATCGATAATAACGGCGGTTTTTCCTGTCTGCCGGTCCCCGATGATTAGTTCTCGTTGTCCACGACCAATTGGAATTAAAGAGTCTATTGCCTTAAGACCTGTTTGCATGGGTTCATGAACAGACTTTCGCGGAATAATTCCTGGCGCTTTAACCTCAACTTGTGCGCGATCAGAACCTTCAATCGGCCCTTTCCCATCAATCGGGTTTCCAAGACCATCAACCACTCGGCCTAGCAGGCCCATGCCAACAGGCGTATCTACAATGGTTCCTGTTCGCTTAACTGTATCCCCTTCTTTAATCGTCCGGTCCTCGCCGAAGATGACCACTCCGACATTGTCGGATTCAAGGTTTAAAGCCATTCCCTTAATTCCACCGGGAAATTCAACCATTTCCCCGGCTTGAATCTGATCAAGTCCATATACCCTAGCTATTCCATCACCAACAGATAGAACTTGGCCTACTTCAGCCACTTGTGAAATGGATTCAAAATCTAAAATTTGTTTTTTCAAAATCGCAGAAATTTCAGCTGGTTTTATTTCCATCAGCTAACCCCTTTCATGGTGAGGCGAAGTTGCTGTAGTTTGCTTTTTAGCGAGCTGTCGATCATTTGAGAACCGATTTGAACAATAAGACCCCCTAACAAGCTCTTATCGACCTTTAAATTAATCGAAACTTTTCCCCCGGAAAATTTATGTAAAGCAGTGCTAATTGAATTAACTTCTGCAGCAGTTAATTCTTGGGCGGAAACAACCTGAGCGGCGGTTTCCCCTTTTCGATCAGATAGGACGGCTTTGTATGCATTTACAATAGCAGAAAGGCAGCTTAGCCTTCCATTTTTGGCGATTACCCCAACAAAATTTTTTGTTAAATTAGAGACATTCATTGAAGCGAGAATTACGTTCAGGGCCTTAACTTGGGTGTTACGGGAAATTACTGGGGAAAGAACAAGTTTATTGAGGTCAGGGCTAGATTCAAGCAAATTGCCCAGGGCCTCTAGATCTTGTGAAACTTTTTTTAACTGGCGCTTTTCATCAGCCAAATCAAAAAGAGCTGTTGCATAGCGGTCTGTTAAACCTGTAGCACTAGCAGCATTAGATGACACTTAGGTATATCCCCCCTAAAAAAACGGATTTATTTGATATTGTAAAAATTCGCACTGAACTCTTTAATCAACCTCTGCCATCCAAGGGCTTCAGCGAAATCGATGCATTAGGTACCATACTGCTTAGAGGCATGCAAGCGAACAGAAAAAAGTATACGAAAAATATAATAATACAATTTCCCAAAATAGCGTCTCTCTTTTTTTACCTCTCAGTATTGTTGCTGAAAATTGTAAAACTTAATAACCAAAGAAGCTAGCTTGTCTGGACTAGAATTTGTTATTTCTCTTCTTAGTATGCAACGGGTTTTCGGCCATTTAAGGCAGTAAGAAGAGTGCCATCATCAAGATAGTCAAGCTCACCCCCAATAGGAACACCGTGAGCAAGACCAGAAATATTACTATTTGCGTCAGCAAGCTGTTTAGCAATGTAATGTGCTGTTGATTGCCCGTCAATTGTAGCATTTGTCGCTAAGATAACCTCTTTTACCTCGATCTGAGACGCTCGCTCCACTAACTTTGGTATGTGTAGTTCATCTGGCCCAATACCATCTAGCGCCGACAAAGTCCCGCCCAGAACATGATAGAGGCCTTTGTATAGTGCCGAACGCTCTAGAGCCCATAAGTCTCCAACGTCTTCAACAACGCATATAATTGACTGGTCGCGACGAAAGTCAGAGCAAATATTGCAGGGGCTATCTGTATCGAGGTTTCCACATATAGGACAAGTCTTAATAGCATTCATGATATCGGATAGTTTTTGAGATAAAGGGATCATAAGAGATTCGCGTTTTCTTAACAGATGTAACGCAACTCTTCGTGCTGATCGTGGTCCTAATCCTGGGAGTTTAGCTAAAAGTATTATCAGATCATCGATTTCTGTTTTGCTCATCGGGTGCTCTAGAATGGCAATTGAATTCCTGGCGGAACTGGAAAACCGCCAGTTAGTTTGCTAAGCTTGTCGCGTTTTTCTTCGTCAACTTTAGCTTTCGCCTTGTTAAAGGCCGTTACAAGTAGATCTTCTAACATCTTCGAATCGCCAGAAGAGAGAAGGGAAGGATCTACTTTGACACTATTGGCCTCACCTTTCCCATTAAGGGTAACCTCGCACATGCCACCTGCGGATTCACCGGTGACGGTAATCCTAGATAGCTCTTTCTGAAGTTTTTGCATCATGCCCTGTAGATTCTGTGCTTGTTTGAAAATTTGTCCCAAATCTGTCATTTGTTTCTCGTTGTTCAAGGAAAGTTGAGAATAAGGCGAAACATCGCCAGTTCATTTAAAAGGTTTGTTGTTTGTAAACTCAGTTAAAATTACATGCCTGAAAACTAATTAGTTAGAGGTTTTTAATTGAAACTCATAAATTAGATACCTGTAAACCGCAGACGCAAGCACACAGGTTTTATAAGTTTTTAGGCCCAGATGTATTAGCGCTCTTTAGCTGTTATTCGATAGGCTTTATTCTACTATCAGGTTAGTTGTTCTCTCAAAAAATACACTCTTTAATCCACGGTGAGCAAGTAATTCTTAGAGATACTAACTTAGTTTTCGGATTTTAGACACGGTAGCTTTTGGGAAGGTCTTCATAACAGCTTGCACAACGGGATTCTCCAGACTTTTTTGCATGCATTTTTCTTCAGCTAGCGTTCTTTTTGTAAAAAGTGTTTCCTCTCCCTTTTCTGCGCTGAACTTTATGTCCCAGGGAATATTCGTCTGCTTTTCAAGAAAAAGTTTTAGCTCCTTTATACGGAGATGGTGATTCTTAGCATCTTTGTTTAAAATCAAAATTCCAGGTTCGAAATTAACAACGCGCGCCTGATGAACCAAGAAATATGACAGGCGACCTTCCCGGTGGCTTTCAGCTAGAGCAGCAACCTCGCCATATGTTTTTGGGATAGGTGGTTTAGATGGAGCTAGAGAACTGCCATGCGTTTCACTCGGGACAAATCCTAGCGCTTTGCCTTTAGACTTTTTTTTTGAGCTTGATTGAATAAGGTGATCGCTAGAAGTACTGGAAGTTTGTCTATCAGAATTTATTACTTGTTTTTCAGAAACAAATTTTAGCGCCTCCTCAGGCGTGGGTAGTGTAGAGGCATATCCCAATCGAATTAAGATCATCTCTGTAGCATGGAAGGTTGAGGGAGCTTCACGTAGCTCGTTTAACCCCTTCAGAAGCATTTGCCATGCACGAGTTAACTCTGAGATGCGAATTGATCCCTTCATTTTTAAGGCAAATTTATGTTCAGTTTTAAGTACATTTTTTCCATCAAGAATTGATGGTGTAACATGCACCTTGGTCAACCAATGAATGGTACCTAGCATGTCTTCTATGATATTTACAGGATCAGCCCCACCTTGATAGATGCGTTCTAATATATCAAGTGCGACTGCAATATTCCCTGAAAAAATAGCTTCAATTATTTCAAAAATTGAGGAATTATCGGCTGCTCCCAACATCATTTGAATATGTTTTTCAGTAATGTTCCCTTCAGCAAAAGAAATAGCGCGATCTAACAGACTTAACCCGTCTCGAACCGAACCATCAGCTGCCCTTGTAATCAATTCTAGCGCAACCCGTGTGGCTTCTATGTTTTCTTTTTTGCAGATGCTACTTAAATGATCTATCAGTATATCATTTGGAATACGTCTTAAATCAAATCGTTGGCAGCGTGATAAAATTGTTACTGGAACTTTCCGGATCTCAGTGGTAGCAAAAACAAATTTCACATGCTCTGGCGGTTCTTCGAGTGTTTTAAGCAATGCATTAAATGCGGGCTTTGAGAGCATATGCACTTCATCTATGATATAGATTTTGAAACGGGCAGAAATGGGCCGGTATCCTGTACCTTCAATTAATTCTCGCATATTTTCGACACCAGTTTGACTTGCTGCATCCATTTCTAATACGTCGACATGCCTGTCTGCTGTGATCGACGCGCAAGTTTCACATTGTCCACAAGGATTTACCGTTGGCCCATTGGAGGAAGACTTTCCAGTGCAATTGATGGATAGGGCAATAATGCGTGCCGTTGAAGTTTTACCGACCCCTCTTACACCCGTTAACATAAAAGCATGTGCAATACGATTTTGTTCAAAAGCATTGCTTAGAGTTCGAACCATAGCTTCCTGGCCGATGAGGCCAGCGAATGAAGAGGGTCTATATTTTCTTGCAAGGACTTGGTACTGACTTTTTTTGTCTTGCGAGCGTTGATCTTGTATGTTGTTGTCCATGTTTTTCAAAGAAATAATTCTTTAGACTAGGAGGAGGCTGATGCTGACCCAAGCGAACTCGTTACGGCTGCTTCTTTCCAGACCTGACCGGTTTGGCGAGTCGTTTGCCCAACACCAACCCCACCGAAATATAACAAGCTATTTCCAGACCGACCAGACTTACTTGACTTTGCATTCTTTGTTAATTGCTTTATAGGCTGCGGTAAATCCACTTAATGAGAAAATATCCCTAGTCTTTGTTCCTCGAGAAGAAACGCCCTCAACTACCATCTTAACGCCTTTGATCATAGAATTAACAAGTTTTTTATCTGTTTTTTGATCGTATGCGAAAGCGTATCCTTTATGAGTGAAGAGGGTAAATTGCGCATCCCCGATTTTTGCTGTTACTTCAGTTCCCTTATTAAAGCTGTATCCAAACTGTATGCTTACAACATTTAAAGATTTTTCTGCCGGGCGATGAGTTATTAAAAGAAATACCGGTCCACGTTTGGTGTATTTTCCCTTTGACTTTTGGGGTTCGATCCCGGCATAGCACACACGTTTGCCATTCTCGAGTTTGCTTGCGGCTTCCCAACACTTTTTTCTTTTTTGGTCGACGGTTAAGCTACAATCAATGGGAAACCTCCCCAATGACTTTGCCTCTTTAGCCTCTAATGAAAAAATACTAATTAGGAAACTTAAGATAATTGAAATACTAAAAGTAGCGATTTTCTTAAACATGTGTAAATTAATAGCGCTGATGTTTTTAATTGCCAAGAGGGAATGGGTCTGTCCTTTCTGTTTTATGAAAAAAAATATACCAATTAGAATCGAAGTAACGCGAGGTAATTTGGTTGAAAGCATTCATCACGTGCATGCCATTGTTGTTGATTCAATTGGCACAGTGGTAGCTAGATGGGGTAATCCAGAGTTGCAGATTTTTCCGCGATCGTCGATTAAACCGATACAAGCGCTGCCTTTAGTTGAGTCTGGAGCTGTAGAGCATTTTTCTATCACTGAAGAAGAAATAGCGTTGGTGTGTGCGTCTCATTCAAGCCAACCAAGGCACGTTAAAGCCATCAGAGCTTTGCTTAAGCGACTTGGGTGCAGTGAACAGGATTTGAAATGTGGTCCGCACTGGCCTATTGATGAAGAAACAAAAAATGCAATGCTTCAAAGCGGTCAGATTTTGAGTCCTATTCACAATAACTGTTCCGGTAAACACTCAGGATTTCTAGCAACTTCGAGATATATGGGGGAAGGTATACAAGACTATTTGTCAATAAACCATCCTTCACAAAAACGGGCTCGCAGAGCAATCGCCCTGATGAGCGATTGTGATTTTACGTCGATGGGGCAAGGTGTCGATGGATGCGGTATTCCAGTATACGGTATGACTTTGTCTGCTATGGCGCTAGGCTTAGCCCGAATGGCTGATCCTTCTAGATTTGACTCTATCCGTGAGACCGCAATAAAGAAAATTGTTACTTCAATGGCGAAATACCCTTTTATGGTTGCTGGGTATAAACGCTTTGATACTATAGCTATGACGGAATGCAAGGGTCTGTTTGTATGCAAAAGTGGTGCTGAAGGAGTGTATGCGGTTATTCTTCCGACTCTTGGTTTTGGGGCTGCGTTAAAAGCGGAAGATGGTGCTTCACGAGCAACTGAAGTTGCCGTGACTGCGGTATTAAATCACTTATGTGTAGTTGAAAGGAGTATAGCTGAACGTATAAATTGTCACTTTCCGCCTTCAATAAAAAATACGAAGGGAGAGGTCGTAGGGTACATCAGAGCTTGTTTTTAAAATTTATGATGGGGTAAATATCGAAAAAATTAGAATAAATGAACCCTTTCTCTGCCCTTAAACTTAAAATTGAAGTGATATCACTCCCCTACCTAGGTTAATCGATTGTAGGGTTATTGCGCAAAACATCTTTGTTATCTGGTAGTCCCTGCTTAGTTTTAGACAAGAGTGTATTTCCTTGCTTTTTAAGTGACCGGTCTTGATGGCGCGCAAGTTTGTTGTGGCTTTGAAGCCGGTCATACATAACGATAGAACCCGCAATTCCTAAATTAATGCAAAATTTAGTTGGAATTTTAATGTTATAATCACAACGATCTAATAGTTCTTTACTAAGCTGCCCTCGTTCAGGTCCCAAGATATAGGCAGCCTGCTGGGGGTGGTAGAAATTTGGAAGGTCTAATGCCCCATCAAGGAGTTCAACAGCAACTAGATTGCATCCTTTAGGTAAAGAAAACGAGGATGCGTCGGGGAAACTGTAAAACGGGATATGTTCCAGTGCATGAGAGGTATCTGACTTTTGGCCTTCCCTGAAGGTATAATTAGCGCCAATCGTAAAAATAAAACTAGCGCCAAATGCATGAGCTGAGCGAAACAAACTCCCGATATTCATAATCTTAGAAATTCTTTCAACACCAATACCAAAGTAACCGCGCATATTTTACAGACCTATTTTTTCTATAAATTTTGATGGCTCGACAATCCACCAAAATTTGATAAATATCAATAGTATCGAGTTTATTCTAAACATTCATTGTTGCACTGTGAAATGAGAAATTGATATGCGTGCTATCTTGTGTTCTGAGTGGGGAGACCCTAGCGGCCTCATTTTAAAAGAGATATCAAAACCAGAAATCAGTTTAGGAAGTGTTCGTGTTAAAGTTTTTGCAGCTGGTGTAAATTTTGCAGATTTGCTTTTGATCAAAGGTAGCTACCAGGTGCGGCCTGAGCTTCCCTTTTCACCAGGATTAGAGGTTGCCGGAGTAGTTACAGAAAAATTGGGTGAAAATATCAGTTTTGAAGAAGGCGACCGGGTCATAGGATTGATGGATTATGGTGGGTTTTCTGAGGAGGTGATTGTTAATTCAAATGCCTTATGGCGTATTCCTGATTCGATGGACTTTGATCAGGCTTCAGCATTCCCGGTCGTTTATGGGACATCACATATTGGCCTTAGGAATAAACTGGCTTTAAGGCCAGGGGAGACTTTACTAGTAAATGGGGCGGCTAGTGGTGTCGGACTTGCTGCTGTAGAGATTGCCAAATTAATGGGAGTTCGTGTTATTGCGTCAGCCGGGAGCTCAGAAAAATTAGAAATTGCATCGAAGTACGGGGCAGATGACCTTATTGATTATAATAAGGATAACTTACGATCCCAGGTTAAAGCTTTAACTGAGGGCAAGGGGGTAGACGCAATTTTTGATCCAGTCGGGGGAAAAATATTTGATGAGTCTTTGCGCTGTGTTCGGGCGGGGGGGCGTATCCTTGTTGTAGGTTTTGCAAGTGGCGCAATTCCGAAGATCCCTGCTAATATTCTGCTTGTGAAAAATATAACTATTATAGGATATTACTGGGCAGCTCACTTGACCTTAAATCCTGAACTTTTTCATGATTCGTTTGCCGAATTATTTAGCTGGTTTCAAGAAGGACGAATTGCTCCAAATATATCGCATAGGTACCCGTTAGCGGAAGCTAGTGAGGCAATGAATACACTTATCGGACGAAAAGCAAAAGGTAAAGTAGTGCTGCTATTGCGTGGTGGCAAAGAACAAAAATATCGCGATATCGAAAGTAGAACCAATTAAGTATTTCTAATAAGCTAACATTCTGGGGGGTCGGTTATTCTACTGATCGGGTCCTTTGTTTGAATTTCGCAAATATTATCAAAAAAACAAACGATTTTTGTAAGCCCATGTCTAAACGAAATGGTACTTTAGTTTTAAAGTATAGGTTAGTTCCCTCATATTGATATACATCATAGCACGTTAGCTTGCATTATTGCGTACTTAGATGGAATTTGATTCTTTTTTAAGAATTCGGCCTGCGACGGCAGATAACATTCTTTTCATCTCAGGCGACCTTGCTTCTGGTTGAGTAATAATAGCATTATCTAGAGCCGTTTCACATCCTTCAGAGCAAGGGCTTGGGATATTCGAAAGTTTCTGGGCGACCAGTTTTACAAGTTGCCTGGCCTTATCGGCGTTGTTGAGCAGTACATGAAGGACGGTATCAACTGTGACCTGGTCATGGTCGGATTTCCAACAATCATAATCGGTTACCATCGCGACACTAGCGTAGCATATTTCGGCTTCGCGGGCTAGCTTAGCTTCTGGCATGTTTGTCATTCCGATAACGTCACAACCCCAGGAACGATAAAGCTCACTTTCCGAAAAGGATGAAAACTGGGGTCCTTCCATAGCAATATATGTCCCCCCTCGCTGAAAAGGGATCGACAGGTCTTGAATCGTGCCTTCAAGTATATCACAGATGTTTTTGCAGACAGGTTTACCAAATCCTACATGCCCCACAAGACCAGTTCCAAAAAACGATTTTTTCCGTGCAAAAGTTCGGTCAATAAATTGATCAACAATTACAAAGGTACCTGGTGCAAGCTCTTCTTTGAATGACCCGCAAGCGCTAATTGACAGAATTTTTGTTACCCCTGCCCGCTTAAGAGCATCAATATTTGCCAGAAAGTTAATTTCTGACGGAGGAATCCTATGGCCACGACCATGGCGTGGCAAGAATACCAATTCTTGCCCATTAAGTATACCAAATAATAGTTTATCAGATGGTTCTCCAAAAGTTGATTTTACAGAAAGCCATTCAGATTTTTGGAGGCCATCAATGTCATAAATACCGCTACCACCTATAACTCCAATTTTTTGTTGGGATTTATTTTGTTGCTTCATAGTTAGACTCGTTCCCATTAAGGGTTTTTTCAAAAAATAATATAGTACGCATCCCACTAACATGAGCAGCATAAGGGTCATACTGATGTCGCATATCACAGTTAAAACCGTGATCCGCAGAATAAACGTAAACAGGGCATGCCGTTTGTTTCTCACGGATTATTTTCACGTCTTTATCTAAGGGAATAGAGGAATCTTGATCACCAAAGTGGAAAATTACAGGGCAATTAGGTTTTTCGTCAACAAAAGGAACTATTCCGCCACCATAATAACTAGAGGCAGCATTGAATTGTAGTCTGCATGCAGCTAGCCAGGCAATAACCCCGCCCCAGCAAAACCCAACAATTCCAACTCGACCAGCCGATCGACTGATCTTTTTGCGTGCGGCGTCAACATCTAAGAGCACATTATCAATGTCATTGTTTGCTTCTAGTTTTAGCCTTCTACCTTCAGCGATTTCGTCGGAAGTATATCCACTTTTGAAGCTTGGAGTAAATCGGTCAAATAACGCGGGTGCGATTGCCATATAGCCTATTTCCGCGAAACGTTCAGTGATATTACAGATGTGAGAGTTGACACCAAAGATTTCTTGTATCACAACAATTCCGCCACGGGGAGTGGATGACGGTACTGCAAAGTAAGCTTCAAATGTGTGACCGTCAGTAGCCTGAAGTGTTACAAAACTTCCCATTATGGGTCCGATCAGCGTGCAGCATCAAATTTGAAAAAACATTGCTACTTTTATTCTAGTAGATCTTATATTTTGTTTTCTCAGTGGTTTAAATGTTATTAAGCTAGGCTTTTTCACCTTTAGTGGCAAAATTTCAATCGAATTTTAGATATTATAAAGATAGGTTAGAAGAATAGCACACGAAAATTTAATTTTGAAAAGCCATAAAATATTATGTTATGGAGAATAAGTCATTAAATTGAGGTCGAAAAAGCAGTTTAGGTCATGCTTCTCAAAAATCATACCTGAACGTTATCTTATAGCTCTTGATCAGCAACTTTCACTTTTTGTTTCAGTCAAATTCTGTGTGTCCCTATATCAGGTTTGCGCTTTAGAATCTTAAATTACCTGCCAAGCACATATTTTATATGCTTTTTAGACTAAGACTCACGTTTGAAAAGTCTTTTCTTACTAGCCTGTATTTGAGACTTTTGGCCAAGGCTTTAATAACAGCGAGCTACTCCTGTTTTTTTAAAGTGTTTTTGTAAACCTTCCAACGTTTTACGTAATGTTTAGCAGGGCACGTAATTAGCTTTAAGTCCTTATCTGTAACTTCTCGGATTACACGTCCTGGCGCCCCTAAAACTACAGAATTGTCAGGAATTTCTTTGTTTTCAGTAATCAAAGTGCGGGCGCCAATCAGGCAGTTGTTTCCAATCGTAGCTCCATTTAAAATCGTGGTGCCCATACCAATTAACGTGTTACTTCCAATCGAGCAGCCATGTAATAATACCATGTGTCCAATACTAGAATTGTTTTTAATTATAATCGGGTAACCAGGATCGGTATGCAATATGGAACCATCTTGAATCTGGCTGGCAGCACCAATTGTGACAGTATCATTATCCGCTCTAATAATACTTCCAAACCATACGCTAGCGTCATGCCCAAGGGTCACATTACCTATAACAATTGCATTTGGTGCTATCCAATAATTTTCTCCATCTGTGCGCACAGATTTTTCACCTAGAGAGTATTTCATGTTAGCATGCCTTACCTATGTTTGAGTAATTTATTGGAAATAATTCTTGTCCAGAGTAGACTAAAGTTCTTAGCCTTAGTAGTGTTAATTATTCCAAGAAACGGCAATATTTTATTTAAATTTCTTTTCCAATCAAATTACTTTTTCATTTTAGATGAAAAGAATGAATCAATTAGAAGGATTGCGACACCACACGAAATACCTGTATCTGCAACATTGAAAATCGGAAAAGACCAGCCACTATAATGGAAAAGAATAAAATCAATAACTGCTCCGTGAAGGCTTCTATCAAATACATTTCCAATTGCGCCACCTATTATGAAACCGTAACCAATTGCGCTGGCATTTGATGTACTATTTTTTTGTGCAAGCCAGATAATAAAGGTAATGATGGCCAAACTGAGCGGTATCAAGACCAGTCTGCTGACGCCACTTAGCAAAGAAAACGAAATTCCGTCATTCAGCACAAAAACAAAAGATAGGATAGGGAGCATTTCTATCGAATAGCCAAAAGGAATCCAAGCTATAACACTAAATTTCGTCAATTGATCAAAAAAAAGCACAACAACAGCACTGATAAGCTGAACTTTAGAGTTTTTGGATAATCTGTGTTTTACGTCGCCAAGCTTGCTATTATTTTTTTCCACTGTATTTCGTTAGCCAAGGTAAGGTTTCTTAATTAAAAGTGTTTCTTGATTCTTCGAAAGATTATTGTCAGTAAATTAGCTAAAATTAAGCATAAATCCAAAAAAAAGAAAAACGTACTGCTAACAAAAAACGCTAGATTTTATTCTATGTCCGTCCGGTTTTCATGGCCCTCTGGGCGATTTTCCTGGAGCCGTGGCATCAACTCAACGAAGTTACAGGGTTTAAAGCGGTTGTCTAGTTGGTGCACTAGAATTTCATCCCAAGCATCTTTGCAAGCGCCAGGTGACCCCGGCAATATAAAAAGGTACGTTCCTTTTGCCACACCGGCGCAAGCCCTCGATTGAATTGTGGAAGGGCCAATTTTTTTGTAACTAATCCAACGAAAAAGTTCACCAAAGCCCGGAATATTCTTTTCTGCAACGGCTTCCAAGGCCTCAGGGGTCACGTCTCGCCCGGTTACTCCTGTACCCCCTGTCGAGATTATAACGTCGATTTTTGGATCGTTGATCCATTGGGTGAATTTTGTTCTGATTAGGGCTGCATCATCTGTCAAAATTTCTCGATCTGCTAGATCGTGCCCAGCCTTTGTTAGTCGATTTACGAGGAGATCTCCCGAGCGGTCTTCTTTAATCGTTCGAGAATCAGAAACAGAAAGAATAGCTATATTGATAGATACAAACTTTGGTATAGTTTCAGCTTTATTCATTAGTAGCAATTTCTCCCAATCCCTGACCTAAAGGTGTGTATAGTGGCCACTCACCTGCTACCACTTCATCGAGACTAGGCAGAGGTTGGGCGAGTCGGTGGCGATAGATCCACAAATTGGAGATGACTTTTTCTATGAAATCACGAGTTTCACGTGACGGAATGCTTTCAATAAAGAGTAAGGAATCGTTTTGGTAATCCGTTTTTTTTCTCCATTTATTTAAATTTCCTGGCCCTCCGTTCCAGGCAGCTAGCATAAAAAAAAGACTTCCTTTAATTTTAGGGTCATTTAAAAGCGTTTCAATATATTGTTGGCCTAACTGAAGATTTTTTTCTGGAATGTAAAGTGACCGTGAACTGTGCCAAGGAACCCCCTGGGCGCGGGCCACAAAACGCGCAGTTCTAGGCATTAGTTGCATTAACCCGCGTGCTCCAGCTCTGCTTTTTGCCTTCGGTTTAAAGCGGCTCTCTTGGCGTATCAAGGCGTATATAAGTGCTCGGTCAACATGAAAACCATTAGCAGGCCTCCAAACTGGAACTGGGTATGCTGCGCCATCATAACCAAGACCAAGAGGAGAAAGCTTAAGGTCAAGGTCAATTGCGAGTGAAGCCATCCCATTTGCTGCTGTCACGCTTAAAATATGCTGCATCAGTTTTGTATTATTTAACTGTCCCAGTAAACGCAGTTCGCTCTCTGCCAACTGTACTCTTCCAATTTGCAATAGACCCAGAGCACGCCTACCTTGAGCATGCAATCCGAGAGTTTCAATGGCATCGTTAGAGGTTTTAGGTGGATCCCAACGAAATGGGAGTGGTTTTCCAAGAAGGCGTGTTGCTAGTAAGCCATAGAAAGTTCTATTGTATTTTGCCGCCCGTTTTAAGAGATTAGTCGTTTTTTCTGGATGACCAGTCACCATGAACGATCGTGCTGCCCAGAAACTAGCAGCTGAGCTCAACCAAGGAGGTGAATTTTTTGCTGTGCTCGAAAGTTCAAAATGTTCAGCTGCGAGTGCTTTTTTGTTTTGGCGCCAATAGGCAAGACCAGTAATCCAGTGTGCTTCAGGCAAGAAAGTTCCAGATCGCTTTGCTGCATCACCTGCCCACTCGATCGCCCAACTGTCTCGCCCATCAAAAAAATAGCTTTTTCCGAGTAGAGCTGCTAGCTTATCATAATGAAATGTACCAAGGGTATTAATTGTAGATTGTTTTAATAACAGCTTTTTCGCTGTTAAAGTATGCCCGCGATAGAGAGCTCTTTTAACAAGTCGTTGTAGGGGCCGCATTTTTTTAGTTGCTTTCAATGGTGACTTCCTCTTGCGCAATTTCCTGGCTAAATCTTCTTGCCCGCTTTCCATTCCGCTTTTTAGTCGTTGTGGGGGGATAGGGGAGCGCCAATTTTTTGGCTTTCTGCGCAGAGCTAACCTGTAAACTCGTTTTGAATTTGGATGATCAGCGTAATTTGCCATCCAATTTTTTAACTCTTTATACGTTGATCTATATTTGTTTGGATGCATATAACGTTGAAACATTACATGGCCCATCAAAATACGATCATCTAATTTCTTTATTATTTTGTCAGCTTTCTTCCAATCCCCCTTTTCTTGTAGGCTAAAAATTTGGGAGTAATATTCAGCATCATTTTCAGACAAAAGATTTGAAGGAAATTGTAATTTTTGGTTTGTTCCAGGCGTTGCAATTGACGAGACTAATTCATTGCCATTCATTTTTGCGCTAGTTTGGCCTGATAGCAGCATTGAGGCTATTAGACTGGCAGTTATTACTAATGTTTTCAAAATCATCGCAAACTGAGTAGAATATTTGTTTCGGTCAAAAGTATTTTTTTAATACCCAAAATATATTATTGAATTTTAGGAAAATTGGTCTGGAATTTCTAGGGTTCTGTATACTATACCTTGTTAGGTAAATTAAAAATTTCAATTTTCAACAGGAAAATCAAATAAATTACTATAATTTTTACTAAAAGATACACTTTTGTTCAATATTGTAACATGGTTTTAGCAAATGACAATTTTATCGACGGCCAAAAAGTTTTTCGATATCAGCAAGCTTAAGTTCAATATAGGTTGGGCGACCATGGCTACATTGGCCCGAAAAAGGCGTTTTTTCCATTTGGCGCAATAAAGAGTTCATTTGCTCGGATTTTAGAGGTCGGCCGGCGCGGACACTAGAATGGCACGCCATTGTAGCACAGACATCGCCTATCCGTTCTTCCAGTGCAATTGATTCACCAAGCTCAGAGAGGTCGTCTGCCAAGTCATGAATCAAACCGCTAATATTTAGTTCTCCAAGTATAGCCGGTGTCTCACGAACGAGTATCGCTCCCTGTCCAAAAGCCTCTATTGCCAGGCCAAAATTCTTTAATTCCTTTTCTCTAGATAATAGGGAATCACGAGCATTACTCTTTAGCTCAACGACTTCTGGGATTAATAATCCTTGCGTTGGCACGCCACCTTTCCCCATGGATTCTTTAATTTTCTCTTGAACTAGACGTTCGTGTGCCGCGTGTTGGTCAATGATTACGACTCCGTCAATGGTTTGTGCTACAATATAGGTGCAATGGAGTTGGGCCCGCGCAACACCTAAGGGATAATCTTGTAATGATTGTTCAATAGTTTCATCGTATTTAACATCGTTGCTTTGCAAGGGTACATTTAAACCCAGTATAGTTTTTTGCTGAGCAAAATCTTTGTTATCTTGGTAATCGTGCACGGAAGATAAAAAGGGTTTTTCAGGCAAGTGAGAAGAATGTTGAGGATATCCGGGCTGCATTGACCCTAGGGCTAAATTAGAAACGGTTGTTGAGGACCTATGACCCGCCTCAGCAAGGGCATGCCTAAGTCCACTCACAATGAGTCCTCTGACTATGCCTTCGTCTCGGAATCGGACCTCACTTTTTGCAGGATGTACATTTATATCGACCATTCGCTGAGGTGTGTCAATAAAAAGGACCAATATAGGGTAGCGGTTTTGTGCTAGCACATCCCTGTAAGCCCCTCTTGTTGCGCCTAAAATTAATTTGTCTCTGACGGGCCGGCCATTAACAAATAGGAATTGCATGGCAGCATTTCTTCGATTGAGCGTTGGTAAGCCTGCGTAACCAGTCATCTGGTAGCCCTCGCGTTCCGCGTCAATAGGCAAAGAATTTTTTTCAAAGTCTTTGCCCATGATTGCAGCCAATCTTGATAGCCTGCAGTTAGGAAGACTGTTGGTCGATACCTTCAGGTCAATAAGTTTTTTCCCGCAATCAGTTAGCAAAAAAGTGATTCTTGGATAGGCCATAGCCAGGCGATTAATAACGTCTTGAATCCTAGATCTTTCTGTACGCTCGCTCTTTAGAAATTTTAATCTGGCAGGAGTTGCAAAAAAAAGGTCACGAACCTCAACGCAAGTTCCGTTGGAAAGCGCAGCAAGTTTCGTATTTAAAATTTTCCCGCCTTCCACCTCTATTTGCCAGGCTTCTTTATAGTCCTTTAGACCACTTGTTAACTTGAGGCGACTGACTGCTCCGATAGAAGGCAACGCTTCCCCGCGGAACCCCAAGGTGTCTATGAGGCCGAGATCATTTGAGATAAGCTTTGATGTTGCATGGCGTTGAATCGCAAGAGATAGTTCTTCTCTAGCCATGCCATGACCATTATCAGTCACGGAAATGAAATTTTGCCCAGCGTTGCGGATAGAAATAACTATTTCAGAAGCGTCTGCATCAATAGCATTTTCTATTAACTCCTTGACCACTGAAGCAGGGCGTTCAACCACCTCACCTGCTGCTATACGATTAATTAACGATTCTGGCAACTTCCTTAATCTCAATGTGGCTCCTTCCTCATTTTCTGAAAAACAGAAACTAGATTAGCAGTTGACGGGTTAAGGTTTTCTCCAGGGTTTTGGTCGACAAGAGCATTCTTTATAGTGTTTGCTAATTGCTTTCCATATTCAACCCCCCACTGGTCAAACGAGTTGATCTGCCAAATTTTTCCTTGAATAGCAACCTTATGTTCATAAAGGGCAAGTAGCATTCCAAGAGTTGCCGGATTGAGATGACGGTAGATCAATGTATTAGAGGGTTTATTACCGTCGAGTACTTTGTGAGGTAAAAGTTTTGTCAATGTGGTTTTAGAAATTCTCTTTTTTAAAAGCTCAGCCTTGGCGTTTTTTTCTGTTACCCCTGACATTAGTGCTTCAGATTGTGCAAAAGCATTAGCAACAACGCTTTCATAATGTATATCTTTTTTTATTGGTCCTTCCACAGCTATTAGAAAATCACAAGATAATGGTTGAGTTCCTTGATGGAGAAGCTGAAAGAAGGAATGTTGGGCTTCAGTTCCAACTTGCCCGAATATAACAGGGGCAGTTTGATATGAAACCGGTTTTCCTAGAAAATTAATGTTCTTTCCATTACTCTCCATTTCGAGCTGTTGCAAAAAGCGTGGTAGCCATTTTAGGCGTGCATCGTAGGGTATTATCGAATGGGTTGGAATACCAAGAAAATTAACGTTCCAAATACTGATTAAGGCAAGAATTAGTGGCAAATTTTTGTTTGGTGGCGATGTTAAAAGGTGTTGATCCATTTCTTGGGCCCCATGTAAAAGGTCCTCAAATGTTTCGTACCCTAGAGCTATTGCTATAGGCAAACCAACTGCAGACCATAGCGAAAACCTCCCTCCGACCCATTCCCAAATAGAAAAAATATTTTTTGTTGAAA
>PBKU01000040.1 GCA_002722175.1 Magnetovibrio sp.
GCCACGCCGCTTTTTTTTGTTAGAAATACTAGCTGTCTTGCTCCACAATAAACAATGTCTAGCATCAAACATTGAAAGGCCAAGGGCCAAAACATGGAATCCGTCAATGAAATCCGAAAGACGTTTCTCCAATACTTTTTAAAAGAAGGACATGAAGTTGTTCCCTCTTCTTCGCTGATACCGCACAATGACCCAACCTTAATGTTCACAAATTCTGGCATGGTTCAGTTTAAGAATGTGTTTACAGGAAACGAAACTAGGCAATACTCAAGAGCTGTAACGTCTCAAAAATGTGTTCGCGCCGGGGGCAAGCATAATGACCTAGAGAATGTTGGTCATACTGTTCGCCATCATACATTTTTTGAGATGCTAGGAAATTTCTCGTTTGGGGATTATTTTAAAAAAGAGGCAATTGAATTTGCATGGAAATTGATTGTTACTGAATTAGGACTACCAAAGGAGAAGTTGCTTGTAACCGTGCATACCTCGGATGAGGAAGCAGCAATTTTATGGAAAAAGATAGCTGGGTTGCCAGATAAAAAAATTATTAAGATTTCGACGTCAGATAATTTCTGGTCTATGGGTGATACGGGACCTTGTGGGCCATGCTCAGAAATTTTTTATGACCATGGCGAAAAAATTGAGGGGGGGCCGCCAGGAAGCGCCGGAGAGAATGGTGATCGTTTTATTGAGATCTGGAATTTAGTTTTCATGCAGTTCGAGCAGATTACTTCTGATCAGCGTATAGAACTCCCTAAGCCATCTATTGATACGGGCATGGGATTAGAGCGCATAGCAGCGGTCTTGCAAGGGACCAATGACAATTATCAGATAGATACCATGCAAGCGTTAATTTTAGCATCAAAAGAAGAGTCAGCTTTGATAAAAGGGAGAGTTGGAACAGAGGAAGTTTCGCATAAGGTAATAGCGGACCACTCGCGGGCGGTAGCTTTTCTAATCGCGGATGGGGTGGTTCCTTCTAATGAAGGCCGGGGATATGTTCTGAGAAGAATTATGCGACGTGCCATGCGTCATGCCCATTTAATAGGCTGTGAAGAACCGTTAATTTGGCGGTTGGTTCCAACTTTAGTTAGTCAAATGGGGCAAGCCTTTCCCGAACTAAGTCAAGCGCAAGAATTAATTTCGGAGACGTTAAGGCTTGAAGAAACCAGGTTTAAGAAACTTTTGGATCGAGGATTGAAATTATTAGATGACGCAACTGTTGGCATGAGTGAAGGAGAGGAACTTGATGGGGAAACAGCATTCAAATTATATGATACGTATGGGTTCCCTTTAGACCTGACCCAGGATGCACTTAGGGTTCGTAATATATTTGTGAATACAAAAGAATTTGATCAAGCTATGAGCGTTGCGCAGTCTAAGGCTAGAGCCAATTGGAAAGGTTCAGGTGATAGCGGTATGCATAAGATTTGGTTTGATGTTCGCGAGATGGTTGAGCCAACAGAATTTCTTGGCTATCAAACTGAGAAAGCTGAAGTAAGAATAGTTTCTTTAGTTGTAAATAATACGAACGTGCAAACGGCAAAAGAGGGTGACGACGTAGCAATAATCGCAAACCAAACACCGTTTTATGGGGAATCTGGTGGTCAGGTTGGTGATAGGGGAGCAGTCACTACCTCGGGTGGAGCCATAATTAAGATTAATGATACTCAAGTATATTTTGATGAAATAACAATTCATATAGGCCGAGTTGAGGTAGGAGAAATAAAATTATCAGACCAAGCGGTAATGGCGGTCGATCGTAATAGGAGGGCAGCTTTACGCTCTAATCATTCGGGAACCCATTTGATGCATGCGGCGCTCCGAGAGCGACTAGGCCAGCATGTGGTGCAGAAAGGTTCTTTGGTTGACGAAAACAGAATGAGATTTGATATAAGCCACCCAAAGCCTATTTCTTTAGATGAGCTTCAGCAAGTTGAATTTGATGTAAATACTCAAATACGGCTGAATAGCGAAGTTGTAACACGAATTATGGACCCGAATTCAGCAACAAAGGCTGGGGCCCTTGCTCTATTTGGGGAAAAATATGGGGATCAGGTTAGAGTTGTGTCTATGGGAATCAAAGATGATGGGTATTATTCAACGGAGCTATGCGGAGGTACCCATGTAGCTCGAACCGGTGATATCGGTTGGTTTAAAATAATTTCCGAAGGTGCAGTTGGTGCGGGGATCCGCCGGCTAGAAGTGCTTACTGGGAAGGCTGCAGAAGAACATGTATGTTCAATGAATGATATACTTGTACAAACAGCAGGTGAGCTTAAAGTCAAGTTGTCAGATATTCCGGAACGCATTCGCAGTTTGCTAGAAGAAAGAAAGGAACTTGAACATACCCTTACACAGTTTCGAAAGCGAATTGCAACAAGCGGTAGCAGCTCCAATAATATAGGCGAGAAAAATGTGGGAAATATTTTATTTGTTCCAAAAATCTTAGAAGGACTGCCGGCTAAAGAGCTTAAAGGGCTTGCTGATGATATAAAGAAACAAATTGGATCTGGCGTTATTGCATTAATCTCAAATTTTCATGGTAAGGCTTCGTTGGTGGTAGGGGTAACAGAAGATTTGACTGATAGAATTTCGGCTGTTGATTTAGTTTGCGAAGCAGCAGGTGCTCTAGGTGGGAAAGGTGGCGGTGGACGGTCTGATATGGCTCAAGCGGGTGGACCTGATGGGAGCGGAGGGCAGACAGCACTAAATATTATTGAAGAGAGGTTAGCAAAATTTTGAAATAGGATTTATGAACAGGCAGCATAGGCCTAGTCAGCTTTTGTTTTAACATATTAAAACTTTCGAATGCTGGTCGCATGGTTGCTCAATGTTTTTATAGCGGCGCTCTTCTATCTAGAGTTTTGATTGCCTCCTGTCGACAAATTTGCGACCAACATACCGGCTAAAATTAGGCAAAGACAGATGATGGCATTGAGTGAAAATGTTTCATCTAGTATGATTGCTCCCCAACCTAAGCCAAAGACGGGCAGAATATAGTTTACGTAGGAAACAAAGCTGGGTTCTCTAACGGAAACTAACTTGAAAAACAAAAGCATGGCAAGCGCAGTTGGTAGAAGGCCGAGATATAGGATTGCGGTCAGCCCAACAGGATCTAGGGTTGTGATGCTTATTGGGTCAACGAATATTGAAAACGGTGCTAATTGGAGTGTCGCCAAGCCTAAGATTATGGTTGATCGGCTTAAAATGGAAGGTTGGTCCATATTGCGCATGATTATAATATTAACTGCGTAGCAAGCGGCGGCGCTTGCTATAGCACATTGGTAGGAGAGTTGGTTTCCAATCTCCGTCATGGCTCCTGGGCCTACGAGTATAATAATGCCAGCGAAACCTAACGCAATCCCAATTATTTTTTGAATTGTTAGGCGATCGCCTTTTGTGAAAAAGTGGGACAAAAATAGTGTGATTAGGGGCATTATAGACATTAATATAGCGGCAATCCCACTCTCAATTTTGGTTTCTCCCCAACTAATTAGAAAAAATGGAAGACTGCAACCAAACAATGCGCTCCAGAAGCAGGAACTTAATAATTTTGCGGTAATCGGCCAACTAATGTTTTTTATGATTGAGATGAAAGCTAAGGCGAGAAATCCGACTGTCAACCTAAGTGTTGTTAAGGTTATTGGCGAGAGACTTTCTACACCAATCTTAATTACTACGAACGAAGAACTCCAAATTATAGTTAAGCTAATAAGTAAAATGATGTGAGTAAAGGTAACCGGACCAAAGTATGTTTTTCGAGAGCCTATATTAGACTTCATGATAGTCGCGATACCAACGGACAAACCGGGGAAGACCAATTGAGATAGGCGTTTTTGGACTAAACCCAAAATCGTGCTGCAATGAGCTAATGTCAGCAAAAGTTTCTGGAACATCCCCAGGTTGGAGAGGTAAAAAATTCTTTTTGGCTTTAATCTTAAGCTCATCCTCAATAATTGAAATGAAATCCATTAAAGATTCAGAGCGGTGGTTCCCGATATTATATAAACGAGCAGAAACTTCCATCCGGTTGGCGATCGGAGGATTATCTAGGCAACTAAGTACACCAGATACAATATCATCAATATAGGTGAAATCGCGACGCATATTCCCATGATTAAATATGTCAATTGGCTCCCTTGCTAGTATTCTACGCACGAAAATATAGGCAGCCATATCTGGTCGGCCCCAGGGTCCGTAAACTGTGAAAAACCGTAAACCTGTTGTAGGGATTTGGTAGATATGCGCATAAGCATGTGCGTGCATTTCGCCCGATTTTTTTGTGGCTGCATAAAGTGAAACGGGGGTATCTGTACTGTCTGAAATAGAGAATGGCAGTTTTTTGTTTGAGCCATAGACGGATGAAGAGGACGCATAAACAAAATGCTTAAGTTTTGGTAATTTACGTGCTGCTTCAAGCATCACTAATTGGCCCTGAACGTTTGCACGAATATAGGCGTGGGGGTTAATAAGTGAATATCGTACTCCTGCTTGTGCAGCAAGATGCACAATCATTTCAATGTCTCTGTTTTTGTCAACAATATCGTCGATGGCATCAATATCAGCTATATCAGCTTTAAGAAAAGTAAAGCCGCTATACTTTTTTAGTTTTGTTAGGCGAGTTTCTTTAAGCTTAAGATCGTAATAGTTATTCAAGTTATCTATTCCGGTGACTTTATCTCCTCGCTCAAGAAGCTGAAGGGACACATGGTAACCAATGAAACCGGCACAGCCCGAAACAAGTATTGTCATTGTTAATATTATCCAGTTAGTTCTGCTGCAGCTTTCTATACACTTTATATAAAAGGAAAGCACGATAGAATAGCTTCTGGCACTCAAGGTTAACAAAAAAAGTTGCATATTTTTGTAGATCTAAATAACGTCTTTTAAATATCGTTTTTGTAGTTGGACCAAAATATAATTTAGTTGAGGGTAGGTGACAAAATATTATGGCCTTTCAGGAAACTTCCCTTGAAGATAAGTACGCTAAAAGAAAAGGACGTATTTATCTTAATGGGACCCAGGCGCTAGTGCGCTTGGCATTGATTCAAAAACACCGGGATGAACTAGAGAACTTAAATACGGCTGGGTATGTTACAGGGTACCGCGGTTCGCCGCTAGGCGGGATTGATAGAGAGTTTAAGGGTGGTTTATCATTTCTGACTAAAAGCAATATAAAGTTTCATCCAGCGGTAAACGAAGACCTTGCAGCAACAGCTTTGTGGGGGAGCCAACAGACAAGTCTATATCCAGATGCAAGGTTTGATGGTGTTTTTGGAATGTGGTATGGAAAGGGTCCCGGCGTCGATCGATCTGGTGACGTATTTCGCCATGCTAATTTAGCGGGCACATCCGAAAACGGGGGCGTCTTAGTTTTAGCTGGAGATGATCCAGGTTGCAAGTCGTCGACCGTCCCGAGCCAAAGTGAGTATGCGCTAATAGATGCTGCAATCCCAATTTTATACCCTGCTTCAGTTCAAGAAATACTGGATTTTGGTATTCTTGGCTGGGCGATGTCGCGCTTTACTGGACTGTGGATAGGTCTAAAGTGCATAGCGGATAATATTGATACGTCTGGATCTGTTGAAGCCGACCCCGGGCGCATGCAAATATTGCGACCACAAGAGTTTAAAAAGCCAGTTGGAGATTTGTTCATTCGTTGGCCTGATTCGCCACTGGATCAAGAAACAAGGCTTTATGCTCATAAATTACCCGCAGCCGAGGCATTTGCCTATGTAAACAAGATTAACAAAGTCTTGTTCGATAGTCCAAGGGCACGTTTCGGGGTGATAGCAAGTGGCAAACAGTATACTGATACTATGCAAGCTTTGGCCGATCTTGGTATCGATAACGTTTTGGCTGAGAAAATAGGGCTAAAACTTCTTAAAATTGGTATGCCTTGGCCGCTTGACAAAAAAAGCACAGCCGACTTTTCCAAAGGTTTAGGCGAAATTTTGGTTATTGAAGAAAAGCGTCCAGTAATTGAAACGCAACTCAAGGAGATATTGTATAACATAGCTCCTGACTTGAGGCCAAAAATCGTTGGGAAATATGACGAAGAGGGACGCCCTATAATCCCTTTCACGGGAGAGTTAACGCCAGAGGTTATAGCTATGGCAATAGCTGGAAGATTAGGGCCTTTTGATGATACTGGATATCTACTAAAGCAATTAGACACTTTGAAAAGGAAGAGCAGTACCCAGGCAAGACTGATTTCTTCACTTCAGCGTATACCGTATTTTTGCTCCGGATGTCCTCATAACATATCGACAAAGGTACCTGAAGGATCGCGAGCATCAGCAGGTATTGGATGCCACTATATGGCCATTTGGATGGACCGGAACACATCAACATTCACGCATATGGGTGCGGAGGGAGCGAACTGGATTGGGCAGGCACCATTTAGTCGGACTAATCACATTTTTGTTAATATTGGGGATGGTACCTACTTTCATTCGGGAATCCTTGCTATTCGTGCTGCTGTTGCTGCCAAGATTAATGTCACGTACAAGATTTTATATAATGACGCTGTTGCAATGACAGGGGGTCAGAGCATGGATGGTCCCTTGGATATACCTATCATAGTCAAACAGGTGTTAGCAGAAGGCGTTACGCAAGTAACAATTGTATCTGAGGCGCCCGAAAAATATTCGAAAGAGCAGGGGATACCGAAAGGCGTTGATGTTACTCATCGTAATGACCTCGATCAAGTGCAACGTAGACTTCGATGCAAAGAAGGCGTGAGCGTATTGATCTATGAGCAAGTCTGCGCAGCTGAAAAACGCAGAAGGCGAAAAAGGGGAACATTAGAAAATCCCCCTAAAAGGATTTTCATTAATAGTGATGTATGCGAAGGTTGTGGTGATTGTGGCGAGGTATCTAATTGTGTTTCTTTAGCTCCGCTTGAAACCGAACTAGGCAGAAAACGGATAGTTGACCAATCTGCATGCAATAAGGATTTTAGCTGTCTCAACGGGTTTTGCCCAAGTTTCGTGTCAGTAATAGGGGCTGAGCCGCGCCGGGAAAAAATTGCACAAAATAAGCCGTTTACGGTTCTCCCAGATCCCGAACCTATAACTCTTGGAATGGCTGCCTACAATATAGTCGCAGCAGGGATAGGTGGCACCGGAATTGTGACAGTAGGGGCGTTATTGGGTATGGCGGCTCACGTTGAAGGAAAGGTTGTTTCAGTGTTAGATGTGGCCGGGCTTGCTCAAAAAAATGGAACCGTATATAGCCATATTCGAATTTCAGATGAGCAGTCAAAGCTACAATCAGCAAGAGTATCTGCTGCTGGAGCAGACCTTGTTTTAGGCTATGATATGGTTACGGTTTCCGAATCTGAAATTTTGACTAGATTTAAGCCAGACCATACAAGTGTAATCGTTAATGATCATCGAATCATGACGCCGGACTTTACGCGGACACCTGATGCAGAGTTTCCAGAGCAAGCGATTTATGATGCAATAAAAAGGGCTTCGGGGAAGAAAAAACCGATGCTGATAGATGCTACTCAAATAGTAGCCAAGCTTTTAGGTAATACTATGTCTACAAATGTGTTTTTGTTAGGATACTGTTGCCAGCTTGGTTTGCTGCCAGTCGCAGGAAAATCCATTGAAAGGGCAATTGAAATTAATGGAATTTCTGTAGACGCAAATAAAAGTGCGTTTTTATGGGGTCGTCGAGCAGCGTTTGATAAAGAAAGGGTCGAAGCCCTGGCAGGGAACATTAACAAGAAAAAAACAGTTTTTGATTTAAATGTATTTATTCAGGGTAGGGCAAGCGACTTAAGGGATTATCAAAACAGTAAATACGCGGAGAACTATTTAAAGATAATTGATGTAGTGAAAATTGCTGAACAAAAAGTGCGTCCAGCTTCAAGCAAGTTAACAGAAACCGTTGCTCGTTGCCTATATAAATTAATGGCTTATAAGGATGAGTATGAAGTAGCTCGGCTATTTACAGATGGGCGTTTTGCAAAAGCGTTATCCGAGAACTTTGAACCAGGAGCAAAGTTGAGATTCCACTTAGCTCCACCAATTTTTCCTAAGCGCGAACAGTTTGCTGGGCAGATAATAAAACAGGAATATGGATCTTGGGTAATGTTAGTTTTCCAGTTGTTGGCAAAACTAAAATGGCTTCGCGGCTCTTTTCTTGATCCATTTAATTTATTACTAGAGCGCAGGATGGAGCGTAAGGATATCAGGGACTATGAACTACTCGTAAATCAGATAGTTAGGGGATTGACGGAGAATAATTTAAAAGCAGCAGCTGAGCTAGCTGCAGTTCCTGCCCAAATTCGGGGGTTCGGATATATTAAGGAAGATAACCGAAAGGTTGCAAAAGAGCGTCAGAAAAAACTGCTCCAGAATTTTAATGATTTAAGAAAGGCAAATGTTCATGCAGCTGAATAGATATTTTTCCTTTAGATGCGTATTTTTTTGCTGAGCTGGTTAGATACAGTTTTCGAAAAGAAAATTGGTTCACTGTGTTTATAAAATAAAATCTAGAAGCAGTGGTAGGGTAAGGAAAGAAAGGGCGGTCGAAACAATTACTGCGCCAGCTACGTCATTAGAGTTAGAGCCGTATTTTTGAGCGATGAGATAATTAAATACAGCTACAGGCATTGTAGATTGCATAATTACAATTCCCTTGGAAATTGAATTGAGATCTAGCAATTCTGCAGTCAAGCAACCGACAAGAAACCCGCCAACTAGGCGGATAATAGATACAAGAAAACTACTAGTAAGATTTTTCTGTTTGAGCCCAGCTAGAGAAACTCCAAGTGTGATAAGCATTAGAGGGATCATCATATCACCTAGAAGCTTAGTCGTGCGAATTGCCCAGGTAGGCACAGGGAAATCGGAGTTGATAAAAAGTACTGCAATGGCAATGCTATATAGGAATGGAATACGAATTATTT
Organism: Magnetovibrio sp.; assembly: GCA_002722175.1. Classification (GTDB taxonomy): domain Bacteria; phylum Pseudomonadota; class Alphaproteobacteria; order Rhodospirillales; family Casp-alpha2. The sequence goes on from PBKU01000040.1 coordinate 8,927, forward strand.
TTTTAAATGATATATCACCAATTGTAATAGCAGGTCCCATCGTAAATAGGAAAATGATATTTACTGTAAAGTAGATAATGCTGAGCGCTAGCCCTTCTTGGCCAAATGCAAATAGTGACAAAGGGAGGCCCATATTACCTACATTTCCGAAAATTGTTGCGGGTAATAACACCCGCGCTTTCAGTCCAATTAATTTTAAACAGAAATAACCAGTTATGACGAAACCCAAGGTGCTCACTACGGATGCTAGTGCGACTTGAAAGAAATGTTTTTCATCAATTTCAACAGTTACTAATATGGAAAAAATAAGACAAGGAGTGCCAATCTTGGTAACAAGATCAGTCACCATGTCAATATCATATTTAGATTCAGACCTTGCCCAAATAAAACCAATTAGAGCACAGGAAAATACAGGTGCAATGATTTCAAAAAGTATATTATACAAGTAACTAGCTCTAACTATCGTGGCAAAGGTTAGCTTTTTTATACTATATTAGCGGAAATCACCCCAGCTGAAATATCAGCAAGTAATGAGCAGAAAAGCTTTTGCAAACTGATATTACCGTTTAAAGACATCGTCTGGGGAGGATTCAATGCAAAAGCCGCATGGTCGGGTAATGTAAAAACAGATGAATTTTTTGTAGGGATCATTCAACCCAGGCGATACGCAAAATATTAGTTGCACCAGGGGTTCCGAATGGCACGCCCGCGGTTATGACAATAGAGTCTCCGGCTTTTGCAAAACCTTCTTCCTTACTCATTGCTATTGCCTTTGTAACCATTTCCCGAAACGCGTGGATATCTTCGGTTTGAACTGAGTGGACACCCCAAGTTAAAGACATTTTACGCGCCGTATCTGATCGAGGGGTTAGACCTAAAATTGGGACATAGGGCCTTTCTCTAGCTGCTCGCAAGGTGGTCGAACCTGTAGAGCTAAAAGTTACAACAGCAACCGCTGAAATTGTCTCAGCAACTTGTCGCGCAGCTGCTGTAATTGCATCAGAAGCAGTGTTTTCGGGATCGCGACGTTCATTCTCTCGAGCGGTCCAGAATTGAGGGTCTTGTTCAACACGGCAAATTATCCGATCCATCATTCTTACAGATTCAACTGGATACTCACCAATAGCTGATTCAGCCGATAGCATTACAGCATCTGCTCCATTATAAATTGCGGTAGCAACATCTGAAGCTTCAGCGCGGGTTGGGGTAGGTTTATTAACCATAGATTCAAGCATTTGGGTGGCGACAATCACTGGTTTCCCAGCTTTTCTGCATGATTGTATTATCTGTCTTTGTATTACCGGAACACCCTCTATATCCATTTCAACGCCTAGATCGCCCCTTGCGACCATAATAGCGTCACACAGATCAACGATGGATTCTAATTGATTGATCGCTGCTGGTTTTTCAAGTTTTGCCATTATAGCTGCACGGCCTGCACACAGCTTTTGTGCTTCTATAATGTCTTCAACGCGTTGGACAAAACTGAGGCCAATCCACTCTACCCCTAGGTCCAAACCAAAGATAAGATCTTCGCGGTCTTTCTCAGTGAACGGCCCTACATCGAGTAAAGCTGAAGGTACGTTCACTCCTTTATGGTCAGAAATTTTACCGCCAACAACAACTTCCGTTTCAGCGGATATTTCATCAGAGTTTAAGACCTTTAGATTGATTCGTCCGTCGTCAAGTAATATTGTCATGTTTGTTTTGAGCGCAGAAAAAATTTCAGAATGAGGGAGCTCAATCCTTTCTGCGTCACCTGGTGCACTATTCATATCGAGTCTGAAACGTTGGCCCTTTTTCAGGACAGCTTTGCCACCAAAGAATTTGCCAACTCTTAGCTTAGGCCCCTGAAGATCAAGCAAAACACCGACCCCTCGATTAAACGTTTTTTCAAGATTACGAATTATTTCATAGCGTGAGCGGTGCTCTTCATGCGACCCATGAGAAAAATTCATTCTAAACACGTCGACCCCGGCTTCGAACAATTCAGATATATTGGTTGCAGAAGATGTTGCTGGGCCTAAAGTCGCAACTATTTTTGCATTTCTATTCCGTTTCATAGATTAAGCATATGCGTAGGGAGCCAAACCGCCAAGTCGTTTGTGCTTTTTTGGAGAAAACTAATTAGTTATATTTTAATTTTTCACTGTCTATAGATTAGGGTGATGCATTCAATCGATACTGAAGGTGCCTAGTGGAGCTGTAAATGAGAAAAATACTTACAAAGGTGTTTTGGTCACTATTTCTCGATAAGGCGGCGCGTAACAAACTAAAATTGTCAAAAGAACAAACGAAGGTAGCCTCAAAGTTGGCGGCCAAAGGGAAAAAACAAGGGCCAGTTAGCTCCGATCATAGAGATTCCCATGTTGGGCTTCAAAGTAAAAAACTAACCCAAGGTAAACGTTATAACAATGTTGAAAACACCGCTATAGATACTAGGATGCCCCCAGATCGAAGTAGCTTAATCAAACACGCCGTCAATATTCATCGGAAAAAACAGATTTTATTAAATCAATTGCCACCAGATAAACGCTTGCAGCTAAGGAAAATTGCAATGAACCTTTTTGGGCAGGCTTTACCACGGAAATAATGATCTGTTATGTCCAAAGTGAAGAACAGTATAATTACTGAACTTGTGAATGGGTTGTTAGAAGGAGATCGACGATCTCTTTCACGCGCAATAACCATAGTAGAATCGACCCGAACAGATCATAGAAAAATAGCAAAAACAATTTTTAAGATGTTACCTCTGAGAGAGCAAGTCTCTGTCCGCATAGGAATTTCAGGTGTTCCAGGTGTCGGTAAATCAACGTTTATTGAGGCTTTGGGACTACATATTGTCGATGAAGGAAAAAAGCTGGCTGTCTTTGCTGTGGACCCTTCTAGCCCAAAGACAGGAGGGTCTATTCTTGGCGACAAAACACGGATGCCAGAACTATCTCGGCATGAAAATGCTTTTATAAGAGGCACTCCTTCAGCTGGATCACTAGGGGGGGTTGCTAGACGGACGCGTGATGTTGTTTTCCTTGCAGAAGCAGCAGGTGCAAATGTGGTCCTAATAGAAACAGTTGGGGTCGGACAATCCGAGTTCGCAGTTTCTGATATTGTGGATTTATTCATTCTTTTAGTGGCCCCGGGTGGTGGTGACGACTTACAGGGTATAAAAAAGGGGATTATTGAATTAGCAGATCTTGTCATAGTGACGAAAGCAGATAGTGACTTACTTCCAGCAGCTGAACGGGCTGTGAGAGATTATTCCTCTGCTTTAAATCTTCTGAATTCTGTAGATTCTGAATTTAAACCAAGTGTAATATCGTGTTCTGCGCAAACCGGAATAGGGATCCAAGACACCTGGATAAAGATAATTGAAAGTATTGACCTCTTGTCATCTTCAGGGGAATTGGCATCCAGGCGAAGAGAGAGGGTGCAGTCTCTGATGTGGGAAGAGTTAACGACAAGAATTATGGATGAAGTTCGCAAGAATCCGCAAGTAAGAGCAGTAGCGCTTGACTTGGAAAAAAAACTAGAAAAAGGCGAATTAGGTCCGGTTGACGCTGCAGACACTTTATTTTCAGTTTTTCATAAAAAAGGCTAAGGCTTTTGCAATAAGGCTGAAACTTTGGCTACAATTTTTCTAATTCTAATAAGGGATATCACTTTTCAAACTGAAATTTCTCGTTTCCCCCGATATTCACTTTTGATATGTTAGCTAGGTTGTTGACCTGATATTATTAGAGGGGAGCTTGTTTCCTATGCTTTTTAAAAGGTTAATGTTAATTTTGATTTTATCACTTTTCTCAATTTGTGATTCCGTAAATGCCCAGTTGAATAAACAGCAAAATAGATTGTTGATAGAGTTGAAATATGGGACCGTTATTATCGAGATGTTGCCAAAATTAGCCCCTCTGCACGTTGAGCGAATAAAAGATCTGGTGAAAGCAGGGTTCTATGACGGGTTAGTATTTCATCGGGTCATCGAAGGTTTTATGGCTCAGGGAGGTGATCCAACGGGTTCAGGACGTGGCGGAAGTGGGAGGAATATTCCAGCCGAATTCTCTAAGGAACCACATGTCCGTGGTACTGTTTCAATGGCCAGAGCCTCTGATCCAGATAGTGCAGATAGTCAGTTCTTTATTGTTTTTCAAACGGCCCCTTGGCTTGATGGAAAGTATAGTATCTGGGGGCGAGTGGTTGCCGGGATGGAACACGTAGATAAATTGAAGAGAGGAGATAAAGCAGCGGGTGGGCTAGTTGAAAACCCAGACAAAATTTTGCGTATGACGCTGACAACTGATGTTGAAGGATAAAACGTGTATTATTTTGCTTTTCCAGGGGTTAATAATATTTGGCTCGTTTTTGAAGTTCCACTATTATTTTCCAAGTTCAAAAACCTAAAAAGCGCTTAAACAATATAGAGCAGGTTATCCCTCTTTCTTGTTCCTCTTATGCCCTTTAGTGGGTTTGTTATAAAGTCGTTCCAATTTTTCACCGTAGTGTTTTACAACCATGTGCCTTCTTACCTTCATTGTCGGTGTCATCAATTTATTATTAATAGTAAAGGCTTCTTTCGCAATGACAAACCGTCGAATTTTCTCGATATTTGAAAGTTTTGCATTTACCCGATCAACGACGGCGTTGAGCGCCTTATAAAAGTCTGGGTCGTCGACTAAATCCGTTAAACAACCGTTTTTTTGGTTGTTTTCAACCCATCCAGCCAACCAGCTTTCGTTAGGTACTATGACAGAAACCAAATGGGGGTGTTTATCACCATATACCATTGCTTGATCAATTTCAGGTTGAAGACATAAGAATCCTTCAATTTTTTGTGGTGCAATATTATCACCACCAGAATTAACTATTATATCCTTTTTTCTGTCAGTAATTACTAAGTATCCATCTTCATCAAGATGACCAACATCTCCTGTGTGGAGCCACCCATTAACAAGAACCTCAGAAGTCGCAGCTTGGTTGCGCCAGTAGCCTTGCATTACTAACTCGCCACGAACTAAAATTTCGCCATCGTCAGCTATACGCACCTCTGTAGCTAGAACGGGAGGCCCAACAGTATTCATTTTTATTTTGTTTGGCCTATTAACACTAATTAAAGGTGCAGATTCAGTCTGTCCATAACCTTGCAAAATTCGAAGGCCTAACGAGGTGAAAAAAAATCCAATTTCTGGATTTAAGGGTGCACCTCCTGAAACGAGTGCTTTCAGTCGTCCACCAAAACGTTTTCGAACACTATTTCTTACAAGTCTATCTAAAAGGAAATTAGTGGCACAATCCATAAAGCCGAGTTTTCCGAGTTTCTGTTTTTTATTGCCAAGTTTAAGCGTCTTAAAAAAAAGTGCTTTCTTTAATACTCCTGCTTTATCGAGACCATTTGTTATTCGCTGGTGCATAGATTCATATAATCTAGGCACAGCCGTCATAATGGTAGGTCGGGCCTCAAGCATGTTTTTGGAAAGTGTTTCAATTCCCTCTGCATAATAAACTTCAGCGCCAATAGAAATTGGAAAAAACTGGCCTGCCATGTGCTCATATGAGTGGCTTAACGGCAGGAAGGAAAGAAATATTTCATGGCCAAGTCCAAGTTCTTCCAGGGCATCTCGTGCCCCGGCACAATTGTGCAGGATTGCTCCATGGCTTAAAACTACACCCTTTGGAGCACCGCCCGTTCCTGATGTATAAATTATGCAAGCAGTATCAATTCTTTGCCATTGATTGGTTATTGAGAGGATATCTTTATCAATTTTTGCACCACTCTCCAATACATTGTTTTGGCTGATAACCTGGACGTCAGATATAAATTGTGGTTCGGGGGCTTCCATGCAGATAAGAAACCTAAAATCAGGGGCTTCACTAGCCGGTGGGACCAATTTTTTGTAAAGGTTAGTTGTAGAAACAATCCCTCCCTTAGCACCACTATTATGCAGTATATGGCGATAGTCGTCTTCAGTATTAGTAGTATAAGTGGGCACAGCTATAGCGCCAATTGAGAGAATAGCAAGTTCAGAAATCATCCATGCAGGTCGGTTTTCTGACGCTAAAATGACACGATCGCCAGGCGCTACGCCTTGATAGATAAGGCCTCGGGAAAGCGAAAGCACTCTTTCTTTTGTTTCATGCCATGAAATTGGAACATAAAGACCTTCGTGCTTTTTCCAGAGAAAGGGGCGATCAGTAAATCTTGAAGCTTGATCAAAAAACATCTGTGGCAGATTGTCCCACGTCTCAGCTTTTTTCTCTTGAATTAAAGTCATTATTGCTTCCTTGTTTCAATCAACCTTACAATATATTTCAGCGGCAATCACATACTAACTTTCTCTTGTCAACTACGTATTGTACAATTCGAGATCGTAGAAAGTAGCACTTGAAATTCACAGGGGACTTGCAGTAAAAATTTTTTTAAAATCGTATTGTGTAAAGTTTGAAGGTATAAGCTTTCTTGATCTTGTATATATTTTCTAAACTTTTGTAAATCTTTGGGGATAATGCAGTGGATGAGGATAATTCTCTAACAGGTCGTGTTATTAGATATGCAAGGGTTGGAGGAGCAGTCAGCAACCTAGCAGCAAAAGCAGCTAGCGGCCGACTATTAGGTGGGAGTTTTAGTCACTCGAAGCAGGCAGCAGACCTGCAAACAGCATTAGGAGGTCTGAAAGGCCCCCTGATGAAAGTGGCACAAATCCTAGCAACAGTGCCTGATCTTTTGCCTCCGGAATACACACGAGAATTTATTAAGTTGCAGTGTGAAGCGCCATCAATGGGGCGTTCATTTGTTAAGAGAAGGATGGCGGCAGAATTAGGTGCGTCCTGGCAATTAAAATTCAAAGAATTTAAAGTTGATGCAAGCAAGGCGGCTTCACTAGGTCAGGTGCATAAAGCACGTTCGCATGCGAACGACATTTTAGCATGCAAAATACAGTATCCAGATATGGTGTCTGCAGTTGAAGCGGACCTCGCCCAATTAAAATTCGCATTCTCGATCTACCAACGTTATGATAAAGCCATAGATCCTAGCGAAATTCATATGGAGCTTTCAGAACGCTTACGGGAAGAGCTTGACTATACTCGCGAAGCTCGGAATATAGGGCTTTACCGCTATATGCTCGGTCATGAAAGAATGATCCATATTCCAAGAGTAATAGAGGAATTATCGACTAAACGGCTCCTAACAATGAGTTGGCTCGATGGGGAGCCATTAATGGACTTTGCTTCCTCAGAACAAGCAGTTCGCAATAAAGTTGCAAAAAATATGTTTAGGGCTTGGTATTTACCATTTTATAATTTTGGCATCATCCATGGTGATCCGCATTTAGGAAATTATACCATAAGATCGGATGGCTCAGTAAATCTCCTGGATTTTGGATGTATTAGGGTATTTCGTCCGAATTTTGTTACTGCAGTAATTGATCTTTTCCGGGCACTGCGAGATAATGATATGGATTTAGCTATAAAAGCTTATGAAACTTGGGGTTTCACTAAATTAGATAGAGAAATTATCGCCATACTGAATCAATGGGCCCAGTTTCTTTATGGACCTTTGCTGGAAAATAAGGTGCGTACGATCCAGGAGGATAAGGGGACGGCTTACGGCACAGGCATTGCCGCAAAAGTGCATACTCAATTAAGGGAGATTGGAGGTATCCAGCCACCGCGGGAATTTGTTTTGATGGATAGAGCCGCTGTTGGCCTTGGAAGTGTATTTACGCATCTTAAGGCTAAGATTAATTGGCATCGCATGTTTCATCAGCTGATTGATGAATTTGATGAAGCAAAACTAGCTAAGGAACAACTAAAGATTCTCAAAAAAGTAGGGATTTCAATTGATAGCTCACCTAAGCCAGAGAACCGTTAATTAATGTCCAACACCCTAAGTTCAGGCCTGGAAAATTCGAGGTGGTAGTGTATGTCTTTTTTACAAATCGTAAAAATATTCTTACAATATCAAATGCTTTCTTGTAAGAAACAGACTAAGGAAGTAGTCGTAAAACAAGTAGACGAAGCACTCTGTAATGCCTTCTAGAGAAATAGATAACTTGACTATTTGAAAATTAAGACGGGAAGATATGCTAATTGTAGTTCCAAATGAAACTGATTCGGAAGAGCGACGCATAGCTCTGTCACCAGAAGTAGCATCAAAGTTTATAAAGCTAGGATTTAAGGTGTGGGTTGAGTCTGGTGCGGGGGTAGATGCTTCTTTCTCTGATGAAGAGTTTTTAAAAATCGGTGCGTCAGTAGGAAGGGACTATAAAACTATTGCGAAAAAGGCGGATGTTTTATTGAGGGTTAATGCGCCGCCGCCGCAACAAATTCTTAAGCTTAAAAGGGGGACTATTTTACTTGCGTTTATGAACGCATTTACTGACAGGGCATGTATTAATGCGTGTCTGAAGCAAAACATAACGAGTTTTGCCTTAGAATTGATGCCCCGTATATCGCGCGCGCAATCGATGGACGTTTTAAGCTCCCAGTCAAACCTAGCTGGTTATAGGGCGATTTTGGAGGCGGCAACTCAGTATGGCAGCAGTTTTGCAATGATGATGACTGCAGCAGGGACTATTCCTCCCGCAAAGGTATTTGTAATGGGAGTTGGTGTTGCAGGATTACAGGCAATTGCAACTGCAAAGAGACTTGGCGGTGTTGTCACTGCAACAGATGTTAGACCAGCAACAAAAGAACAGGTTTCGAGCTTGGGGGCAAAATTTCTTGAGGTTGATTCAGCAGTGGAAGAAACCTCTCAAACTGAAAGTGGCTACGCAAAAGAAATGCCAGCAGATTATTTAAAAAAGCAGAAAGAAGTTGTTGCTGAGCATATAAAGAAACAAGATATAATTGTCACAACAGCGCTCGTCCCAGGTCGGCCTGCCCCGACGCTAATTACCAAAGCGATGGTTGGGAATATGCGCAGAGGTTCAGTCATTATCGATATGGCTGTTGAAACTGGTGGTAACTGTGAATTATCGAAATTAGGAAAAATTGTTATTACTCCCAATGGGGTGAAAATTGTAGGCTACCCAAATTTTGCTAGATGTTTACCACAAATTGCGAGCGACCTATATGGTAAAAATATTTATAACTTCGTTTTTCCCTTTGTGCGCGCTGAAACGGGGCGTATAGAGTTTGATTGGGAGGATGAAACAATTATTGGTACGCTTGTCACAAAGGATGGAAAGCTTGTAAATGAAAGACTCAAAGGTTCTCAAAATTCGGGAGAGAAACTTACAACAAGGAGAACAGCGAAAGCTATGTGAGACGAGGATCTCTATAATTTTAAGAATGGATTTCTAAAGAATGAATAAAGATGCTTCTGATATTGTTGAACGGGCAACAGGCATAGCAAACCAGGCGCAAAGCATTAGCGAGGAAGCCGCAGCGCTCGCTAACGAGGCGGCGCAGGCATTTGTTCAAAGCAGTACTGGTTTATTAGGAGTGGGACCAACGTTTTTGGAGTTATTTACGATCTTCGTGTTAGCTTGCTTCATTGGCTATTATGTTATTTGGAGTGTTACACCCGCCCTACATTCCCCATTGATGAGTGTTACGAATGCAATTTCATCTGTAATTATTGTAGGAGCACTTATTGCTGCTGGTCCTGACGGCGTTGGTTTTTCAAAAATCATGGGTTTCATAGCGATAATCCTTGCTTCAGTGAATATTTTTGGCGGTTTTATAGTTACGTACCGGATGCTTCAAATGTTCAAGAAAAAAAATACTAGAGCCTGAATCTGATGGGCTATCTATATCTCCTATCATCAATATTCTTTATTCTGGGGCTTCGGGGGCTCAGCTCGCCGGAGACAGCTAGGCGCGGCAATATTTTTGGAATTATGGGTATGATCATTGCTGTTGGTGCAACGTTGGCTGATCCTGCTGTGTTGAGCTATGGCTGGATTGTTTCAGCAATTTTAATCGGTGGAACTATAGGTACAGTTGTTGCGTTTAAAATTGAGATGACAGCATTACCCCAGCTTATTGCTGCATTTCATAGTTTGGTAGGACTTGCAGCTGTTTTTGTAGCATTAGCTGCCCTTTATAATCCGATGGCATACGGCCTTGGGAATCCAGGTGAAATTGCTATTGCAAGTTTGATAGAAATGGCACTAGGCATGGTGATCGGAGCGATTACGTTTTCTGGTTCTGCAGTAGCGTTTGCAAAACTGCAGGGCATAATGTCAAGCGCACCTATAACGTTCAGCAGGCAGCATCTATTAAATGCTTTAATCGGAATTTTGATACTAGCGTTATTGGTAAATTTTGTCCAAACACAAATTCTGCTGGTTTTTTGGATCTTAATATTCGCAGCACTGATATTAGGCGTTTTGATAATTGTTCCAATCGGTGGGGCAGATATGCCAGTAGTAATTTCAATGCTTAACTCATATTCAGGTTGGGCAGCCTGTGGGATTGGTTTCACCTTATCAAATCCAGCCTTAATTATTACTGGGGCACTCGTAGGATCATCCGGTGCAATACTAAGCTATATAATGTGCAAAGGAATGAATCGATCGATAATTCATGTTCTACTTGGAGGGTTTGGCGCAAATACTTCGGAAATTGCAAGCGCTAGAGCTGAAGATCGCCAGGTTAAAACTGGGGCAGCAGGGGATGCGGCATTTTTGATGAAAAATGCGTCTAAGGTTGTTATAGTGCCCGGTTATGGGATGGCTGTTGCGCAAGCACAGCATGCCCTAAATGAGATGGCAGGATTATTGAAAAAAGAGGGGGTGGAGATCAAATATGCTATTCACCCAGTTGCTGGGCGTATGCCGGGACATATGAACGTATTATTAGCTGAGGCGAATGTCGCTTATGATGAAGTATTTGAGTTGGAAGAAATAAACCATGAATTTTCAACGTCCGAAGTAGTTTTTGTTATTGGAGCTAATGATGTTACAAACCCCGCGGCAAAAACTGATCCTGCAAGTCCAATTTTTGGAATGCCAATTCTTGAAGTTGAAAAAGCCGGTACCGTTTTGTTTTTAAAAAGGTCCATGGCATCGGGTTACGCTGGGGTAGAAAACGAATTATTCTTTTCTGAAAATACAATGATGCTTTTTGGAGATGCGAAGGCGATGACTGAAAAAATCGTACAAGTACTGAGCCAATAAAATATAACCTACAAGAGTTTCAGGCCCCAATTAATTTTTTTAGTGATCTCAACGACATGTACTAGTTGATGCCAGAAATTTTCAAATAAATTTCAATTGATAAAAATCAACCAGTGAATTATGGGCATGAGTTTAATTTGTTCGACATTAAAAACTTAGGCATTAGGGGCAAACCAAGCATAGACAAGAATTAAAGAGTAATGCACACTCTTAGCCCTCCTCTCAAACTACGTTTTGACGGGTATCTAATGTTTTCTGTTAAACGCTTGTAATGTTTTGGAAACGAAGATTAATAGCTCCGTTTAATAGGCACTAAAACCCTTCACGTTCAACCCGTTTACGCTCAAGCTTTCTAGCCCGCCGAACAGCTTCAGCTTTTTCACGGGCTTTTTTCTCAGAGGGCTTTTCATAAGACCGGCGTAGCTTCATCTCCCGGAATATACCCTCTCTCTGCATTTTCTTTTTAAGAGCCTTAAGCGCTTGATCTACATTATTTTCGCGAACAGTAACTTGCACGTTATGATTTCTCACATAATATTAATACAAAAGTTTAGACGACACTGATAAAACACGCTTTATGACAGGGAAATGGACTAATGGCAATCCTCAAAATTGCTCGTATGGGAAATAAATTATTATTGCAGAAGGCGCTGCCAGTTGATGATCCTTTAGGATCAGAAGTGCGCGACTTGGTTTATAGTATGGTTGAAACTATGGGGGATGCGCCAGGGATAGGTCTTGCAGCACCGCAAGTGCACGTTCCCCTCCGCATCATCGTATTTTATGTTCCGGAGGATAGGAGTGAAGGAACTGGTGACGTCCCCCTTACGGTGTTAATTAATCCGAGCATAGAATACCTTTCTACTGATATGGAAGATGGTGTTGAAGGTTGCCTTTCGGTGCCTGGCATGCAGGGTATCGTGCCACGTTACAAACATATTACTTATAAGGGCACCCAACTTGATGGAAGCCTTGTCCAACGTGAGGCCACAGGATACCATGCTAGGGTTGTTCAACATGAATACGATCATCTGGATGGAATACTTTATCCCATGAGGATAGGTGACATGTCAAAATTTGGCTTTTCGGAAGAGTTTGAGCGTAATATTGAGGCTGCTAAATGATGTGCTTACATATGGAGAATTGAAAGTTGAACAAAAAAAATAATCCACCGGAAGATCACCGAGAGAAAGTATTGGACGCAGCATTAAAGCATGTACCATCTATTGGTTGGAATATGGGGAGTTTTTGTGCGGGTGCGTCTGATATCGGGTTAGAACCGGTTGAGGCTTATAGAGTTTTTCCAGGTGGCCTTCCTGATGCAACTCGTTTCTATTCAGATAGCCTTGATCAGAAAATGTTATTGTCTCTTTCAATGCTTGACTTAGAGTCTTTGCGTATTCGGGATAGAGTTATTGCGGGAGTTCGGGCACGAATTGAGGCGGGCGAAGGAAACCGAGATGTAATAAAGCGCCTGGCAGCATACTTTTTGCTACCTGGGAAAAACAGACTGGCTCTTGAACTCATATGGAGAACTTGTGACACTATATGGTTTGTAGCTGGAGACAGAGCTACTGACTTTAATTTTTATACAAAACGGGGCCTTCTTTTGCCTGTTTATTCATCGACTTTGTTGGTTTGGTTGGGTGACGAATCTGATGGCTATATTGAAAGCTGGGACTATCTTGAGAGGCAGATTTCGCGGGTTTTAGAACTACCTAAAATATCTAGCAAGTTAAAAAAAACATTTTGTTCGATCGTGCCGAATGGGTATAGGAGCATTTGCAGGGTTCAATGAAAAAATTTACTTGTTGCAATTAGATTAAATTCCCCTTTCTCAGGTTAATTTTGTGCCTACAGAATCTTAAAATACCTGGTTCAAGTGTCACTTCTAAGGGAAGTTTAAAAAAATAATAGGAACTGAGATTAGAAATATTACAACTGGTTTCAATAGTTCTATAGGGTTATATTTAAAATATGCCATTTTATGCTTTAAAGAGCGTAAAAGTTACAACTAGGACAAACTGAACCGAAATGGTTAGAAGACAAAAATATGAATTCCGCGTCAATTTGCCATATGTCAATTTTGTTCCCACTCGTTGCTGTCACCTGCGAAAGATTATTGTATGCGATATCTAAGTGATAAAGCTAAATCGACTAAGAACTTTAATAAGAAGGCGCCAGAACACAAAAAAATCGGTGATTTGGCGGACCATTTTACGACATGCAGCCGGCTTGGTCGTTATTTGACTGTTATGGATGGGAGCCGGTTTGTCATTAGTGACGATTTTCGGGATGGTCCTATGGGTAACACAGCTGCCGCAGCGATAGCAGCAATCTATTCGAAAGACCCATTAGTGTCGTTTGCTGCATTGCTGCCGCTTGGCCGCCAGGGTGCGGATGCCTCTTTGACAAGAGAAAGATATGAACGTCTTTTTACTTTAATTGAATCTCAAGCGTTAGATGATGGGGTTATAAAGGCTGCCAACCACATTGTTCTTAGTAATTTTCGTGATTCTGAAATTAGTGCTATCGAGGCGGAATTAGGAGACAAAATTTCACCGGCACGTCTTAGGTACCGTGCATTTCTTGATATAGTTAAGCAAGTAATGGATGGGCGTATCTCGTCGACATCGTTTCTCGAAGAATTTCGGGAGTTTACTCGTATTGTTGCTGGTAAGCTTGATTTTGGTATTTATAGTTTTTGTTTAGATAGAATTTTTGCGAGCAGTCGTATTTCCACGAAAATAAAAAAACTATTAGCTGTAGAAATACTTGAGTACCCACCCTTAGTTCGACGAGAACTTTTTACAAATTTATTTGCTTATCCAGGACAAGATCGTGAGCTCATAAATTTTTCCAAAGGACTCATCATGGCAGAGCTTGATCCTAAGTTAGTTGTCGAAATAGAGTTGCTTGAAAACTTAAAATGCCAGAGAGTCACGGTTCAAGAAATAAACGAAAGCGTGTTAGTTGGGAAAAAGTAAAATACGGTTATTTTTTTGCTTTAGTTGAACCGAGTGGGTATAGCCTGTTAACGTGGCCCATTTTTCTATCTCGCTTTATTTTATCCTTATCGTAAACATGCAATCGTGCATTAGGTTCAGACAAAAGCTTTTTCCAATTCTTAATATCCTTTCCAAGTAAATTTTGCATTTCAACATCATGGGTCGCATTTGTCGGGCCAAAAGGGAGACCGCAGATTGCCCGAATATGCTGCTCAAATTGACTTGTGCTGCATCCGTCGAGTGTCCAATGACCAGAATTGTGTGGTCTAGGTGCTATTTCATTTACTAGTATTTGTCCAGTATGTGAGATAAAAAATTCAACTGCCAGAATACCGACTAACTTCAATTTTGTGCAAATACGTTCTGCTACTTTTTTAACTTTTCTTTCAGTCTTCTTCGAAATGTTAGCGGGTATACGTGATGAGTGGAGAATTTGCTTGGAATGTTGGTTTTCTGTAGGTGGAAAAATTACAATCGTCCCGTCATGCTTTCGAGCTACAATAACAGAAATTTCCTGCTTTAGTTGAATACAAGATTCAAGAATTAACTTGTGCTTAGAAAGTTTTTTCCATGCATAGTTTAATTTACTTTTCTTCTCTACTAAAACCTGCCCCTTGCCATCATAGCCAAATTGCCGGGTCTTAAGCATTACGGGATATCCTAGTTTTTTTGCTGCAAATTGGAGGGTAGCTTGATTATCCACTTGATGAAATGGGGTTACGTCAGCCACCTTGCTGATAAAAGTTTTTTCAAGTACCCGATCTTGGGAAATTTTCAAACATTGTGAGCTAGGCTGTGTAGGAACTTTTTTTTCGATGAATTGGATAGTTTTTAGGGGAATATTTTCAAATTCCAAAGTAACAATATCTACCTTCTTAGAAAAAGTATTTAGTGCTGCAAGGTTATCATAATCAGCTATCGTTACCGAAGTTGCTACAAACTGTGCAGGGCTATTCGCTTCTTTACAAAATATGCGGCACTTATAACCCAGCTTTACAGCAGCCAGTATCATCATTCGCCCAAGCTGACCACCTCCGAAAATACCAATAGTGGAGCCGGGTGGGAAGAAACGACGGGTCCTCATTTTTCACTGGTTGGCATGTTTGGTACAGTTTCTGTTTGTTGACGCCGGTAAAGGTCTAGTTCGGTTGCGATACGCTGATCATTTAGCGCTAAAATTGATACACTTAGAAGTGCAGCATTTGTTGCCCCAGGTTTTCCAATAGCAAGGGTTCCCACGGGGATACCACTAGGCATCTGGACGATCGAAAGCAAACTATCTAGCCCTTTTAAGGCATGGGACTCAATTGGCACGCCAAAAACTGGCAGTGGTGTGAGAGATGCCGTCATACCTGGCAAATGGGCCGCACCACCTGCTCCAGCTATTATCACCTTAATCCCCCGCTTAATAGCAGTTTCGGCATATTTATATAAACGGTCTGGGGTGCGGTGTGCCGATATAATGTTAGTTTCATAGGCAATGCTAAATAGATCCAGGGTGGTTGCCGCATGTCTCATTGTTGACCAATCGGATTGGCTCCCTAGGATTATGCCGACAGAGGGTTGTATAATTGAGTTCATATGGCAATCGTAGTTCTTAAGTACTGCAAAGTGCGGCATTATAGGCGTGGATGGGGGGTATGCAAGCCGTCAATATATGATTAATGAATTTTATGTTAAAATACAGCGTCTATATTTTGCCGGAGAATTGAGATGGAAATCACACGACCAGTAACTATTAGCAAAAGCGGAGAAGAGGCAAGCGAAAGGCGAAGGCAAAAAGAGGAACGGAAGGCGCACCATGTACAATCAACAAAGCAGAAGGAGTCGTCGGGGTGGTCTGACGCCGTAGCTGTTGAATTCAATGATAGTTTAACAGAAATCACTCCTGAAATTGGTCGCTTGCTTGAAAGCTTAAAACAAGAAATAGAGCCTCTTCGACAAAAATTAGAACAAGCTAATATTCAAAATAGCTTGCTAAAAGAAAGATTGAAAAAACATATTTTTTTGCCGATTCCCAACCGAAAGGAGTTTGAGCGTAAAGTTACGTATATGGGCGCTCATTTAGATGACCTGTCAAACCCACCTTATTTGTTATTATGCTATTGCTATGGCCTTGGGCTAGTTCGATGCGCTTTAGGGCGTAATGCAATGGATGAGGCCTTACAATTTATTGTTCAAACTATACAGCGTTTGCTTCTAGAAAATGATATTTTTGGGTCTCTCGGAGGTACAGACTTTGCAGTTATTTTTACAGCAGCCACTGCCGCAGAGGCGGAAAAACGGGGTGAGGATATTAAAAAAGCACTACCTCAACATCCTTTCGTTTGGAAAGATAAGGAATATTCTCTGAATGCTCTTGTCGGAATTACTAAAATAGAAAAGGAGATTAACATTAAAGAGCTTTTTCTCCGTGCCGATGGAGCACTTATAGCAGACAAAGCCCCGGGCTTTAGTTATTAGAGCAGGTGGTTGTATTTGCTTCCATGTTGTTTTCTAGCGTTGATTTTGGTATTCCCCTATTTGGGTATTTTCGTGATTAGAGATAGCTCTAAGTAGTTGAGTTTTCTAGCCTCTTTCTCAATTTATATTTCTGTATTTTTCCAGTTGATGTTTTTGGTAATTCGCCAAAAACAACAGATTTTGGGCATTTAAAGTGCGCCATATTTTTCCGACAAAATTGAATAATTTGATCTTCAGTGAGGTTGGTATTTTCGCGAATTTCAATAAAAGCACAAGGTGACTCTCCCCATTTCTCATCAGGTTTGGCTACAACAGCTGCTCCTTGTATGTCGGGGTGTCGGTATAATACATCTTCTATTTCTATTGAAGAAATATTTTCACCACCTGAAATGATTATATCCTTTGAGCGATCCTTTAGCTGAATATAACCATCTGACTGGATAACTCCGAGGTCGCCAGAGTGAAGCCATCCATCCGATAGAGCTTTCTTTGTTGCCGTCGGATTTTTTAAATATCCTTTCATGACGATATTTCCTCTGAACATTACTTCTCCTATAGTTTGGCTATTTGACGGAACAGGTTCCATGCTGTCTGGGTTTAAAATAGTTAATTTTTCAAGCATAGGGTATTTGACCCCTTGGCGCGATTTAAGGGTAGCTTGTTCTTCTATACTTAAGTCATCCCATTCATGGTGCCAGGCACATACAACTGCAGGTCCATAGGTTTCAGTCAGCCCATAGACATGGGTTACGTGGAACCCTTCACGCTGCATCGATTCCAATGTCGATGCTGGAGGGGGTGCTGCTGCTGTCATTACATTTACTCGATGTTTGAAATCTTTTTTTTCTATTTGTGTAGCGTTAATAATTAGATTTAGAATTATTGGGGCACCGCAAAAATGTGTGACTTTATGAGTAGCAATAGCCTCAAAAATTGTTTCAGCGTTAACACGCCGTAAACAGATATTTGTTCCAGCAAGGGCAGCAATTGTCCATGGGAAGCACCAGCCGTTGCAGTGAAACATTGGTAGGGTCCACAGATAAATAGGATGATGGGTCATATTCCAGCTGATTATGTTAGAAAGAGAGTTAAGGTAAGCTCCTCGGTGGTGGTAAACCACCCCTTTTGGGTTTCCTGTTGTACCAGAGGTGTAATTTAAAGATATTGCTTGCCATTCATCTTTCGGCAGTTGCCATTTAAAGTGTAAATCTCCGGAAGCTAAAAATGTCTCATAATCAACATCTGATATCTGGTCGCCTGGACCGTAATATTCAGAGTCTCGAATATCAATAACTTTGATATCTCGGTTTAATTCTGAAAGTGCGGGTTTTATGATTTTGGAAAATTCTATATCAGCAATTAATATCTTAGCTTCCCCATGATCTAAAGAGAAAGCTATTGTCTTTGAGTCGAGTCGATTGTTAAGCATGTTGACAACAGCACCAATCATCGCCGGGCCAAAAGCGCACTCGTACATTTCAGGGGTATTTGATGCCATTACCGCTACTGTATCCCCAGTTCTGATCCCCGATTTCAACAAAGCACTCGCAAGCTGTTTTGCTCGCTCATAAGTTTCTTTCCAAGAAAACTTTCTGTTACCATGAATAATCGAAGTGTGATTGGGATAAATTTTTGCTGTTCGTTCTAGAAAAGATATGGGAGACAGAGATGTAAAATTTGCTAAACTTTTATCTAGATCGGTTTCATAAATACTCATTTTGCAATTCCATTCGTGCTTTCTAGTTGTTCCAGGGATTGTCATAGAAAATTTGAGTCTAAGTTAGTTTTAGCGCAAAGTTAGCGTAACCCTAAAATTAGTGCAATTCTCTCGAAAAGACAGTAAGAACGGCAGTGTTAAAGTTGAAAGGATAAATAATGACCAACAACTATAGTGCAGCATATAAGAAGTCTCTGGATGAACCAGAAACATTTTGGTCAGAAGCAGCTGAAGATGTGCATTGGTATAAACGTTGGGCGAAAGTCTTAGATGTCTCAACCCCTCCGTTATATCGCTGGTTTCCTGGTGGAGAGCTTAATACCTGCTATAACGCACTTGATCGACACATCGATTCTGGGGACGGTGATCGAATCGCTCTAATCTATGATAGTCCAGTAACTGGATGCAAAGTTCGTAAATTCACTTATCTTGAACTTTGTAACGAAGTAGCATTATTTGCTGGGGCGTTAAAAGCTGAGGGGGTGAATAAAGGCGATAGGGTTATTATTTATATGCCGATGGTGCCCGAAGCAGTGATTGCTATTTTGGCTTGTGCTCGGATCGGTGCAGTTCACTCTGTTGTATTTGGAGGTTTTGCGGCGAACGAGCTAGCTGTACGAATTGACGATGCAAAACCCAAAGTAATTGTTTCAGCAACTTGCGGGATTGAAACTTCACGTATTATTGAATACCTCCCCCTGCTTAAGGAAGCTATCCATCTAGCCAATTACAAGCCTGAAAAATCTATCGTACTGCAAAGACCTGAGTTAGAGGCTGAGCTGCCTAATTCAGATTATTTAGACTGGGAAACGGTCGTAAAAAAGGCAAAACCAGCAGATTGTGTCCCAGTAGCGTCAACCGACCCGCTTTACATCTTATACACCTCCGGTACAACCGGGGAGCCCAAAGGGGTTGTACGTGATAATGGGGGGCACTTAGTAGCCTTGAAGTGGTCAATGAAACATATTTATGATGTTAACCCGGGTGAGATTTATTGGGCTGCAAGTGATGTTGGTTGGGTCGTTGGGCATTCGTATATAGTTTATGCACCGTTGTTTCATGGTTGCTCAACCATACTGTACGAAGGGAAGCCAGTTGGAACGCCGGATGCTGGGGCATTTTGGCGCGTAATCGCAGAACACAGAGTTAATGTACTTTTTACTGCGCCAACGGCCTTTCGGGCAATAAAAAAAGAAGACCCAAAAGGGAATTTGTTAAAAGCGTATGATTTGTCAAGTTTAAGGTCACTTTTCTTGGCAGGAGAACGGACTGATCCAGATACTCTATACTGGGCTCAGAACCTTCTTGATATACCAGTAATTGATCATTGGTGGCAGACTGAAAGTGGGTGGGCAATGGCGTCTAATTGCATGGGATTAGGGATGTTGTCGGTAAAGCCAGGCTCACCGACAAAACCAGTGCCTGGTTGGGATATTCGTGTTTTGGGGAATGACTGTGAAGAATTGCAGCCAGGGGAAGTGGGAGCTGTATGTATAAAACTGCCAATGCCACCTTCTTCTTTATTGACGTTATGGAATGCAGAAGCACGTTTCATTGAATCGTATTTTTCAACGTTTAAGGGTTACTATGAAACCTCGGACGCCGGCTATATTGATCAAGACGGCTATATTTTTGTCATGTGCAGGACTGATGACATTATTAATGTCGCCGGACATAGATTATCAACAGGAGCTATAGAGGAGGTCTTGGCGGCCCACCCTGATGTTGCAGAGTGTGCGGTGATCGGTGTTGCTGATCAATTGAAGGGACAGCTGCCGGTGGGGCTTTTGGTATTGAAGTCGGGTGTTACTAAGGACTCAAATCTAATTACGTTAGAAGTTGTCAAAATGGTTCGCGAAAAAATTGGACCTGTTGCCTCTTTCAAAAAAGCAATTATTGTTGGTCGCTTGCCAAAAACTCGGTCGGGTAAAATTTTGCGCGGGACTATGCAGAAAATAGCAGATTGTGAAGATTGGAGGATGCCAGCAACAATTGATGACCCGGTTATTTTGGATGAAATTGGTGAAAGGCTTAAAGCGATTGGTTATGCAAAATCACCTTAATGGCTAAATTCCAAGGTTGGTTAATTTGATAATTATTCGTCGTATGTATTCGGAGAGGTCTTGCGCATTTGGAGCTATGTATGAGTTATAGGATAAATTCTAATGAGACTTGAGGGTAAAGTTGCAACTGTTACAGGAGCGGGTCGAGGCATAGGGCGAGCATGCGCTATCCAGTTTGCTTCAGAAGGGGCAAAGGTATTAGTGTCAGATATCAATAAAGAAGAGGTGGAAGAAACAGCTCAAATTATTAATGAGTTGGGCGGATCGTCCGAGTTTTGTATTTGTGATACGGGGAATCAGAAGGACTGTAGGAACATGGTTGAGAATGCCGTCGCTAGTTTTGGCAGACTAGACATACACCTTAACAACGCAGCAGTTCTTATTGTTAAAAAATTTCTTGATTTTCAAATAGAGGACTGGAATCAAGTGTTGCGCGTTAATCTGACCGGTTTTTTTTTAGCGGGACAAGCTGCAGCGAGAAAAATGGTTGAATTAGGTAATGGCGGGTCAATAATAAATATGTCCTCCATAAATGCTGTATTAGCAATTCCCGACATTCTTCCATATGTAGTTTCTAAGGGTGGCGTTAACCAGCTAACTAAGGTAATGGCTCTTTCGTTGATCAATGACCGAATTAGAGTAAATGGGATTGGCCCAGGAAGCATCGCAACTGATATGGTGAAACAAGTAATGGGAACCAATTCTCTGAGAGAGAAGATCTTGTCACGTACACCCATAGGGCGACTAGGACACCCTGATGAAGTTGCGTCCCTAGCAGTCTTCCTTGCTTCAGAAGAGTCTAGTTATATAACGGGTGAAACCATTTATATGGATGGTGGTCGAATGGCGCTTAACTATACAGTTCCAGTCGAAACCTGATCAGGGTTTCTAAGCGAAAAGCAATTTTATCGTACGCAAATACAAGTTAGTCAGACTCTATTTTGCCAAGATCATTGTCACTTGCTGATGGGGAATCCAGGTTCGTTAGCAAACTATCTTCAGCTGGTGCCTGGGGAAGGCCATCTATTGGTGTATTGTCTGGGTTTGGCGGGATACTGTTTTGGTTGTTATCATTTTTTCCACTGCTATTTGAGAGTTTTTCCATTTTTCTTTTTGCAGTTAGAAGAATTTTTTCTAACTCATCAGCAGAACAAAGACCTAAACTAACCGGGTTTTGGGGTGTGATATTCGTCGTATTCCAGTGACTTCGGTTTCGAATAGAGTTGATTGTTGGTTTAGTAGTTCCAATTAGTCTAGAGATCTGCGCGTCGGTTATTTCCGGGTAGTTCTTTAACAGCCAGGCAATAGCATCTGGTCGATCTTGACGTTTTGCAACCGGTGTATAACGGGCACCCTTTTGTTTTTTTTGTAGCGCTTCAGGGATGCGAGCCTCGGCCATTTTCAGTTCACTAGCGTGGTCTTCTTCGCAGCGCTTAATTTCCTCAGTTGTTAAGGCGCCGGCAGCTACAGGGTCAAGGCCCTGCATGCCGATAGCCACCTCAGCATCGGCTATAGCTTGCACTTCAAGTTCGTGAAGTCCGCAAAAATTCGCTATTTGTTTAAATGTAAGAGTTGTATTATCAATAAGCCACACGGCGGTCGCTTTTGGCATCAAAGGATGCGACATGTTCTTTCCCTTGTGATTTGAATAACGTTCATATGCCAGTTTTATTGGCACCCATTGTTAGTATATTTATTTATAAAGTGAATTTTAGCCTTTAGTCAAAGTAAAGCTTTATTAGTTGTGAGGACGATCTTACCAATATGAGTATTGGTTTCCATTAATCTATGAGCTTCTGACGCTTTAGCAAGAGGGAATGTTTTGAAGAGTACGGGAGCAATCTCCTTTTTTTCAATCAAAGGCCATACGTTTTTGAAAAGTGCCTGGGCGATTTTGGCTTTGTTTTCGCTGGACTCTGGTCGTAGTGTTGACCCAGTTAACGTGAGTTGTTTAAGCATGATCGGCATAAAATTGACTTCATATTTTGATCCACGCAAGAACGCAATAGAAACCAGTCGGCCTTTATGGGCCAGACATTTGATATTTCTAGGAATATAATCGCCTCCAACCATATCTAGAATTAAATTAATCCCTTTACCTTTGCTAAATTCATGAGCTGCTTCAACAAAGTCTTCATTACTATAGTCTATTGCTTGTTTAGCACCTAATTCGATACAAATTTTGCACTTTCGACTACTGCTAGCCGTTGCTAGGACTTTTGCGCCAAACGAACTTGCTATTTGTATAGCGGTAGTCCCTATACCACTAGCTCCGCCATGGACCAGAAATGATTCTCCAGACTTTAGTTGGCCTCGGTCCATAATATTATTCCATACAGTGAAAAATGCTTCTGGCAAGGCAGCGCCCTCTTCCATAGTCAAGTTAGAAGGAAGGGGAAGACAGTGTTCAGCTGGAACTTTTGCGTACTCGGCATATCCCCCCCCAGCGAGAAGTGCACAAACGAGGTCGCCAGGCTTAGGAAAAGAGACATCTGAAGCTGTTGAAAAAACTCGCCCGGCAACTTCAAGTCCTGGTATATCTGTCACACCTTTGGGTGGCGGATAGTTGCCTTTGCGTTGAAATATATCAGGCCTGTTTATACCGGAAGCGGATACTTCTATTAGGACCTCTCCTTGTTTTAATTTAGGCACAGGCCGGGAGGTTAAGCTGAGCGCTTCTGCATCACCAAATTCTTTTATTTCAATGCAATCCATTGTCTCAGGATAATTCATGGTCTCCCCACTTGTTATCGCACTTACTGTAGGTTTATTATATTCTAATTGAAATAAGGTCCTCATATGGTAGCGGTGGTAACGATGGATAATGATATAACGGAGTATAAAGAGTCGAGCAAGACACTGAAAAATCTTGAAGTAATGTCACTTGAGGCTCTTAACGAGTATATAGCAACTTTGGAAGAAGAAATTCGACGGGTTCAAGCAATAATTGCTGAAAAGGAATTAGCGAGGAGCGTTGCTGAAAAAGCATTTAAAACTTAATTCCGACTTTGGATGGATGTTTTATAATAGAATATTATCCAACCAAAAAGACCAAGGAAGAGAATGATGACTA
>PBKU01000041.1 GCA_002722175.1 Magnetovibrio sp.
CCAAAGGTATATCGAACACAAACAGGACGGTCGGTGCATGTAAAAAAATGGAAACCACGAAAGAAAACATGAGGTTTTCGCCAGTTAGTTCTGATTTCCGTTAACTTATCGACTTATCATCAAGTCTTTCTTGATTGAAGGATCAGTTCGCAAAAAAGTTTTTGCCCTATCCATGTGACAGGACGCCCAGTTAACCTCCAAACAGATAAAGCAACAAGAAAAGACTTAACATTCCTAAGGTCAGAAACACCATGCTGCCAACGGGAAGGGTGCGAGCAAGTTTACTGTCGTACCCAAAATAATAATCAATGAGCTTTAGAGAATCACTGATTATTGTAATAAAAAATCGTCGAACTTGTCGTTCATGAAATTTAACTTGAAATTTTAACAATTTGATTAAATAAGGAAAAAATTTTCTGTAGACCCAATCAAAATCGAGGTTTGTGGACCGAAGTTCAGGTGGATAAAGACCGGAAACCATTAGATAGGTGAAGGCAAGAGCTGAGAAAAATAATAGTTGCAACTGAGTTATGACGTGCGCTGTGGTATACGGCACGTAATCGACAGGGTAGGGTAGTATTGTATAAAGTGCCGTTGGATAGACACCAATTCCCACACAGAGAATTGCTGAAATAGCCATAGCAAGAAGCATGTTGAATGGTGCTTCCTTGGGCCTTAACCCAGAGTCATGTGCAAAGAATGCAAAATAAGGAATCTTTATCCCCGAATGATGAAATACACCAGCCGACGCGAACACTAATACTGCCCATGACAGCCAATACCCTTCGTGACCTAGGGCCGTTAGAATCATCGATTTAGAAATAAACCCAGAAAATAGTGGAAATGCCGAAATTGATGCGGCCCCGATAATACAAAAGACTGTTGTCCATGGCATTGATTTGTAAAGACCACCAAGTTCAGAACCTTTGATAGTACCTGTCCGGTAAAGGACAGCCCCCATCGACATAAACAGTAACGCCTTATAAAGTATATGACTAAAAGCATGCGCTGCCGTCCCGTTTAATGCCATCTCAGAGCCTACACCAATCCCGACCACCATAAATCCTAGTTGGTTATTAAGGCTATAGGCAAGAACACGTCTTAGATCATTCTCTATAACCGCATAAAAAATTGGAAACGCGGTCATGATGGAACCGATTATGATTAAGATATCAGTTCCGGCATAGCTTCGCGCTAATGCATATACTGCAAGCTTGGTTGTAAAAGCACTTAGAATAACTGTGCCGGTAACGGTTGCTTCGGGGTAGGCGTCCTGTAACCAGTTGTGTAAGAGTGGGAAGGCACATTTAATACCAAATGCCAAGAAAATTATCTTACCACTTAGACTCTCAATGCCAATATGATTGAAGGCAATTGAATTTGTATTACTAAACAAGACAATAGTGCCAGCAAGTAAAAGAACACCGGAACCAATTTGAATGAGAAGGTAACGCATGCCGGCATGGAATGCCCGTTCCGTGCGGCTAGCCCAAATTAGGAAAACTGAAGAAATAGCCGTCAACTCCCAGAACACGAAAAGTGTAATGAGATCCCCAGCAAAGACTGCAGCAATGGCGCTACCCATATAAATCTGAGCCATGGCGCTTTGCAACCGATCACTCTCATGAATGGCATAAAGAGCACCTAAGAATGCAGCAATATGAAAGATATATCCCCAGACTAATGCCAACTTATCGACACGTAATGTTTCTAACGTGTAATCGAATACCTCCAAATAAACGGAAGTCCCGTCTTCAAGACCTAAAGTATAGGCAAAGCCTAAAGTTGGGAGCATTAATAGTAGGGCTGAACGCAAGCGATCATGAATAAACGGATTCAGGATCCCGCCAAAAATCATTATCAAACCAGGGTTAAAATCAATCATTTTCGTGTTCTTTTTCGTAATAATCTTCAACGCGTATTACGAATTTACGGATCCATTTAGCTACCAAGACCAAAGCGACGCACATTACAAAGCCATATATGGCGTAAAATCCAAAAACTGATTCCACGGTGAAGTAAGGATGTTTTTGATAAAAAGCGTCCGACACAAATAAAACTAAACAGATTATCACTAACGTCGTGATAATCTTTTTTACATTGCGTTTGTCATCGAACCACCCTTTACCGCTCCGATTTTGATTACTGGAGGAATCCGCCATCATACTCCTCCCGTTGTTAGTGGTGTTACAAAATGGTAAATTACATCTGCACAAAAAAATAAAACCACACAACTAATGGTAGTCAGCACTATTGCGAAAACACTTGGTAAAGGCGCTTCATTAAGACCATAAAAATTCCATTGTTTAGAACAAACGGCGTCCCCTTTGATGCCAACCCCCCCCGCGTTGTCTATGTTTTTATGATTATCAATATCTCTTTCAGGCTCGTCTTTGGCCTCAAAGAAAAATCCACGCGCAACAATAGGAAGCAGATAAGCGACGTTTAAAAGTGAAGAAATCATCAAGACTGCGATGAAGGTGTGAGCATTATTTTCAGCCGCGGCTAGAGTCAAATACCACTTACTCCACATACCACCTAGTGGCGGTAGACCAATTATAGATAGGCTGGCGATAAAAAAACAAATAAAGGTAATCGGCATCTTACGACCCAGGCCATACATTTGACTAATCTCAGACTTATGACTGGCTACCATGATAGCTCCAGCGCAAAAAAACAGAGTTATCTTACCAAACGCATGCATCACAATATGTATCGCACCGCCAAGTAAACCAATACTATTAGCCATCATTGCCCCAAGAACGATGTATGACAACTGACTAACTGTTGAATACGCAAGACGAGCTTTGAGATTATCCTTATTTAGGGCAACTAACGAAGCAATAAGGATAGTTGCTGCCGCGATATACTGAAGCCATACAGAACTACCAAGAGATGCTAGGTTTTCTATTCCAAAGATATAAATCGTTACTTTAAGAACTGTGAAAACGCCTGCCTTTACGACTGCGACAGCATGAAGTAACGCACTAACAGGGGTTGGAGCTACCATGGCAGCCGGTAGCCACTTATGAAAAGGCATAAGTGCAGCCTTCCCAACCCCAAAAACATACATAGCTATTAATAGACCGCTTAAACCTGAAGAGACTTTATTTGTGAGTATACCCCCGACCGTAAAATCTAATGTTCCTGCTAAAGCCCACGTCCAAATAATTGCAGTTAGTTGTAAGAAAATCGAAGTGCCAATGAGTATTCCCAGATAAATACGTCCTGCGCGCTTGGCCTCATCAGAACCGGAATGTGTCACAAGGGGGAAAGTAGAAATCGTTAATATTTCATAGAAAACAAAGAGAGTCAGCATATTGCCTGCGAAAGCGACACCGAGCGCACTCGAAATAGCAATCGCAAAATATATATAAAAACGTGTTTGATTGCGTTCCTTATGACCACGCATGTAGCCAATAGAATAAACCGTCGTAACAATCCAAAGAAAACTGGCCAAGCCAGCAAATAGCATACCGAGTGGCTCTAAGGTGAAGACTAAAGACAGTCCCGGAAATATCTCCCAAAGTTCGAGACTAGGACGTGCCCCTCCCGCAACTTCGTCAATAAGATTGATAATACAAATGAATACCACTAACCCAGTTAGTAATATTACTGCCTCCCTAAAATTTGGGCGAGTTTTACAAAACCCAATAAAAGGCACAGCAAGGAGTGGGGCAAAAACTGCCAACGCGATAGACGTAAGCGAACTCATGAGCCTCCTCCAGCCAACAATGCATCTGCAGCCGCAATAGCAATATTCAACCCTGTTGTCGCATCGATACCAAAATAAATTACTGCACCCAATAGAATCCAAGTCGGTAAAAGAAGAGATATCGGGGCCTCACGTACCTCTCGCGCTTCAGGATTCGCGGGCATAAAGTAGACGACTTCAATGACTCTCCAGATATAGACGACAGCCAATAACGAACTGATGACAATAAGCATGGCTATTGGCCACCAACCCTTTTCGAGCGCAGCTTGAATCAAATACCACTTTGAAACAAAGCCGACAGTCAACGGCATACCTATTAGGCTCAAACCAGCAATAAAAAAGGCAGCCATAGTTAAAGGCATATATTTTCCTAAGCCAGCCATATCATTCAATTGAACAGAATCAACGCGGTACATTACTGCACCTAATACCATGAATAAACTACCTTTCATCAGAGCATGGTTAAATAGATGTATGATGCCCGCAGCAATGCCGGTAGCATTATCAAAACTCAAGCCTAGAACCATATAGCCAATCTGGGCAATTGAAGAATAAGCCAGTATACGTTTAACATTAATTTGATAAATGGCCTGAATAGAGCCATATATCATTGCCATTGCCGCCATCCCGATTAGCAATCCACGTATAGGAAGGATTTCAAGGATTTCGGTACCACCAAAAATAGTGAAAACTATCCGAAACAAGGCGTAAACCGCAACTTTCGTTGCAGTTGCTGCGAGAAAAACAGAGACAGCCGAAGGAGCAAATGTATATGCATTTGGCAGCCACATATGCATTGGAAACAACGCTAGTTTTATCCCGAGCCCCACAGTAAAAAATGCAAGGGCTGCCTTTACGGTTCGACTGGCCGAAAGGGCCGGAACCAACTGAGAAAGGTCAAATATGTTCAACGTTCCAGTTGAAGCATAAAGGAAACCAACTCCAATCATATAGAAGGTTGCTCCAATGGTTCCTATGATCAGATATCGATATGCAGCAACCAATGCCTGGCGATCTTGACCAAAACTGATTAGAACATAGCTCGCCAGGGAAGATATTTCCATGAAGACAAACAAGTTGAAAGCGTCACCCGTTATCACGATGCCAAGCAGTCCGGTCATGCAAAGAAGAATCATGCAATAAAAAAGGTATGCTCTCTCGTGGACAATTTCCTTTTCAACTGAAGTCCAGGAGTAGGGCATAACGACCGCCCCAATTCCCGATACGATAAGCAAGACAAATGCGCTCAATATATCGATTCGATATTCAATTCCCCAGGGGGCCGCCCAGCCACCCAGCTGATACACGATCAGACCTTGATCCGATACCTGAACTAGAAGTGCGATGGAAATTAAGAAAGACAGCCAAGAAATTAAAACAGCCCAGATCTTAACTCCAACGTGATGTCTAATGACAATGCACACCGGAGCGGCCATCAAGGGAAGTATAACCTGGATGATTGCTAAATGTTTGATTATCAACCTGTTTTCTCCTGTTGATCAATCTCATCTTCCTCAATCGTCTGAAAGGCATTTCGAATGCGGACGACAAGTGCCAGGCCGAGCGCAGTTGTCGCTACGCTGACAACGATCGCTGTCAGAATCAGCACGTGGGGGAGGGGATTGGAATACACCTCTATTCCTTGATCGAGAATTGGAGCGCTGCCTCCAGCAACCTTTCCTATAGTAATGTAAAGAAGGAATACAGAAACCTGGAATACATTAATTCCAATTATTTTTTTAACCAGATTTCCATGGGCAATGACAATATATAGCCCAATCATCATCAAGATAACAACAATCCAGTAATTAAAAAGACCAGGGAATGGCACAGTTAAAACTCATCTAATCTATTAGGGCTACGACCTGCAAAAGCACAAAATATTGTGATCATTGAAGCAGCGACAGTAATGCCAACTCCTAGTTCGATAAGAAGAATGCCAAGATGCTGGCCTTTCAAAGGATCCCGTGCAAGAACACTGTAATCAAGAAATTCACCACCGAAAATAATACCGAATACTCCAACCCCCGAATATAAAAGAACACCAATAACCAGAAATGACCTGGTCACCTTTGATGGTAAAACTCTTCGCAATAAAGCAGTTCCAAAAATCAATCCATACAGTATGAATGCTGCAGCAAAAATAACTCCCGCCTGGAAACCTCCACCTGGGCCAAAGTCACCGTGCCACTGTACATAGAGACCAAAAATCAAAACAAAAGGTATCAAAAATTTTGATACCACGCGTAAGATCGTTTTCTTTAACACTTTATCACCCTGACATACGGTTTATTTTATTAGTTTTTGCTTTGCCTTCCCTTCGGCCAATTATTGAAATGACACCAACGGCTGCCGTTAGAATAACAAAGACCTCGCCCAGAGTATCGTAGCCTCGATAGCTCGCTAACACCGAGGTAACAACATTTGGAATACCAATTTCGTTATCTGACTTTAGAATATAACGAGGAGCAACATAGTTGTGGACCGGGGCAACTGGGTCACCATAGTGCGGCATATCACTCGTTCCGTAAAAAAGTACTCCGCCCGTAAACAAAACAATCAATATTGCAGGCAAGCGTTTTTCCCTTGGGGTGATTATTTCCTTATCAGTAGTCAGGGCTAGTGTACCGAGCATTAGTACTGTGGATAGACCTGCGCCTACTGCAGCTTCCGTAAAGGCAACATCGACAGCATCCATGACAACGTAGGCTGTTGCACCCAAAAGGCTGTAAATACCGCATAAGATTGCTGCTGCAAACAGGTCTCTTATACGCGACAGCATCAACGCTGTAACAACCATAAATATTAATATTCCCAGATTAATAAGGTTTTCGATATTTATTCTCCAATATTTTCACGTTCTGAAACGAGGGTTTTATCTAGCAGGTTCTGACTTGCATCATCAACATTCGGCTTAACACCGCTATGGAGAGCAGCTTGAGCTAATGCGTGGGTTGCTGTAGGGCTGGTAACCAGAACAAACCCCAGAATTATTGCTAACTTGGCAGTAACTAGATTAAATCCTGAGAAAAGCATTAATCCCAAAAAAATCATTCCTAACCCCATAGTATCGATCAGGCTTGCACCATGCATACGCTCAAAAACATCACGAAGCCTCAGAAGTCCTATACCGCCAATACAGACAAAAACGGAACCAGTAAGAATAAAGAGGCAAGCAACGAGATCTACCCAACTACCCATATCTTATATATCTCCACCTTCGTCACGTCCGGTGCCGATTCCCATGTCGTTAAATCTAATGTATTTAGCTACTGCAATTGTCCCAATAAAGTTAATCAAGGCGTATACCAGTGCTAGGTCAAGAAACTCGGGCCGACCCTTCAAGAAGCCAAGTACAGCAATAAGTATTACCGCAAGAGTTCCAAACACATTTACAGCTAGAATGCGATCATATGTATTGGGGCCGATTGCAGCCCTGAACAAGGTCATTGCCATAACAAGAAGGATAGCAACTGCGGCAATTGAAAACATGTAGGTAATCACTTTTCACTCCCATTAAAAGATGGAAGCGTATCCCCTTCAAGCAAACATACCCGGGCATTCATTTCACCTCTCTCTAGCACCTTGGCTGTTGAGTTGAGCAAGGCATGAACAGTAATTCGACCAGGCTCGTGAGCAATTGAAACCGTCCCTGGAGTAAGAGTAATAGAATTTGCAAAAATTACTTGTCCCAGTTCTTCATTCTGCCCCGCTGGCACATGGATAATGCGTGGTGATATAGGGAGGCTTGGTTTTAATATTGCTTGTGCCACTTCAATGTTAGATTTGACTATTTCTTTTAATAACCAAGGAAAATAGCTCAGTCCAATCAAATAGGTAAGGTGGATTGGATGCCCTTCCTTATCAACGATTGCCATCCGACGAGCAATAAACACACATAAGATTATGGAGTTTATCCCTAAAATTAAGATAAGTACTGAAAATATACCCGACAGAAGTAGCCAGAAGAGAGACAGCACGAAAAACAAACTGAACAAACGAAGCATATGATTAGATCGCCTTTTTTTTACAACCAATTAATTATTTGATTAAACGATCAACAAAACCTTGTAAAAGAAGAAATTAAAATTGATCATATTTTCTATATGTAGGTTGAAAAAGGTAATTTTCCAAGGCATGAAATATTTTAATAAAAATTATATTAATTTTATTCCAATTATAACTATTTTTCTTTTTTTTACTTCAAGTCAAAGCTACGCGCTTGACCGGGGAATTGTCTTTATTGCCGTTGATACCGGTGCGGAGCATATGTTTTCCGTAGAAATTGCCACTGCACCTAGAGATGTGGCCCGTGGTTTGATGTTCCGTAAATATTTAAAGGAAAAACATGGGATGTTATTTGATTTTAAAACTCCAAAAATCGTACGGATGTGGATGAAGAATACTCTGATCAGTCTTGATTTGTTATTTGTTGATCGAGATGGTTATGTTCAAGGAATAGAAGAAAATACCATTCCACTTTCAGAAAGCATATATACCTCAGATATTCCAGTGCGATGGGTCCTTGAGATCAGTGCTGGTTCTGTTAAATCGTTTGGAATAAATATTGGAGACCAAATCACTGTGAAAAGATCGAGTTAGATGTTTCGTCAGTAAATCAATCAAGAGATCCTTTGCGATACATATTTTTTTTGTAGTTCCCATAACAAGAAAAGTTAGATGCAGAGGATAAATAGTAGAGGTCTATTGACTTCAAAATAAAAACTTTTTGTATTAAGTTTTGTTAGATCGAATCATCTGGCCCGTAATGAAAAGATGTATATTTCTTTTTTAAAACTCGAACATGTAGAACATACCGCATGCGATCGCACGATAATAACTCTAACGAATATTTCCCCTTGGTATCCGTAGTAATTCCAACATTAAACCGTTGCCATTGCCTGCCGCGTGCCTTGGACTCGGTTTTTTCTCAGACCGTTTATGTTGATGAAGTAATTGTTGTTGATAATGGCTCAACTGACAACACAGTTTCTTTGATAAAAAACAAATACCCGGATGCAACCCTTCTTCAACAAGAAAAGATTGGCGTGAGTGCTGCTCGAAATATGGGGATTAATCGTGCGAAAGGGAACTGGATTGCTTTCCTTGATTCCGATGACGCCTGGTGTCCTACAAAGCTCGAAAGACAGCTGACCGCGCACAGTGAATCACCACGCCATAGGTTGATTCATACTGATGAAATCTGGTTCCGAAACGGAAAACGCGTTAATCAATTGAAAAAGCACAAAAAATGTGGTGGTAATATTTTTTTAAACTGCCTGTCTCTATGCTGCATTTCTCCGAGCAGCGTCCTTATAGAAAAAACGCTTTTGCAGGATATCGGAAACTTTGATGAAAATCTCCCGGCGTGTGAAGACTATGATATGTGGTTGCGAGTTTGTGCGCGTGAGGAAGTTCTCTATGTTAACGAATCTCTTACCATCAAACATAATGGCAGTTCTGACCAATTGTCAAAAAAGTATTGGGGTATGGATCGTTTTCGGATAGCGTCCCTTGAAAATCTTTTACTGGAAACGCCCCTTACGCCTCAACAGAAAATGGCTTCACTAAAAATATTGATCAAAAAACTTGAAATTGTCGTAAACGGCGCGCTAAAGAGAAACAATCAAGGCATTATATATGCTTATCGTCCAAAATTAGAGAAATGGGAAAAACTATTCCATAAGGAAAAATTAAGGCCTCTAGAAGAATGAATGACTACCCCGCAATTCGATGGGTTGTGGCGTTAAAGCCTGAGGCTCGGATAATTCGTAAAAACTTCAATATGAGCAGTTCTACCCAGAATAGTCCATATCCATTATTTAAAAATGCGTCCGGCCAGCATTGGCTGACAATATCTGGAGTCGGCCGCATCAATGCTGCTGCCGCAACCATTTATCTTTATCAAATCAGCAAAGCTCCTCCCTGGACCATATGGATTAACGTTGGGATTGCAGGATCGGGTGGGAGCCCAATTGGGAGCCTCTATTTAATTGACAAAATCACCGATTTTTCAACCCAATTAAGTGTATTTCCAAAACCTGCCCTATCAGTATCTATTCCCCGGTCTTCCCTTCTCACTCTAGATGCTCCCGGAGAAAATTATAGCAGAGATCAGTTATTTGATATGGAGGGATATTCTTTCTTTGAAATTGCTTCGAAATTATCGTGTCAACAGCTTATACTGGTACTTAAAATAGTTTCAGATGGCCCCGATATTGATTTTAGGTCTATTATGTCAAAAAATGTTTCGGAACTGGTGGCCCGCCATATAGAAGTATTAAGTAACGTAGTAGATGATCTTGCGAGTGTTTCAAAGATAGAATATGACCGACTTCATATTCCTGATGCATATAATTCAATTGTTACCAAGTATCATTTTACCGAGACTCAAAAACATCAACTAAAAAAGCTAATTATTCGGTGGCGAGCACTTTTTCCAGAAAGGAAACCGGTGGATGAAATTGTAAATACCAATAATGCCAGTATGGCACTAAAGGCCTTGCGGGCGGGAATTGATAGTTACAAAATAAAATGGGATAAAAAGTGATAGACACTATTTACGTTGAAAAAGAGATTGAGGAACACCCTAGAACTCGGTCTATATTAACTCGATTTAAGGGCCGCCGGGAAATACTAGTAGAGAGATATGGTGAGGTGTTTAATAAAAGGTCTCAGAATTTTCGATTGCAAAAAAGAAACCCCTCTCTAATTATAGCTAAAAAACATACCGGGCACATTCTTTCCACTCCACAGGGATTTGGCATTGGTGGTGCGAAGAATTTCTATTTTTCACATATGATTAATTGCGTATACGATTGCCGATATTGTTTTCTGCAGGGTATGTATGCATCTGCAAACTACGTATTGTTCATCAATTACGAGGATTTTATATCTGAAATTAATAATCTAATATTCAAGCACCCTGAAGACAAACTAACGTTCTTTTCCGGATATGACTGTGATTCTCTAGCGCTTGAGCCTATTACAGGCTTTGCTTCTTTTATTGTACCGAGTTTTAAGGAATATAGCTCTGCAGAAATTGAATTTCGAACAAAGAGCACGCAAATAGAGTTTCTTTTGTCAATAGAACCAGTAAGCAATTGCATAATTGCATACAGTTTGATGCCTGAGATTGAATCTAGAGCACTTGATCACAAGACACCTTCAATTGAAAAGAGAATTAATGCCATCAAAAGACTGGCTGCCCATGGTTGGAAAATTGGTCTCCGCTTTGACCCACTGATTTACGGGCAGGATTGGGAGAAGCGTTATCAAGAACTATTCGATACTCTCTTCTCAAGCATTCCCAGAGGTTCCATACACTCAATCAGCTATGGTTCATTGCGATTTCCCAAGGAAATGTTCAAGGCGGTGCATAAACTTTATCCTGAGGAAAAACTTCTTTCGACGATTTTTCCTGGAGATATGGATACGGTAGGCTACAAGACAGAAATCGAAGATCAAATGACACGCTTCTGTAAAAATGCGTTTTCTAGAATTTTTTCTGAAGATATTGTATTCAAATGCACCACAGAGGCAACAGCACCGTGAACAAGTCAGAAATCGAAGGCCGGGAAGTATTAATTACAGGGAGCTCTAGTGGCATTGGGCGCGCTATATCAGAGCACCTTCTAGAGCTAGGTGCCCGGGTTGTTGGTATTGCTAGAGATCACAAAAAATTTCTCCCCAATACTAACATGTACACACCCTACACTGTTGATGTAACTGAATTGGATGAGTTGCCACGGTTTATAAAGAAGATATTATCCAACCACCCGAACCTAAATGGTTTTGTTGCAAATGCAGGTTATGGGCAGTTTGATGGTTTAGAGAACTTTTCACCGAGCCAGATTTCATCATATATAAATACAAATCTTACTTCGCATGTTATAATAACGCGACTGATTTTGCCTGTTTTAAAAACAAAAAAGCAAGGCGATATTGTTTTTATCGGTTCAGAAGCTGCTTTAAGCGGAACTAAGAAAGCTACACTTTATTGCGCAACAAAATTTGCACTTAGAGGGTTTTCTCAAGCTCTTAGGGAAGAATGTGCTGATAAAAATCTCCGTGTGGGATTGGTTAACCCAGGAATGACAAAAACACCGTTTTTTAAAAATCTTAGTTTCTCGCCCGGTGATGACCCGCTAAATACTGTGCACCTGGATGATATTGCAGGTGCAGTCATAAGTATCTTTCTTGCGAAACCGGGAACTGTTATTGAGGAAGTCAAGTTAGCGCCTCTAAAAAAAGTTATAAAATTTGATTAAACTTGTCTCGGATTGCAACAGTAACATGAAGAAACTTTTCTGGTATTTTGATTTTATTTCTCCATATGCCTACTTCCAGTCAACACGTCTGAATGTATTGACGGAAAAAGTCGAAATACACTGTATCCCCATATTGTTTGCTGGACTCCTGGACTTTTGGGGACAAAAGGGCCCTGCTGAGGTTAAACCAAAAAAGCTTTTTACCTTTCGGCATTGTGCTTGGCGCGCCTATCGGGACAACATTCCGTATCAAACTCCTTCAAAACACCCTTTTAACCCATTACGTGCATTGCGACTTTCCATTGCACTAGGAAATAATATTGTAATCATACAGAAAATCTTTAATTGCATCTGGGTAAATGGATACTTGCCGGATGACGAAGATGGTTGGCTCAAAATAAAAGAAACATTGAATGCGGAACACGGCGATGAATTGATTGCAGATGAAAAAATAAAATTAGAATTACTTGAAAATGGGAAGGGAGCTATCGCAGCGGGCGTTTTTGGTGTCCCGACCTTGCGCATCGACGATGAATTATTCTGGGGTGATGATTGCCTGGATATGGTCCAGTTCTATATCGATAATCCGGGTGTGTTAAAAAGCAAAAATATGCGGAGAATTCTCGAATTAAAACCCTCATCTAGAAGAATAAAAAACAGTTAGTGCCTCCTGATTTTTTAGTGCCTCCCGATTATATACCCATACTCCCTTGCAGAAGCATGGCAACACCCGCAAGCTGAGAATAGATAGAGATTTCATTAGATTTAACATTTTCATGACGCAGCTGCATCTAAAAATCGACAAGGCGCTTTTTCGTCATTGACCAAATTTCGTAGCGGTTGGAACAGAAAACAATTTTTTGGTTAGAAAAAAATTGACTGCAATAAAATTTACAATAACTTCATTTGACCTTTCATTGCAGGTTTTTATGCTTTAGAACCGACGACAAAATGATAATAATTTTAGGGAGAATAAAACTGGCGATTGGAAGCAACGATTATCCCGAAGGTACAGTTTTAGAGTCTGATTTGCAATAGAAGGAAAATCACTGTCAGAGACTTTGACAGAAAATTTCTCTCGTTTGTAATAACCGTAGAAGTCAACACACAATTTATGGAGTAGAAAATGTTCGTTTTACATAAAAAACTAATCGGGATGCTCGGCATTGCTGCAGCTGCAGTGATCCTCAGCACACCTATTGTATCTGAAGCAAAGAAGGTGACTATTCGGGTGCAATCTGTAATTCCTTCAACAGCGGATGAAGTAAAAATGCTGAATGACTTTGGTTCAGATGTTTCTGCCCTGACAAATGGTGAGGTTACCATCAAGGTCTTGCCTGCAGGCGCTGTGGTCGGTGTTAAAGAAACACTAGATGCCGTTGATAAGGGATTAATCGAAGGTGGCTTTGCATGGACACACTACTGGTCAGGAAAGCATCCTGCTGCGATGCTTTTTGGGTCACCTGTAGCGGGTGCTGGAGTTGGTATCGATAACATTGCATTTCTGTCATGGTTCCAATATGGAGGAGGCCGACAGCTTTATGATCAGCTCTGGAAAGAAATGGGAGTTAACATAAAAGGGTTTATGCTGCAGCCGGTGGGGCCTGAAGCACTCGGATGGTTCAAGGAACCAATAAACTCAATGGCTGATTTTCGAAAATACCGTTTCCGGACACCCCCTGGTATTCCCGGACAGACCTACAAGGATATTGGGGTCGCGTCTGTAGCTATGGGTGGTGGTGATATTTTACCAGCATTAGAAAAAGGAACTATTGATGCCGCAGAGTGGTGCTGCCCGAAACCTGATTCTGTGTTTGGATTTCAAAAGGTACTAAAGCATTACTATCTTCAGGGGTTGCATCAGGTAGTTGTGAATGCCGACCTATACATTAATGGTGATGTTTATGACTCTCTAACGCCACTTCAGCAGAAAGCAATAGAAGTTGCTGCTAACGCTTCTCTTTCAAAAGCAATGTCGTATCGCATTTATGAAAACGGAAAGGCGCTTAAAGACCTTACTGAAAATCACGGGGTGCAGCTTCATGATACACCAGCAGATTACTTTCCTGCATATATGAATGCAGCAAAGGCCTCTTTAGAAAAAAATGCGAAAGAGAATAAATTTTTTGCAAAGGTTTGGCAGTCTCAAAAAGACTTTGCAGCAGTGGCTGTTCCTTTTTGGGCCGGCGCTCAAGCGTCAAACGCAGCTCTAGGAAAAGCTTTTGCCGACAGTGTAAAATAACATATTTTGGCGGGTTTTTAGTCAAAAAGAAGCCCGCCTTTTTTCTTCGGTATCTGTTTGTCTATCTGTTTTTCAAGCAACGTGCGTGGCAAAAAAAGGAACGTTTGGATGACGCAGAAAGAGGAAAGCAGAGCCCTTGATATTTCCGATGAGCTGATTGCTGAGAGGCGTGCACAAATACCTGGGCATACCCCCGATGACATGCAACCACTGTTTCGAATTATTGTAGGCAATATCGATATTATAAATCATTGGGTCGGTAAGATAACCTGCCTTTTACTGATACCCGTTATTGCGTCAATGGTCTATGAAGTGGTGGCACGAAAATTATTTATTGCCCCTACTGACTGGGCCTATGATACCAGTCGAATGTTTTCCGGTGCGATGTTTATGCTTGGTGCCGGTTATGCGTTAATGCGGGGAGTTCATATACGCGCTGATTTCTTGTACCGGAACTGGTCACCGCAAACCCAGGCCATGACGGATGCCACGCTCTATCTGCTGTTTTATTTTCCTGCGATGTTATTTTTTTTCTGGGTTTCTACTGAATACACGATCAAGGCCTGGGTGACCTGGGAGCGCTCAATGGATACAACCTTAATGGCTCCACTGGCACCTGCACGATCAGCAATGCCTATTGGAACGCTATTTCTTTTATTGCAGGGTATAGCTGAGTTGATTCGATGCCTATATCAGATGGATATAAAGGTGCGCCAAGGTCTCATTCGACTTCTCCCTATCTACGTGTTGATTTTGAGCTTGATCTTCATCAATAGCTTTTTCCCTATTGATGTTATCAATGATTTCTTTCATTCAAATTTTCTGGAGTCATATAAACTATCGCCTCCATTAATTGGAATTTTGATGATCGCCGTGATGTTACTGGCGATCTTTGTCGGCTTCCCAATTTCATTCACACTTATTTTCTTAGGTTTTGTTTTTGGTGCCTGGGGATTTGGTGGTGAGCTGGTATTCTTTTTACAAACATTACAATTTAATAACGTAATGCTCGAACAAACTCTTGCTGCAGTTCCTCTTTTTGTGTTCATGGGCATTATGATGGAACAGGCAGGTCTGATGGAACGTCTCTTTGCCTCTGTTCAACTTATGCTGTCACGAACCCGCGGTGCACTTTTCCTTGCTGTTTTATTTGTATCCACAATATTTGCTGCAGCAACTGGAATTGTGGGGGCCTCAGTTACCATATTGGGAATCATGGCTGCGAAAACTATGAATCGCTCCCGTTATGACGTACGATTGGCAGCAGGAACAATTACTGCTGGTGGTACGCTTGGAATATTAATTCCCCCTTCCATCATGCTGGTGGTTATGGGGCCGGTCCTAGAGGTTCCCGTTACCGACTTATTTGCGGCTGCTATCATACCGGGGATCATGCTCGCATCAATGTACGCGGCTTACGCCCTAATTCGATGTTGGTTAAACCCTGAGCTGGGGCCTATCCTCTCTCTTGAAAACCAACCGAAAACATCTTCTTATTACTGGCTCGAGGCAATACTGGTGATCGGTGCAATATTGATCCTTTTTACGCTGATTATTTTAGGTCTTTCGGGTTCACTTGAGGGGTATTTTGCATTCTCGTCAATATTGCTGCCATTGGCATGGATGGGTGTTATGTATGTATCATCAGTATGGGTAAAAAAGAAAAAACCAATCGGTTTCTTTTTTTCTGATCTGTGGTATGAGTTTTTCATGGGCCTAGTGCCGCCCGCGGCATTAGTTGCATTTGCGCTAGGTTCAATCTTGTTTGGGTGGGCAACTCCAACGGAGGGGGCAGGATGCGGAGCATTCGGAGCGTTGCTCCTCACTATTGCCTATCGAAGGTTTAATTTTAGTCTCTTCTATGAAGCACTTATCAAGACATTAGAAATATCCGTCTTGATTCTTTTTCTTGTTGCTGCATCGAATTTCTTTGGTGCTGTGTTTTCCCGGCTTGGCACTCCCATGATGTTAACGGACTTTATGCTCACATGGGAATTATCGGTAACTATGGTCCTGATTATTATTATGGCCTTGATATTTATTTTAGGATGGCCGCTTGAGTGGGTGCCGATTGTATTGATAATCATACCAATCTTAATTCCTACACTTGTAAATTTTGATATAAATCTAACCTGGTTTGGCATATTGGTAGCAGTTAATCTTCAGACCGCATGGCTCAGCCCTCCAGTTGCGCTGTCAGCATATTTTCTAAAAGGGGTTGTTCCCGACTGGGACTTGAAGGATATATATTACGGTATGATGCAATTTATGGTCATTCAACTCTTTGGTCTAGGCCTGATTTTCTGGTTTCCTCAGATAGCCTTATGGTTACCGGAATATATATATGCAAAGTAAAGTCTGTTGCAGTCAGGAACCGTTTGTTTTTATGAGCTCAAGTTCCAACCACCTGGTCTCCTTGTTTTCGAGTGTCTTCATTTTTTTTCCAAGCGCATCGGACAACTCATATAGCTTTCTAGAATTTTCTTGTTCCTTATTTAATCGCCGGTTGAGGCTAGAAATTTCTTTTTCCAGTTTTTTTATTTCTTCCTGAATAACAATAAGTTCTCGTTTTTCAGCGTATTTGAGTCTACCCAAAGTTCGTTGTTTAAGGTCATGCTCAGATTTTTTTCTCTGATTTCTTGATTTGGCTTCAATCCGCTGCTGTGAATCTGATTTTTTTTGATGCAGATAATCCGAGAAACCACCGGGGTAAATCCCGATGTGACCATCACCTTCAAACACAAAGGTCGAGGTCACTATCCGATCAAGGAAATCTCGATCATGGCTAACTAAAACTATGGTTCCCTTGTATTCAAAAAGCATCTCCTGCAACAGATCAAGTGTTTCGAGGTCAAGATCGTTTGTGGGTTCGTCAAGTATCATCAGATTTGATGGCTTTGCTAGAAATTTTGCAAGAATCAGTCGATTTTTTTCTCCACCCGACAAGCTTTGGACGGGACTTCGTGCCTGACCAGAGTCAAACAAGAATTGCTGCAAATATCCAATGATGTGCCTGGGAGAGCCATGAACCTCGATCTGGTCGCCTCCTGCATCACATAGCGTTTCCCAAAGGGTTGCTTCTGGGTTTAAACACGCTCGGTTTTGATCAAAACTGATTGCATCAATATTACTTCCCAGACGAATGCTTCCTTGATCTGGAACAATTTGCTTATTCAAGATTTTCAGCAGGGTACTCTTGCCAACACCATTTGAACCAATAATACCAATCCTATTTCCCCGCATGATTCGTGCAGAAAAGTTCTTTATTACTGAGTGGTTGCCAAACCTTTTGCTAACATTGCAAAGTTCTAAGACCAGTCTGCCGGAATTTTTTGTTGTGTATGTTTCCAGCTTCTCCATTGTATCAGCAACTCGGCGTTCCCTTCGCTCGTGTCGAAGGGCTTCCAGTCGCCGCATGCGACCCTGGTTGCGCTTACGTCTTGCTGAAATACCCTCCCGAGACCATGCGGTTTCTTTTTCGATGAATCGGTCAAGTTTTACAGCATTGTCAGCTTCGAGTCTTATAAGCTTTTCTGCCCACTCTTCAAAATAGGCATAATTTCTATCCAGTCTTTGGACAACGCCACGATCGAGCCATAAAACACTTTTAGATACATTGTTAAGAAATTGCCGATCATGGCTAACAACAACAATGGCCCCTGTAAAATCTAGGACAATTTTTTCCAACCACTCGATTGTGTTTATGTCCAAATGATTTGTTGGTTCGTCAAGTAATAAAACATCTGGATTCTGGATAATTGCTCCCGCAACAGCGAGGCGTTGTCTTTCTCCACCCGACAAATCAACCATACTATTGTTTGGCAAGATTGCTGAAATTGAAAGGGCTTGCGCAATAAGATGAGGCTCCCTGGCCGCGTTCCGGTCCATGGTTTCAAGAAGATAATCCTTTGCGGTCTGTTCTTTTAAAAGATGTAAATTCTGGCTAAGGTATGTAATCGATACTCCGGATTGTAATGTTCGCTCTCCAATATCAAATTCACGAATTCCGGCAAGAATCTCCAGTAAAGTTGACTTGCCGGAACCATTCCTTCCAACGAGTGCAATTCGATCACCTTTACGAACAAAAAGTTCTAAATTAATAAATAGCTCATGATGTCCGAACCCTGTTGTCAGGTTCTTCAACGTGATGAGAGGAGGTTTCAATGAATTCTCCAAAATCTTATAGGACTGTTATTTATCAATCAAGAATGAAGCTGTAATAGAAAAAATATAAAGCTGTAATATCTAAAACACGAATAGTTGATAAACATGACAAAATAGAGGCCCGGTTATAAAATAGTGTTGCAATCCAATTGAAGAGTTATATGAAAACCGTTCTTGAATCCAAAAAGTTTAAAACACTGAATAAAACTCTGTCATTGGTCATGATTAAAAAGAAAATAGGATTAAGTGGCAAGCATTAACGATCGGAACCTTTATGAACAAAGAAAAAGATAAAATCGATCCAAAATCTAAGTCCATACTAGGCTCCTTCGAAAGAGGGTTAACTCTATGGGTTGGTGCTTCCATATTGGCAGGTGTTGCCTTGGGTAATTTGTTTCCCTCGCTATTCTTGTTTCTTGCTGAAATTGAATACGCAAATGTAAATTTTTTAGTCGCTATTCTTATATGGTTAATGATTTACCCAATGATGCTTAAGGTTAAGTTTTCCAGTCTAAGCGGGATCACAAAAAGGCCACTTGGACTTCTCCTGTCAACCTCGATAAACTGGCTTGTGAAGCCCTTCTCAATGGCCGCATTAGGAGTTGTTTTCTTTGAAATAATATTTGTCGAATTGATACACCCTGACAATGCGAAGCAATATATTGCCGGCCTGATAATCCTTGGCGCTGCCCCCTGCACTGCAATGGTATTTGTATGGAGTGAATTATGTAATGGTGACGCCAATTACACGCTTCTTCAGGTATCATTGAATGACGTTATTATGATTTTCGCATTTGCACCTATTGTAGCATTTCTTCTTGGTGTTACCGAGATTATTGTACCATGGGAAGTATTGCTAGCGTCAGTTGGCATTTATGTGGTTATACCACTCGCCGCCGGTGTTCTGACGCAAAACGCACTGCACGAAAACGGGAGTGGGGCGCTTGACAAACTAAGTCAAAAA
Source organism: Magnetovibrio sp. (assembly GCA_002722175.1). GTDB lineage: Bacteria > Pseudomonadota > Alphaproteobacteria > Rhodospirillales > Casp-alpha2. The sequence goes on from PBKU01000041.1 coordinate 19,356, forward strand.
TTTAAGCCGCTCTCGATCTGTGGTCTGTTGTTAATCGTTCTCTTGTTATTTGGTTTTCAGGGAAACGTGATTATTGATCAACCATTGGTTATACTTTTGATTGGGATCCCAATAATCATTCAAAGCTATGGAATTTTTTTATTTGCCTATTCAAATGCTTGGTACTTAAAGATTCCATTTAATGTCTCTGCTCCTTGTGCACTGATAAGCGCTTCAAACTTTTTTGAACTCGCTGTTGCAGTAGCAATAAGTTTATTTGGGCTAGGCTCTGGTGCGGCTCTAGCAACTGTTGTTGGTGTCCTTGTTGAGGTCCCGGTTATGTTGTCTCTCGTAAAATTTTGTACTAGGACACAAAAATATTTTTCAAACTAAAAAAAGTCGGTTTTGCCATACTTTAAAAATTTGGAATAAAATTAAAGGTCTACTTGATCAGTTCGAGCTGAGCCTTGTCCTGTCGACCGCCTGTTAGGGGAACAAACCTCACAGGCAAAACACTCCTCTCCACTAGTTTTCCATCAATGTTTTTATCAATTACGATCAAGTTTTGCGGCCCATCTGGCTGACCGATGGGTATAACCATCCTTCCACCTGGTTTTAGTTGCGACACTAATGACGGAGGAATTCGTGGTGCTGCCGCGGTTACGATTATTCGCTCAAAAGGCGCTTTTTCTTTCCATCCAAAATATCCATTCCCCACACACATCCGGATCCCTTTGAGACCCAGATCAGAAAAGCATTTCTTTGCTCGTTTACTTAAATCAGGTAGAATTTCGACCGTGTATACCTTTGCATTTAATGTAGCCAGAACAGCTGCCTGATATCCGGACCCTGTACCGACTTCTAAAACCCTTGCCCCTGAAAAAATATTTAGGATATCTGTCATGAATCCAACGATGTAGGGTTGAGAAATTGTTTGACCCAACCCAATTGGCAGCGGCGTATTGTCATATGCCTTGTCAATAAGTTCTTTTGAAACAAAGCGCTCTCGTGGCACATTACCCATTGCGACCTTCACTTTTTCGGAAAAGTCGCCCCCCTCAAACCAATGGCCAAGGGTATGTGTTTCGTTAAAAGTGGTCAACGTAGTTCTCCTTTAAAGCGTTTTTTTTTAAGCGGTTTTCTAAAAAGCAAACTAGTTTCTAAACACATTTTTTTGCTATTTGTCAGAAAACATTCAGATTTTGCCATGAAATCTTATGGTTTAAAGAGTTATATCCATTATATGTACAAAGTAAAATTGCGGTTGAATGATGGATTTTGATCGAAATTCATAACCTTACATTAATATATCGGTGCAAAACTAGTTTTAGTGAAGCGAAGACAGGTAAGCTAATGTTCTGGTTGCTAAGAAAAATTATTAAGTTTCTCATACTGTCTTGCATCATCGTTTGGGCAGTAAAATCCCATTCTAGTGCACTGGAGTTAACCTTTGTTCACAAACATCCTCAGCAAGAAATTCTTTTGAAACCTGCAATCAAATGGTTCCGGCTAACTTACTTACCCAAATTATCATGATTAAGGCCATAAAAATTACGATGATCAATGGTCCATGTTCTTTTAGAAAATCACGCATTAGTTTACCTAACGGAACAATACGGTTGGCAGCCAGGTTGCTATAGCAGGAAATATAATCAAAAGAATTAAGCCAACAAGCTGAATCGCCATGAATTGAAGCATTCCACCATAGATATCCTGCAGGGACCATTCGGGCACCACACCTTTTATATAATAAGCACTTAGAGCGACTGGGGGCGATAGCCATGCTGTCTGAAGACAAACTGCAACCAATGTACAGAACCACACTAGGTCAATACCAACCGTTTGCACTGCAGGTAAAAGTATTGGCAAAACTACCAAAACAATGGGAACCCACTCGAGAGGCCATCCGAGCAAAAATATCAATCCAAGCACTAAAATTAATAGAAGGGTCGGTGCAAGCTCTAGAGCGACGAGCGTCTCTGCAATCATTCCAGCTGTTCCGAGCCTTGAAAAAACCGCACCGTAAAAATTTGAGGTTGCAACAAGGAAAAGTATCATGCTTGAGATAAGTATTGTTTTGAAAACTGCCACCTTAAAGTTTTCCCAGGTCAGGCGTCGATAGACAATTGTAAGCAAGAAGGCGCCAAGAGCTCCCATCGCTGCAGCATCAGTGGGTGTCGCAAGTCCGGCAAGGATACTACCAAGAACAGATAGGATCAGTACAGCCAGCGGTATTATACCAATGAAGAGTTCTCTCAGAATTTCACCTACACTCTCTGCCTGTTCATCTTCTGGTAGAGCGGGACCTAATGATGGGTTGATATATGATCTGGAAACCGCGTAAAGAGTATAAAGCGTTGCCAAAACGACTCCCGGGATAACAGCCGCTGCAAAAAGTTCAGTGATGGGAACACCAACGACTGGTCCCATCACAACCAGCATGATCGAGGGTGGAATTAACATTCCGAGAGTGCCTCCAGCTGCAATAGAACCGGCACTTAGCTTAGTGTCATAACCAGCGCGTTTCATTATTGGCGCTGCCATAACTCCGAGCAACGTAACAGATGCTCCAACAATACCGGTTGCGGCCGCAAACAATGTCGCTGTTACTAAAACAGCGATATAGAGTGCGCCCTTTACATTGGCAAGCATCAATCGGAATCCTGTGAACAATCTGTCCATCAGCCCTGCCTGCTCAAGAATAAACCCCATAAACAGGAAAAGTGGAACAGCAGCTAAAAGGGGTTCTCGCATGACGCTGAATGTTTGCAGCACCATCAAATAGAATACTGTAGAACCAAAACCAATGTACCCAAAAACAATGCCAAGGAACATGAGTGTGAACGAGATGGGAAAACCAACGCAAATGTCAACAAAAAGTGCGCCAAGAGAGACCAGTCCAAGAATTTCGGGGCTCATACCTGATCCCCGGCATCCATGCTGCCGTCAATCATAGGCCATTTATTATATCGCGCTGCATATAGGCTTTTTACCAATTCCGAAACACCCTGCAACAACAGCAGGATACAGGTGAGCGGCATAACTGTTTTAAATGGGTAAATAATCGGCTTCCATGGACTTGAAATTCCAACCTCGCCCCGATCCCAAGAGGTTGCTGCAAAATCAAAACCTGCATAAAACCAAAGAACAATTGATGGGAAAAAAAAGAATATATAGAGAAGACTATCGACCACACCTTGCCATCGGACTGACCAGATTCGATAAAAGAAATCAGTTCTGATATGACCTTGCATGGCTAGTGTATAGGCGGCCCCTAACATAAAATGACTACCGTATAGCATGTAAGTCATGTCATAGGCCCATAGGGTTGGCGCATTAAAGAGGTACCGTGCAAAAACCTCGTAGACCAGGCTAAGAACCATGGGAATAATCAGCCAGGCAAATACTTTGCCCGACAAAACGCTGATCTGATCAATTGTCTTTATAGCTGAACGCGAAAACCCTGAAAACACTTCGTAGTCAGTCCGCAAAGAAAACCTCCACTAAAAAGGAGAGTTAAAGGTGGGAAGATTGCCTTTCCACCTTTAAATCCTTACTTTCTTACTTCGAGGTAGCGGCTTTGCCGATGGAATGATAAAGCCCCAGCAACTTAGTCCAATAAGGTACAGTCTGCTTGGCAAAGGCCTTCTGGCTGTCTGCCACCTTCTTAAAGAAGGCGTCCTTTGCGGAATATTCCCTCATTACCTTTGCCGAAGAGGCGGCAAAAGCCGGATAAAGATCGGCTGGCGTATCATGAATCGTAACACCATGCTTTTCCTTTAGTGTATTGATGGCTTCTCCATTCCGCTTAATATTCACCGCAATGGAATCAGAAACAGAGGCCTTGGACGCAACCTCAATGATCTTCTGCAGATCGGGGGACAGGGACCTCCAGAATTTGCCATTTATAATGATAGTTCCAAGATCAGACGCCTGATGCATGCCCTGGAGATAATAGTGTTTCCATACCTGGTGCATTCCAAGGCGGATATCTTCCCCTGGATTTATCCATTCAGCAGCATCAATTACGCCACGCTGAGCGGAAGGCACAAGCTCGCCTCCGGGAAGAGAGACCGTAGTCACGCCCATATTGTTGAATAATTCGCCGGTAATGCCTGGGGGGGAACGATATTTCATCTTCCTAAAATCATCAAGATTCTTGATCGGTTTCTTGAACCAACCGAGAGGTTGCCCTCCTGACATAAGGTTGATAAACCCTACTATATCAGATTTCAGATCATTTTCGAGAAAGTCCTTGTACAGCTTTTCTCCATCACCTTCATAATACCAGGCCAAAAAAGTAAACTGATCCATGCCGCCAACGCTAGGCTGATCGGCAAACAGGTATGCTGCTGGACGTTTCCCGGAGAAGAAATGAGGCCATGTAAAACCACCCTCAACAATCCCCTTGTCGACCGCATCCTGGACATCAAAGAAACCAACAACGGCGCCAACAGGAAGTACTTCTGTTTTAAGACGCCCTCCCGACATCGCGTCTACATTTGCACCAAAACTCTTTATGATATCCATGTACATGCTGGCGTTTGGAAGCGCCGTTTGTATTCTCCATTTTATTTGGTCTGCTGCATTAATTTTATGGGTTGGTATAATACTGCTCGCAACGAGGAGGACTACACCAAATATTCCAAATAGTAGTCTTGTTTTCATAACTGACCTTCCCTTTTATATGCATCGTGTTTTTCTTGTTTGTTCATTTTGCAAAGTTAAAATATTTATAGTTCAGCTATCATGAGAAATTTACAATGTTCTGATGTAATTTATTTTTTATTGCAAAATAGCATTGTGGATTACGATCGCATGATCCAATACCGGAGTCAAATTTTGTGATCTGCCACCGTAATGTTGAAAGGCGACTATATATATTATCACCTTACATGACCTATAAGTTTTTTTTAAAAAATATTTTCAACGCTTAATTGCTTGAAAAAACGGAATTAGTTGCCGGCAGTGCTTTTAAGTTGATTCGGATGCGATAACTCTATCCGTTGTAATTGACTGTTCCTTGTTCTCGATGCCAAGATCGTATTAATAGGCGCTTTCTCAATGGCTCCTCATAATCCTCAAACTCACTACGGTAATGCGCAATTTCCTGATTATTAAGATATTGAAGCTCGCCAGACTCAAGGGGCAGTTCAACCCAAAATTCCGGATTAGAAAGACATTCTTCAAAAATAGACAAGGCATCTTCAGTGCGCGTATCGATGTCCAGTCCCAAAATACTATAGCCCTTGCGGTTTAGAGATACATTTGCACGCACATGCAACTGGTTCTTTTCCCATCGGAATATCGGCGCGTAAGCAGCAATTGGTTCCCCGTCAGCATGCTCTTTTTGGCGGTCCCAATATATTGGTTCATAGAGGCGAGCCAAGGCTTTCGGATGTTTTTCCAACAACTCGTTATGGACTGAATAAAAACTGCAGAAGCGACTCGCTCCTCCTAATTTTGCAGGATTTATACACAGCAACCCCACAGCTCTTGGAACTACAGTATTAAACGCGTTGTCATTGTGAAAAGATAATTCAACATTAGTGTAAGATCCCCGTACGCCATAGCCGTATTGCTGACCGCTATCATGAACTTCGTATAGCATTGTCTCATCCCATTTTTGTGCTACTGGCCGACCAACTGCTTTCCCAAGTAACCAAAACAAATTAATTGCTTCTTGACGCCCAATATCCTTTAACGGCAGTGCATCGATAACCGCAAAGCCTGGCCCACGGTAAATTAATTTTTTTACTTTATTCATTATAGTAAAAAGTTCGGGAGCATCCAGTTCACCAGGATATAAATCTTCCTGGTTACTTGGGAAACTTGATATTGAAGCTGAGAAATCTATCAATCTGCGCGAGGTAGATTCATTTATTCTTATTGTTGATTCTTCTGGGTCAATGGTAGAACGACGCCAGGAAAAGCCATTGGCTATTTCCTTTTGAAGCATTTGAGGGCTTACCTCACGGCTTAAATCTAGTACATTTTCCATTTGTTCGTTCTCCGTATCTTACAGAACCCGTTTTATATTACATTGTTACGAGTCAGGCTATAAAAAGTTGATCTTACACTTTGGAATGGTTTTTGCTAAACTGAATAATCATTAAAAAAAATCCAAGCACCCAAAACATATTGGACCTAAGAAAATGACAAAGAACCGTTCTATGCAGATCCAGAGTTATGGAGAGATTGAAAATCTAATTATGCGGGAATTAACACTTTCCAAACCTGGAATAGGAGACGTAATTGTTCAAAATAGATTTTCGGGCATAAACTTCATAGATATTTACATGCGAAAGGGAATATATGCGAAAAACAGAGCTTATCCTACTACCTTACCCTTAACTCTGGGGATGGAGGGTGCCGGAACTGTGGCGGAGACCGGCCCCGGAGTAAAAAATCTCAAACTCAATGATCGTGTTGCGTATTGCCTGAGCCCTGGATCTTATGCAGAGTACAATATTGTGCCTGAGTGGAAACTGGTTAAACTACCTGATTTTATCGATTTTGAAAATGCTGCCGCATTAATGCTCCAAGGGTCTACCGCTCATTACCTTACCCATACATTGTTCCCCCTTAAGAAGAATCAAGTTTGCCTGATCCATGCGGGCGCGGGCGGAGTTGGCCAATTATTAATTCAACTGGCAAAATTGCGCGGTGCCAAAGTACTAACCACCGTTGGTAGCAATAAAAAGGGAAAAATAGCTGATGAGCTAGGAGCTGACGTGATAATTCCTTATAATGATATAGATTTTTACGAAAAAGTAATGGACGAAACTAGTGGGCTCGGCGTTGATGTAGTATATGAATCCGTCGGAAAGGAAACAATTGAGCAGAGCTTTCAATCCCTTAAAACATGCGGTACATGCGTTCTGTTTGGATTTAGTTCTGGTGTGGTTTCTTCAATAAACCCTCAAGAAATGGCTGACGCCGGCTCGATATTCCTTACTCGCCCCAACCTTGCAGACTATATGAGCAATTCTAATATTATCAGGAAGCGAGCATCTGATCTTTTTTCCTATATTAAAAATAATAAGCTGCGCATAAACATTGAGAAAATCCTGCCATTAGTTTCTGCATCTGAAGGACAGGAAAGACTAGAATCACGGTCAAGCAGCGGAAAGCTATTGCTGCATTTGGATTAGGAATCTGTAAAATACTCAACTAAGTCAAATGCTGGGCAATTTGTTGCTTGAATTTTTCAAAAGGCTAATTCACCCATTGAGTTTAATCAACACCTGAGCAGCACGCAGCCCTGACATATAGGCACCGTGGGTTGTGCCAGCGTAATCAAAAATTGTATGTTCACCTGCCAGGATAAGCCTGTTCCTGATGGGACGACCGAGATAGTCAAACTGACCCGCACTCAAACCAGGAGTAGGGTAGGAATACGCACCAAATGCCATCGGATCGAGCGACCAACTTGTTCGCAGCATTTGTACCGGTGGCAGAACCTTGTCACCCCAAACACCTCGTAAAACCTCTAACGAGTCTCTTGCCAGCTCATTGTCTGACATCCGGTCAGCAATTGGGGCGTATGCCCCAACACTGATGCCTAAAATGATGTTTTCGTTGGTAAATGTTCGATAGTTCAACCAGTAGTTCCAACGCCCCATGGGCTCCGTCATTATACCAAAATATTGGACATCTGTATCCCAAAAGGCATTATCGAATTTAAAAGCAATCTTGGTTACGCTTCCAAAACCAATCTGATCAATAGTACGCTGATAAGGATCGGGCAAGGCAGGATCAAACTTTATTGACCCGCTTTTGAGGACACCAAGTGGTACGGAACAGATAACATAGTCCGCCGAGAAATGTCCGGATTTAGTTTTTACCGAAATGTTGTCGTCGGCATAAGTTACACCAAAAACCTTGGTTGCTAGCTTGATATCCAGTCCTTTTGCGAGAGGGGTTAACATCGCACTATAACCAGTGGTTACAATTACGTCCGGTTTATCAAAACTCTTGTCTTCATCATGCAAGGTAGCTGAAAGGTCTCCAATTGGGGCACCTCTTGAAAATTCTGTATAAGCAGAAATTGCCCAATCGAAACCTGGATTGCCAATACTATCCACTGTTAAGTCATCTATTGCCTTGCGTAAAGATCGGAGATCATCTTTCTCAAGAGTTCCATCAACAATTGCCAAACTTCTTTCCCACTTTTGATTGATTTCTTCCAGCCTATCTTTGCTGATCGCATCTCCATCACGATCAAATACTAAGATATTGTCATCGTTAGTAATCACGTATTTAGCTCCAACAGCATCAGAAAGCTGACGTGTTGGATTCTCAGCATCCGGGCCGTGAATCCAACCAGCACCGACCTCAAATGGGACGCCCATTGACCAATCTGTGCTGATTCGCCCACCAATATGAGTTTTACCTTCTACTACGGTAACATCCGCACCAGCTCTCATTAGGGCTTGAGCGGCACCCAAACCCGCGCAACCGGCACCGATCACAATCACTTTTTTGCCCGCCAATTGGTTTGTTCTCGCTGTCAAGTATCGGGGAAATATTGAAACTGCCGGTAGCGTAATCATGCAATATTTAAGAAACGATCGTCGGTTGGGTGCAAACATTGGTTCTAACAAAGACAAGAGATTCTCCTGGTTGACAATTCTAAGGATTGACATCGTAAATTGAACACTTCGTTCAATCTAATGCTAACAATAATATGGGAGCTTTATTTCTCTTAAAGTTATAATTTTGTTTCTATAACAACAATTTTCTTAATTAACAAAAGGGGGATTCCTAGACTCTAACGACAAGGGAATACCGATTGAAAAAGGTGCGGGAGAAAAAAAACGTAACCTATTGAAACATAACGGAAACATTTTCTCCCGCACCTTGGGCTAAGTCATTGATTTTAAAGGGGCTTGGCGACCCCGGCAGGAATCGAACCTGCAACCTTCCGCTTAGAAGGCGGATGCTCTATCCAATTGAGCTACGGGGCCAGAAATACGCGTGGGACTAATGTGACCACGGCTGTTTTCTATTATATGCAAAATTCTCTGCATAACTCTTCGGTCTAATTCGTCGTTTTCTAACATCAAAAACACGATATGTGATATTATTTTTTTCCGCGAACGCGATCGCGTCCATCTTGTTTGGAAATTCTAGTCGGACCTGCTCATTCATATCGTCAGAACCGCACCAGCCCATCAATGAATCGATTGTTTTAGGGATTTCCTGGTCAAATTCCAAAATCCAATTTAAACTTCTTGCACGACCAGACTGCATTGCACTCTTTGCGGGTTGATAGATCTTAGCCATGGTCATAATTACTTCCTTGCAAAAATATTTGAGAAATTCAAATTTGTATCTCCAGCCACACGTTCTACAACGCCTAACGATGGCGCTATATAAAATAAATCTGCTTATTCTTTAAATATAATTTTGTAATTACTTGTCAAACAGAACTAAAGACCTTCCCTTACGATATCTATTTTTTTATACGACATTACCCAAGATCTCAAATTTTTGAAACTGCTGAGTTTCAGGTTCTTAGATAGGGTAACATTTCATTGATCCCGTCATACCCCATATCGAGTGCAACATACAAAATAATCAACAATCCCAAATAACCAAGCCAGTGAAATTTTTCTAACATTTTTGCAACAAAGGTAGCGCCAATAGCCATTAAAACAATTGATAATATTAATCCAAAAACCAATATCACAACATTATCCCTGGCTATTCCTGCTACAGCCAGAACATTGTCTAAGGACATTGAAATATCAGCAATTATAATATTAAGCATAGCCCTTCGAAAATCTCTTGATTACAAGATGGAGATTTTCTTTTTCTCAGCCAACTCCTCAACCTTTCTTTCATCAGGTAAACCGTCGCACTCTTCCTGATTATTTATGGCGTTGCTGCCGGAATTATTGGTGTCGCCCGTTTCTTCCGATTGTGATTTATCAGTTTTTAGTAGATCACGCCACATACTATAACAAACAAACAACAAAAGTATTGAGCCAAGTATTTTAATACCAATGATCTGGAGTAAATAAAAAGTTAGGCTAGCAAGAATGATGCGAAGGCCAACAGCAATCCCAATACCCCAGGCAATGGCCTTTTTTCTTAAGGTCGGAGGTAAAGACGCAGCAGCCATTCCAATAACAATGGCATTGTCGCCAGACAATACCAGATCGACAAAGATCACCATAAAAAAGGCATCTAAATCAAACGTCAGAAGGTGGAGCAATTCCATACCGCTTTATCAATTCTTATTTTAGAGTGTAATAGGAATAATAATTAGCCCCAATAATTGGTCGGGGAGACTGGATTC
>PBKU01000042.1 GCA_002722175.1 Magnetovibrio sp.
ATGCAAACGTTAAAGATATAGCAGATAATAGTTCAATATTATGCCATAACATGCTTGTTGAAACAGGGGTAGCTGCAACACCAGGTGTGGATTTTGATCCAACTAGAGGGGAACATTATATTCGGTTCTCATTTTCAGGCACCACAGAAGAAATTACTGAAGCAACTCAGCGTCTGTTAGAATGGTAATCTTAAGCGTTAGTGATTGGTTAAAAACTCTAGACCGCAAATTGGGAGCAAAAAATTAAGAGGATGGACGTCGCCACCAACCGCGACGATTTGCAATATCGTTTGCTGCTACGGCTCCTCCTACCTCGATTACATTGGTTCGAGCAGCTTCCTTTTCTCTATTAGGGGCTTCATTTGATCTAACATCGTATTTTTCTTTAGTTGAGGGACGGGGTTTTGCAGATTTTTTTGTTTTTTCAATTTGGCCAGAGTTATTCGATAAACGCTTTTTCTTCAGGCGCACTGACGCGCTAGATTTCTGTTCTTCGTTTTGAAGTGTTCTTTTTGGCTGTTTGTCAGGCCTTTTGGTTTCGTCGGAGCCCTTCCTTTTTTGACTACTATCTTCAAAGTTGTTTCTTGACGTTTGATTCAATCCACTTGAGGAGTTTTTTAGGCCTCTAGAAGGTGGCTTTTTTATAGTCCGTTTCTTTTCACTTGTTAGTTTAGATTGATTGTTAGCATTTTCTGCATGAGTTCCTAGGTCGTTAATATCAGTTTTTGGTGTATCAATCTCTTGAGCATTCTTGCTGCTGGCATCCACTTTATCTTCATCTATTTTTACTTTTTGGTGTGCCTCGAGGATTGGAGTTTCTTGTGAATTCTTTGTGACACTGCTATTCTGACTTCTCCGTTTTTGGCCAATCCGTCGATTACGACGTCTTCGCTGTTTCACTTTATTGTTTTCTCCGGGTGCCAAGGCGATAACGGCCTCACGTCGATTAGACCCGGTTTCCATTTGTTGTGCTTTATTTTGATTGATGTCGGTATTTTCAATTTTTATCGCAACTTCTTTTTGGCGCCCTTTATTTTTTTGTGCCTTTCTGACATCTGCTTTTTCATTTTTATTTTGATTAGATTTTGACGGGACGATTTTTTCTATTCGATAATCGGGCGGGATTAAGGTGTCGTCGTGCTTCAGATATATTTTTGTGTTGTTCCCACTCTCTAATTCAGCCAATTTTTCACGTTTATAATTTAAAATATATAATGCCACCGATGTTGGAGCATAGAGAATGAGTTCTGGGTACGATTGTTTCACCACCTCTTCTTCAATTACCCGCAATATTTGAAGTGCAGAGCTATCAGTTGATCTCCGGGTTCCAGAACCACTGCAGTACGGGCAAGGCTCAGAAATGGTTTCTATTAGGCTTGAGCGTAAACGCTGACGCGAGAGTTCTAGAAGCCCAAAGGGACTTATACGGCCAATGGTTATTTTCGCTCGATCATAGCGCATTGCTTCTTTTAATGTCCGCTCAACTTTAGTTTGATTTTTTTGGTTTTCCATATCAATAAAATCTATAACAATTAATCCAGCAAGGTCTCGTAGTTTAAGATGCCGGGCAATTTCCTCAGCAGCTTCTAGATTTGTTTTAAGTGCCGTTTCTTCAATATTGCGTTCTTTAGTTGAACGGCCTGAGTTCACGTCTATTGAAACCAAGGCTTCGGTCGGGCTAATTACAATATAGCCTCCTGATTTTAGGTGCACTTGAGGAGAAGAAATATTTTCCAATTGGTTAGCTACTTGGTATCGTTGCATGAGCGGCGTTTTATTTTCCTTGTCCGGTTGAACGCGTTTCGCATGGCTAGGGATTAGCATTTTCATAAAATCCTTAGCTGTCCTGTATCCTTCTTCTCCATCAATGATTATCTCGTCAATATCTTTAGTGTACAGATCACGGATAGAACGTTTGATAAGGTTGCCTTCTTCATGGATTATGAATGGGGCAATTGATTTTAATGTAAGTTCACGTATTTGCCCCCATAACCGGCTAAGATACTCATAATCACGCTTGATCTCGGTCTTGGTTCGTTTAGAACCAGCGGTTCGTACAATTACTGCCATACCTTCTGGTATGCCCATTTCGTTTAGTATCATTTTTAAGCGTTTTCGGTCATTACCGTTTGTAATTTTTCTTGAAATACCGCCACCTCGGGCTGTGTTTGGCATCAAAACACAATAGCGACCCGCGAGTGAGAGGTAAGTAGTAAGAGCTGCACCTTTTGTTCCGCGTTCTTCTTTAACAACTTGGACTAGTAAAATTTGCCGGCGTTTTACAACTTCTTGAATTTTGTAGCGACGACGGTATGAAAAATGATGGCGTGAGGGTACTTCATAGGAGATTTCATCACCTCCTAATTCTTCTACAGATGGAGTACCGTTATCATTTTGTGATATTGCCGCTGTTTTTTCATCTTCTTCAAATTGCTGTTGGCGTTGAATTTTTTCTTCATCGGCGAGTAAGGCCTCTCGGTCAGCAACTGGGATCTGATAATAGTCCGGATGTATTTCATTGAAAGCTAGAAAACCATGACGATTACCTCCAAAATCAACAAAAGCGGCTTGAAGGGAAGGTTCAACCCGGGTCACCTTAGCAAGATAAATATTGCCTTTCAGTGGTTTTCGAGAAGCTAGCTCAACATCGAGATCTTCGAGACGTGCACCATTTACTATTACTACCCGGGTCTCTTCCGGGTGGCTGGCATCGATTAACATGCGTTTTTTTGACATTTCTTTTTGAACTCCGAATAGCGCCTATATGAATCTGGTTATGTATTGTTCGTCGAATGGATACGGGCGCAGTGTTGCGAGGCAAATTACCTACCATAGCAGAAGAGCGACTTATTATATTCTGTCCGGCAACTGGTCCCGGATAGTATCGCGCTAGTGGCAATTGCATGAAATTTTGTTGGGTCATTTGTGGATCACTATTTCTTATTTTGTTTATCTTAACTAATTTTCACTAATACTTAATGGACTAAGTTCTATCATTATTTTGCTAAGCAGGAATATTTACATATCATTGCGGAAATTACATTTAGTATTAACATAACTCTATGGCTTTCTTTCGACAATGCCCAAGTAACAGAAAATTTACACCATTAGCAAATTATAGCATATTCTTTTCTAAGAGTATATATTGTGTTTATAATGATAAAAGGCACAAGATGTGATGATATTAAGCGCCTTGTGGAAAATAAGACTGCATATAATTGCGATATTTACGATTTTTGTGCTCGCAGGTTCGAGTAATGCCTACGCGGTTGCTGTGACTATTACTGATATTCGTGTTGGTCAGACAGAAAAGACAACACGATTGGTATTAGATGTTGATCAACCAATTGATGCAAGTTTGTTTTACCTTGGTAATCCGAACCGTGTTGTTTTGGATTTGCCACAGGTTGGTTGGCGTCTTCCGCACAGACCATTACCAAAGAACATAGGTGTTCTATCAAGCATTCGGTACGGTCTATTTCGTCCAGGAAATTCTCGACTGGTAATTGATTTAGTCGCACCGAGCAAGATTTCCAAGGCTTGGTTTATCCCATATGATGGGGAAAGACCATTTCGCTTGGTGCTTGATATGACTAGAGTAAGTCAGAATCAATTTTTTAGTTATTTATCAACACCATCTATTAAAGTGGCACGCAGAAGCGGAGAAAATGATAAAAAACAGATGGTTTTTAAGGATAGCAATATAATCGATAACGTTAATAGCGATATTTTTGAAAACAACGGAAGTACCGTTCACAAAAAACAAGAAAACAAAAATTCTAGCTATAACTCCCAAAACATTATTAGTGTTCGACAAACAAAGCTCAAGTTACCACCTCGGAAGCCAGAAAGAAACACTCTTGTTATTAAGCGGAAAATTGTGATTGATCCAGGCCATGGTGGCGTTGACCCTGGTGCGATTGGTCGTGCAGGTACTTACGAGAAATACATCACTCTTGGTTTTGGGCGCGAATTAGTGCGTGCCTTACGAAAAAGTGGTCGGTATGAAGCAGTTTTGACGCGTGATAGAGACAAGTACATTCCGCTACGTAAACGGGTAGCTATTGCTCGAGAAGCCAGAGCAGATTTGTTCATTTCACTCCATGCAGACTCCATAAAAAATAAAAATATTCGAGGTGTTTCAGTCTATACTCTCTCAGAAACTGCTTCAGATAAGGAAGCTGCAGAGCTTGCCGCCAAAGAAAATAAGGCAGATCTAATATTTGGCAAGGATTTCAATAATGAGAATCCTGAAGTTACCAATATTCTAATTGACCTTGCTCAGCGTGAAACTATGAACCGTTCAGCTCGCTTTGCGAATCTGCTTATATTGGAGTTGAGAAAGTCTACAGAAATACTTAGGCGGACACATCGCTTTGCTGGTTTTAGAGTGTTGAAAGCTCCAGATGTTCCATCAATATTATTAGAGTTAGGCTTCTTATCGAACCGAAGAGATGAAGTAAATTTAAGGTCAAAAAAATATAGGCGAAAAATTTCAGCAGCCATAATTACAAGTATTGATAATTATTTTGAACGAATCGAGGCAGCTAGTCGATAACGCTAATTAATTATGATTTACTTTTTTTTTTATTTGTTCAATTATCCCTTGTTCAAGTATGCACAAGAAAATGTAGGCCCTGCTCCCTAAGATAACTAGTTTTGAGGCGATGATCTACCGAATTATTTTGATAAGTGTATTGTCCCTAACGACTTTGTCATTTGTTGCGTTAATTGGTGGAGGGTGGGTTCTTCATCATTTTGGCCGGGGCCTTCCAGATACAAAGGAATTAGAGAATTACGAACCAAAGGTCATGACCAGGGTGCACGCTGGCGATGGCCGGCTGTTAGCAGAATTTGCGATAGAAAAGAGGGTCTTTGTCCCAATTGGGGCTATGCCTAAGAAAGTTGTACAGGCATTTTTGGGAGCGGAAGACAAAAATTTTTTTTCTCATCGTGGGATTGATGTAAAGAGTGTAATACGGGCGATTTTAACTAATGTAAGAAATATTGGTTCTGGACGCAGATTGGTTGGCGCGTCAACTATTACTCAACAGGTTGCAAAAACGTTTTTTCTATCCAATGAAGTTTCAATTGCAAGGAAAATAAAGGAAGCGATATTAGCGTTTCGAATTGAGAACACGTTTTCAAAAGAAAAAATTCTTGAACTATACCTCAACGAAATCTATTTGGGCTTTGGATCTTATGGTGTTGCTACTGCTGCTTTGAACTATTTTAATAAATCTCTTGATAAATTATCGATTCCTGAAGCTGCCTTTTTAGCAGCTTTACCTAAAGCTCCCAATAACTACAATCCAATTTCCAAGCCTGTAGCAGCTAAAGCGCGTCGCGATTGGGTGATTGAGCGTATGTTGGAAGATGGCCATATCAGTCAAGTTGAAGCAGAAAATGCTATGCGGACTCAATTAGCCACATTCCGTCGTGATGAGACAGAATTTGTCGAAGCACCTTATTTTACTGAGGAAGTTCGTCGGCAATTATACAATAAATATGGTGAGGTAAAACTTTATCAAGGCGGGCTTTCTATTCGTACAACAATAAATCCAGAGCTTCAGGAAATTGCTGAAAGTACATTGCGTAATGGACTTGAAGTTTACGATAAGCGTCATGGGTTCAAGGGGCCATTAACAAAGGTTAATCTATCAGAAACTGAGGATACCCAAGAAAAATGGTTGTCTGAATTACTAGAAGTTCAACGTCCTATAGGGTCAAAAAACTTTTTGTTGGCTGTAGTCTTAGGATTCGATACCAAGGTAGCAAAAATAGGTATTGAAAGCGGAATCAAGGGTAGTTTACCATTAGCTGAATTAACTTGGGCTCGCGGTATCGAGCAGAATGGAAAAAAAGGCCCCCCAATAAAAAGGGTCGAAGATGTTCTCGCTCTAGGCGATGTTATTCTCGTTCGTGAGATAGAAAAGTCAAAGGATGAGAAACTCTATCCACCAAGTACCTTTACTTTGTGTCAAGTCCCTGAGGTTGATGGGGGTCTGGTCGCAATGAATCCCCATACTGGGCGCGTTTTAGCAATGGTCGGAGGTTTTTCATATGAGAAAAGCCAATTTAACCGGGCAACCCAGGCTTTTCGCCAGCCAGGTTCTGCCTTTAAACCTTTCGTATATTTAGCAGCCCTTGAAAGTGGGTACACACCATCAACCCTAATACTTGATGCACCGTTTGTTATAGATCAGGGCCCGGGTTTACCGAAATGGCGTCCAGCTAATTATACAAAAAAATTTTATGGCCCATCAACAATGCGACTTGGTTTAGAAAAATCCAGAAACTTAATGACAGTCCGCTTAGCACAGACTGTAGGAATGGAAAAAATTGCTTTAACAGCTAACAAGTTTGGAATAAATGAAGATTTACCGCAATCGCTCTCGATGTCGTTGGGTGCAGGTGAAACGACCCTGCTTCAGTTAACAGCTGCGTATGCGATGCTCGCTAACGGAGGGAAGTATATTGTGCCAACTTTTATAGATCGGATACAGGACCGTATTGGAAAAACAATTTTCAAGCAAGATATACGATCGTGTAATAATTGTACTGTCGACGAATGGAGCAACAATTTTTTGCCGAATGTTGAAGATAATCGTGAACAAGTAACAACCGCGAGCACTGCCTTTCAGATTGTAAATATGCTTAAAGGCGTTATCCAACGCGGGACTGGACGAAGGGTTAAAGCTGTGGAAAAACCACTGGCTGGTAAAACTGGCACTACTAACGAAGAACGCGATACATGGTTTCTAGGTTTTTCTCCTGATCTTGCTGTAGGTATTTTTGTTGGTTTTGACACTCCAAAGCCTATGGGACGACGGGAGACTGGCTCTTCAGTGCCTGCTCCGATTTTTAGGGATTTTATGGAATTAGCTCTTAAAAGAGAAGCATCGGTGCCGTTTCGTGTGCCTCCTGGAATAAGGCTAGTGCGCGTGAATCCGCGAACTGGGCGTCCTGCGAAGAAGGGTGCAAAAAATACAATTTTTGAGGCATTCAAACCAGGAACAATCCCATCGGGGCATGGGGATATTATCAAAGGATACGAGTGCTTAAGATTTTCAAGTTCATGTAATGAGTCTAACGCTCCCTCTAGTGGAACAGGGGGGTTATATTAAAGTTTTATATTTCGGTAGTCTTTAGTTTTGCTCGGTTTTGGTTTTCTTTGCCTAACTATCGAGTAAACTGCCAGCATGTCTTTAAAATAAGTAAGAAGATGAAGACCCCCTACTTTTTCTAATATACTACTTGCGCTGAGCATTATTACACTAGTTGGAAGGTCCGAGTTCTCTAATTAAAGGCGATAGATCCAACAAGATACTATAATGGAAGCACAACGAGATTAAGGTTGACCTATCAAACTTGAACAGGAAGTAGTACAAATAATGCGCACTGAAATAGAAAAAATAATTTGCGAGATTAAGCAGTCTATTGAGCTGCTGAGGAGGCACCTTTGACGTCGACGCGGCAACTTTAAGAATTGAGGAATTAGATTCTCTAGCAGAGGATTCTTCACTTTGGGAAAATCCTACTGACGCTAAGGCTTTGATGAAAGAACGTACTTTTATCGAAAATAAACTTAAGCTAATTCGTTATATAGAAACTGAACTCTCTGATAACACTGAACTCATTTTATTGGGAGAGCAAGAAGGTAGTGACGAAATTATTAGCGAGGCTCAGGTTGCATTAGAAAGGTTAAGGCAAGTTTCAGGAAAGGCAGAGTTAGAGACGTTATTGTCGGGTGAAGTTGACGAAAACGATTGCTATCTTGAAGTTCATGCGGGAGCTGGAGGAACCGAGGCACAGGACTGGGCTGAAATGCTAGTACGTATGTACATGCGTTGGGCTGATTCGCGGGGTTATAAAACGCAGTGGGTAGAAGAAAGCGTTGGGGATGAGGCAGGGATCAAATCAGCAACTTTGAAAATCATGGGAGTTAATGCCTATGGATGGTTGAAGACCGAAAGTGGTGTGCATCGTCTGGTTAGAATTTCTCCTTATGATTCGTCATCGAGGCGCCATACAAGCTTTGCATCGATTGGGATTTATCCAGTAATAGATGATACCATCGACGTATCGATAGAAGAAAAAGATCTTCGGGTAGATACGTATAGAGCATCTGGAGCAGGAGGACAGCATGTTAATAGGACAGATAGTGCTGTTCGGATTACACACGAACCTACAGGTATTGTAGTTCAATGTCAGAATGATCGTTCACAGCATAAGAACCGTGCTACAGCAATGGGCATGTTAAAGGCCAGACTCTATGAACTTGAGTTGCAGAAACGCGAGGCAGAAGCCCGGGCCAAGCATGATGCAAAAACGGACATTGGATGGGGTCATCAAATCCGATCTTATGTCCTTAAACCATATCAGATGGTGAAAGACTTAAGAACTGATGTTGAAACTTCAAATACCTCGGCAGTTTTAGATGGTGAGATTGACCTGTTCTTAGAGGCTGCATTAGCTTACCGAGTTCAAGGTCAGAATAGTTAGCAATAGGTTAATCTATTCTTTGTCAAAGCTTTTCGCGCGAGCTGCGATAAGCCTGTTGAACATACTGGAAATATTTTTTGCTGTTTCAAGTTTGTAGTTTTCAAGGGCAGCAAAGTCTTTCATCTTGTTTGAGGTAGCCAGTATATTTTTCAGCTTTGTTGAAAAGGTGCTGAATTGCTCGTCATCTGTTGCTAGGGAAATCATAGTTTGCAATGATGACCAAAGTTCGTCAGCTTTCTCAAGAGCTGAAGCTTGCTCTCGGTTGACAAGTCCAAATTCCAAGAATTTTTTAATCCGAACTGGGGTGTCCACCATGATTAATGGGCGGTTGTCTGGAGCGTGTTTTAGTATTAAATATTGGATGATAAAATCAAGATCAGTCCTACCGCCTGGAATATACTTTAATGACCAAGAATCCTTTGGCGGTTGATTGCGTTCGATGCGTTGTCGCATATCATGGATGTCTTGCAATAATTTGGGCACTTTAATTGGCGTTTGAAGGAAAGTTATTAGTTCATTCGAAATAGCCTTCTTTAAGCTAGGTTTTCCGAGAATTATGCGTGCTCGGGTAAGTGCCATTTTTTCCCATGTCCAGGAATGATTAATATAGTATTTTTTAAATGCTTCCAGAGATACGGCGATCGGGCCTTTGTTGCCATATGGCCGAAGTCGCATATCAATTTCATATACGCGTCCTTCCGTTGTAAGGGCTTCCACAGAGTTAATCAGGCGTTGGCATAATCGGCCAAAATATTGTGATGGGGCGAGAGATTTTTCTCCATCTGAATTAAAGGACTCTTCAGGGTGGTCATAAATAAAGATTAAATCTAGGTCGGAATTCCATGTTAATTCTTTGCTTCCGAGTTTACCAACTGCTAACAAGGCAAATGAAGAATTTTTTATGTTACCATATTGCTTGGAGAACTGTCTTTCTACGCAATTTGATAAAACCTGAAGTGCAGCTTCAGCGACATTGGTGAGGTGCATTTGTGCTGTTTTTGAAGAGGTTAGTCCAGTTAAGAGTTGAACGCCTATTTGAAATCGGCGATCACTATTCCAACGCCTAGCAATATCGAATTTTTCTTCAATGAAATCAGTTGTGCCGGTCTGAGAAGCTAACTCCCTTGCAAGGGACCCAAGCGAGGGCAATGGAGCCATAAAGTCCTCATCCAAGAATGCATCAAGGATGGTAGGGTTTTTGCTAAGATGTTGGGCGAGGCGCGGTGCAGTTCCAATAATTTCAAAAATTATTTGTAACAAATTAGGGTTTGACTGAAACATAGAAAACACCTGAACGCCAAAAGGCAATTGTTCAACAAATGCATTAAAGCTAACAAATGTAGAATCCGGGTTTGGTTGATTTGAAATAGTTTTGAGTAGGACGGGAATTAATTCGGTTAGAATTTCTCGTGCTCTGGCTGAGCGGGTTGCTTTGATGCGTCCGTGATGCCAAGCCCTAATAATTTGATCAATAGTTCTTGGTGACTGGAAGCCAAGATCAGAAAGTGTTTTAAGCGTTTCAGCATCAATGTTGCTACCTGTAAAAACAAGGCTCCCGGCAGAAACGCCGGAAAGACTTAAACGAGGTGCAGCTTCAAAAAGAGAATCATAATGATGCTGAACATTTTCAATTTGACGCAGCAGTTCTTTATGAAAGGATTCGGGGCTTGGGAATCCCGCAAATGCTACAAACCTTTCATAATGCGCCTTATTTGCCGGCACCAAGTGGGTTTGTTCATCATTGATCATCTGAAGCCGGTGTTCAATAAATCGAAGAAATTTGTATGCGGCAGAAAGCTCTCTTTCGGTTTTTTCTGGAATCTTCTTTTTTTGAGCAAGATGTCTAAGGGCTTTCAATGTAGATCTGATTTGCAGAGACCGTATGCGGCCTCCCCAGATTAATTGTTGTGTTTGTGTAAAAAATTCGATTTCACGAATTCCCCCGCGCCCGATTTTTATATCATGCCCTTTTGTCATGTTGACTTTGTAGGAATGAATTTGGCGTTTGATAGAATGAATATCTTGAATGGCTGCAAAATCAAGGTGTTTCCGCCATATGAAAGGAAGAAGTTTTTTGAGAAATTCATTTCCAGCAATAATATCGCCAGCAATTGGGCGGGATTTTATCAAGGCAGCTCTTTCCCAATTTTGACCAAGGCCCTCGTAATAGAGTTCTGCTCCTTGAACTGTGATGGCTAGTGGGGTTGACCCTGGGTCTGGACGGAGTCTCAAATCCGTGCGGAACACGTAGCCGTCTTCAGTGCGCTCATCAAGCAATCTAACAAGCAATCTAGTTAGGCGGACCAAATTAGTTTGCAGTAAAGTTGGCTGGTCAGTCGTTATGCGCATCGGATCAAAAAGGATAATTAGATCTATATCGCTAGAATAGTTCAATTCTTTTGCACCTAATTTACCCATGGCAAGAACAATTAACCCAGAATCCCGCTCAGGGTGATTAAGATGGGGAAGGCGGAACGCACCAGCGCTTGCTAATTCCAAGAGGCTATGTTGAGTAGCGGTTGACACGGCCATTTCCGCGAAATAGGACAGTCTTTCCATTACTTTGTTTAAAGCCCAGACGCCGCTAATATCCGCTATGGCAGCTGTGAGAGATATTTGTTTTTTTGCGATGCGTAAGATATTCAATAACTCAGTAGTTTTGACGGATGTCTTTTTTTTTTGTAATTCGGCTAGAGACCATCTAAAAGTTCTATCAGGTCCCATCCTAAACAACCTAAAAACAAAAAGTGGGTCGGAAATTATTGATTGAGTTAGATAGGGGCTATTGGCAAATACTGAGTTCAAAAGAGGCTTATAAGGGCACTTTTTATCGAATCCTTTAGGGGGTATTTTAAGACCCCGCTCATTGAGACTTGACAATGCGTCCTTCCAATGGGCCCACCCCAGTTTTGCCTTCTCAATATCGCCTGGGTTAGGGATAGAGTCTTCGCCCTTGTTTATGAAGGATTTATG
Organism: Magnetovibrio sp.; assembly: GCA_002722175.1. Classification (GTDB taxonomy): domain Bacteria; phylum Pseudomonadota; class Alphaproteobacteria; order Rhodospirillales; family Casp-alpha2. Next base: position 11,479 of record PBKU01000042.1, read on the forward strand.
CATAATTTTAGATTCCGAGACGCTTACACTGCGGTATCTCGGCTCATCGGTCAAGTTATGTATTAACGGAAAGAATTATATTTGTGCGTGAGACATTCCGGAAAATTTTAAATATACTGGGTTCTTTAGTTGCGGGCATCGCAATACTAGGTGTTTTGTTGGCTTGGCAGCTCTCACGTGGCCCTATATCTCTTGGTTTCCTAAAGCCCGTTATTGAACAATCCCTGCTACCTGGCGAGCACATCAAGAACTTGAAAGTTGACGATGCAATCCTTACTTGGGCTGGGTGGGAACGTGCCCTTGATATTCGTATTATCAATTTACGGTTTTTGGGGCTGAGCGGGGCCGAAATTATGAGAATTCCCGAGCTTTCCCTTTCACTTAGCGCTTCAGCTCTCGCTGTTGGTGAAATTGCCCCACGAAGCATTGAGATATTTGGGCCAGAATTGAGGTTGGTTCGTACCCCAAGTGGTACAATAGAATTTGGGATTAGGTCGACTTCGTCGATTGTAGGCGTCGATGCATACACGATCGTATCTTGGCTTTTTCAACCTCCAGTTTCAGGAAAACAGCTAGACTTTCTTAGTACCATTAGTGTGGTTGGAGGTGAGCTATCTGTAGAGGACAGACGTTTAAAGAAAATTTGGAATTCCCCTGTTGAATACGCAGAACTGACCCGTACTGGAACGGAGGTCTCACTTTCTGCACAGCTGCAGCTAGACTTAGGTGGAGAAGTTTCTGATATTTCACTTTCGGGCAGATTAGAGAGGTATCAAAAAAAGATGTTTGCCCATATAGGGTTTTCAAGATTGCCGCTTGCTGAAGTGTCAGAATATTTCGACAAGCTCGGATATCTAAATAATATTGATCTGTTAGGTGACGGGTTTGTATCAGTAGAATCTGACCTTAATGGCATTATCAATAGCAGTAAATTTGAAATAAACGGTGGAGAGGGCAGTATAACCTTGCCCAATTTGCCAGAGCAAAAGCTTTTAGTAGAAAACGCATATTTAAAAGGAAAAGTTTTTAGGGCTCAAGATTCTGTTAGCATTGAGAGGTTAAAAGTTCGATTTGACCCAAGTAGCTTGTTGAAGTTACCTCAACCGATCCATCACAATATTCCTATAAGGGAGGTAGACGTCCGTGGCAACTATTATCCCAGCCAACGTAAATTTGAAATATTAGAATCTGAGGTTGACTTTAGTGGACCAATCGGCGGATTTACAGGGACTGTAAACTTGCTGTCCTTAGGCCATGGAAAAAGTGATATTTTGGTTAAAGGCGATGGCTACCTGAACCAGATTGATACAAGAGAAATAAAAAAACTATGGCCGCGATTCGTCAAGCCAGATGTACGCGACTGGGTGACGGAGCACATAACAGCAGGCTTTTTAGACCAGCTGCGAAGCGAATTTGCCTTTAAATTCACCCATCAAAATATAGTTCAAGTTATGAAGATTAAGGGCGATATGGTATTAAACGATCTAGCGGTGACTTATTTGTCAGATATTCCGCCGATTGCGATAGAGAATAGTTACATTACTTTTAATAACAAAAAAATGGTCATTCATGTTGATGATGCAAGATCCGAAAACTTGACACTTACTGATGGCCAAATGGTTATCACGGGATTAGATAAGAAAGACCAAGCGGCGGGGCTATCATTTAAGGTTCATGCACCCCTTTCCGACGCTTTGGTTTATTTAGATCATCCGAGATTAAATTTTGTGAGTGAATTGGAACTTGATGCAGCCAGTTCAACTGGGTTCATTGAAAGCCAATTAGAACTAAGTTTTCCTCTAGAGAAGACGCTCAGGTTAGACAATATTAATTTTAATGTAATTTCAGAGATAACTAATGTTTCGATGTCAGAAGTATTTAGTGAGTATAATCTTAGCAAAGGAAAGTTTCAGCTTTCAATCGATAGCAAAGGTATGGTTGTCTCGGGTGGGGCACAGCTCAGGGAAATCCCACTTGATCTTAAATGGGAGATAAATTTTTTGAAAGATGCGCCGTTTAGAAATCGATATAATTTGAGGGGCCATCTCAAAGATGTGAAGCAGTTGGAATACTTCGGTGTTGATTCAGGGCTGCTTGATGAAAAATTTATCCACGGAAGTTTGGGTATTAAACTACAGCACACTTCACTGGATACATTAGACCATCGCCTGGAGGTGGAGCTAGACCTAAAAAATACTGAACTAATTATCCCTATGCTTGATCTATCAAAATCCAATGGGGTGAATTCGGTTTTTAAATTCAGTTCTATAATTTCTGACGACCCAATCGCTAAGGTTTCATATTTTGAGTTAGTCTCAGAAAAAATCAAATTTTTTGGTTCAGCTGAATATGATCGTAATACGAGAAAAGTAAAACGAGTTAATGTCGATAGGTTGGCTTTTGACCGGACTGATATATATGGTGCTCTTATCACCCACCGTAACAATGGATGGGAGCTTGGGTTTCAAGGCTCTACGTTTGATTTCTCATCACTTTGGGATGAATTTATTGGTGATACAGATAGTAATATTAATGAAGTGCTGCCAACGTTGACTATTGCCATCGAATTTAAAGAATTATGGTTGAATAGTGAAACGTCACTGGAAAACGTTTCGGGGACATTCAGGCATGAAAATGGTTATTGGAAAACAATTTTGTTTAAAGGTGATTTGGTAACAGGGGGGGAAATCAAGATCGCCCTCAGACCAAATAGTTCGGGTCGTCGTAATCTTGATTTAGAGTCTGATGATGCTGGTCTGGTGTTGCAATACCTTGATTATTTTGAAGGCATGAAAGGAGGCAGGCTCTGGTTAACTGGGCAATATGATGATACTAAGCCTGGCCGTCCGCTAACAGGCGAACTGTTTGTTCGGGATTACCGTATAACAAATGCCCCTATGCTTGCAAGGATTCTAAGTATAATGGCCTTAACAGGCATTTTAGATGCAATGCAGGGTGAGGGGCTTGGGTTTTCCAAGTTACAAGTCCCGTTTGTTTCCCATGCTGGCTTATTGGAAATAAAAGATGCTAGAGCTAGCGGTGCCTCTCTCGGTTTTACTGCACGTGGCACTATATATACACATGCTGATATTGTTGAAATAGACGGGACTGTTGTGCCAGCTTACATGATTAATTCGGCTATAAAATCGGCTTTAGATTATATTCCCTTGTTAGGAAATATTCTTACAGGGGAAGAAAAGGGAGGTGGTGTCTTTGCAGCAAATTTTAGAATGACAGGGCCTCAAGAAAGCCCTACTGTAAAGATCAACCCACTATCAGCGCTCACTCCTGGAATTTTGCGAAACATTTTTGGAATATGGGACGATGAAAATAAAAAAGTAAATAATAAAGAAAAAAATAAAGATTTAATGAAAACTAAGCCATACAAATAGTGGAATAAGTGAAATTTGGGTTTTTGTGAATTAAACTACTCGAATCAGCACGTGGCGTTTTTTACCGGCTGATAATTTAATTGTACCATTGGCATTTAAGTCAGTTATTGAAACCCTAGAGGTTTCGTTGTCCACTGGATCGTCATTTACCCGGCCTCCGCCACCCTTAATCAAACGTCGTGCTTCGCTATTAGATTCTACTAATCCCGAATTGTGAAATAGTTGAAAAACAAGAATGCCAGTTTCAAGGTCTGAGCGCGGGACGTTGAAGACCCGAAGTTGCTCTCCTGCTTGTTTTTGTTCAAATGTTTGCTCTGATGTATGCCGGGCACCCAAAGCGGTCTTTTCCCCATGACAAAGTTTGGTTGTTTCATCAGCAAGAATTTTTTTAGCATCATTAATTTCTGCTCCTGATAACTTTTCCAACCGAGAGATTTCATCAAGAGGCAGTTCTGTGAACAACTTTAAATATCTACTTAAGTCAGAATCCGCGGTATTGCGCCAAAATTGCCAATAATCATATGGACTTAGCATATCCCGATTGAGCCATATTGCACCTTTAACGGTTTTTCCCATTTTACGTCCTGATGAAGATGTTAATAGTGGGGTCGTCAACCCCCATGCATTGGACTTTTCGCCTGACAAAGAGTATTGGGTGCGTCGAATTAATTCAACGCCATTAATTATGTTTCCCCACTGATCGGACCCACCCATTTGAAGAACACAGCCCTTATCGTTATACAATCGGTAAAAGTCATAAGCCTGGAGAACCATGTAGTTGAATTCAAGGAAAGAGAGGGGTTGTTCACGATCAAGTCGAGATTTAACAGAATCGAATGTCAACATTCGATTGATCGTAAAGCAAGTGCCAAAATCACGAAGAAATTTAATATAATTAAGGTCGTTTAACCAGTCGGCGTTGGTAACTATGGAAGCGTCCGTTGGCCCAGGTCCAAACTGAAGATAATTCTTGAATATATTTTTTATACTGTTCATATTTTGATTTATATCGCTTTCACTAAGCAACTGTCTGCTTTCGTCTTTTCCGGAAGGATCGCCAATTTTTGACGTGCCGTTCCCCAGAAGGATAATTGGTTTGTGCCCGCTTTGCTGAAGGTGCCTGAGAAGCATGATAGATAAAAGGGATCCGACATGTAGGCTTTTAGCGGTGCAATCAAACCCAATATAAGCAATTATTTCACCAGGCTTTGCAGCAAGTTTATCCAACGACAACAAATCTGTGCACTGATTTAGTAAGCTCCGCTCAGAAATTCGATTGATAAATTCAGACTTGTAAGCTTTCATCTTTATCATATCTCCATTTGACCTTGGCAGAGAAGTCGTTCATTTACACAATTGTAGCTAGAGAGACAACACATAGGGGCTAAATTTAATGTATGGTAAGATATTTAGGGCTATAGGTTTAATGAGCGGGACCTCCCTTGATGGGATTGATGCTGCGATAATTAATAGTGATGGTAAAGTAATTAATTCTATAGGATCCTCATTAACCTATCCCTACGACCCTAAACTTCGGCAGAAGATCAGAAATCTATTTGGCATGCCGCTTGAGAGGAACGCTGTCACTAGACATGTTTCAAGTGAATTAACTTTAGAGCACGCAAGAGCTGTACGGGGGCTTTTAGAGCTCGCGGGTGGAAAAATTGAAAGTATTGATGTGATCGGGTTTCATGGACAAACGGTGTTTCATGCACCAGAGAAGCGTATGACCTGCCAGATCGGCGATGGTGACTTATTAGCTAGAGAACTAGGTGTTACGGTGGTAGCTGATTTTCGAACCAATGATATAGCTCATGGGGGGCAGGGGGCCCCGTTAGTTCCGTTATTTCATAAGGCATTGGCAGAGCCGTTAGAAAAACCTATTTCTATTCTCAACATTGGGGGGGTTGCTAATTTAACATGGATAAGTGCAGATGATGGCATTATTGCTTTCGACACAGGTCCAGGTAATGCACTTATAAATGACTGGGTTTTTGAGAAAGCAGGCAACGGGATGGATGAGGGAGGCGCTCTTGCTAGGTCAGGTATGGTAGACAAAGAAATTCTGCGTGCAATGTTAACAAATTCATACTTTGAAAGGCCATATCCAAAGTCTTTGGATCGTGGTTATTTTAATCTTGATTCCGTTTGCAGTTTGTCGAACGAAGACGGGGCGGCGACTTTAACAGCATTTACCGCTGCATGTGTTGCAAAAGCAGAAAATATACTGCCTTCCCGTCCAATTCGATGGTTGGTCTCAGGCGGTGGTAGACATAACCTGACTTTGATGTCCGAGCTTCGAGCTTGCTTAAAAGATGAAGTTGTACCTATTGAAATAGCTGGTTGGCAAGGTGATAGCCTTGAGGCCCAGGCCTTTGGCTTTTTGGCTGTACGTTCGCTATTAGGGTTGCCAATAACCTTACCATCAACAACAGGGTGCTCACACCCAGTTTCTGGTGGCACGTTCTATTACCCATAAGAAAATTTTATAGCACTAATATTTTTTTATCAGTTTTCCTCTAATATATTAATTAGGCAGTACTTTTTTAAGGTAGGTATCAATTATATTTTCCAGGGCCTTGACATGTTTTTGAAAGAAATGGTTTGAACCGGTTACAGTCTGCAATTCAATAGTAATTTTTTTTTGTTTTTTTAGCTTTTCTGCAAGCTTAACAGCCGATTCAAGAGGAATATATTCGTCGGCTGATCCATGAATCAATAAGCCAGAAGCTGGGCAAGGTGCAAGAAAAGAAAAATCATGCTGACTAGCCGGTGGTGAAACAGAAATAAAACCGTTTATTTCCGGACGACGCATCATTAGTTGCATTGAAATCCAAGCGCCAAATGAAAATCCAGCTACCCAGCAGTCTCGCGCATTTGTGTTAAATGATTGCATCCAATCAAGTGCTCCCGCGGCGTCGGACAACTCACCCTGGCCATTATCAAAAACGCCCTGCGACCGCCCAACTCCCCGAAAATTGAACCGGAGTACAGAAAAGCCCTGTCTAACAAAACAGTGATGAAGGCAAAATACCACTTTATTGCTCATCGTTCCGCCATGCTGGGGGCTGGGATGTAGGATGAGCGCTAGAGGGGCATTGGCAGACTTTGAATGATGGTAACGGCCTTCAAGGCGTCCTTCAGGACCGTTGAAGATGACTTCAGGCATGTTAGTTAATCCTATCGCAATTTATTTGTTAAACAACGAAGCAGGCATTCTAACGATTAGTGCGGTATAAGCAAACAGCCAATATGGCTTTATACTTGACCAAATTAGTAGGTCTTCTTATATAACAACGGAGGGCTTATATTTGTTTTGAAATATTTGACTGTGTATTTAGTAGAGGTCTTGTATTGAGGTTGGAGCAAAGTAGTTTTAATGAGCATCAAAATACTAAGTGAAGATTTAGGGGCGTTTCTTGATCGCGATCCGGCTGCAAGGTCACGTTGGGAAGTTGCGATTTTGTATCAAGGGTTCCACGCTATAATGCTGTACAGGGTTTCGCACTGGTTGTGGATATCTGGGCTCAAGTTTTTGGGCCGGTTGGTTTCTCAATTTGGCCGTTTGTTTACTGGCATAGAAATTCATCCTGGAGCAACTGTAGGTCATCGTTTGGTAATTGACCATGGGTCGGGAGTTGTAATTGGAGAAACAGCTGAAGTTGGAGACGATGTTACGTTGTATCATGATGTCACCCTTGGAGGGGTGTCCCCAAGTGTTGAATCTATGAATCAAGTTGGACAAAAACGGCATCCAACAATAGAAGATCGCGTAATTATTGGTTCTGGAGCCCAAATATTAGGACCGATTAACGTTGGGACAGATGCGCGAGTTGGGGCTAATGCTGTTGTGATGCAAGATGTGCCTGCTGGTATGACAGCCGTTGGAATTCCGGCGCGCATCGTGATGCCAAAAGAAAAAGAAATGAGAGGTAAGTTTCGTGCTTATGCTACAACGCCAGAAATGCAGCACGACCCAGCTATTCAGTCAATATCAAATCTTCGTTCGCAAATGCTTGATTTAATGAAAAGAGTTGAGGAGTTAGAGAATGGAGTTAAAGGGCAAACGATAACAGACAATATCAAAACAGCCAAAAAAACGGTAGGAAAACATCGTTAGGGCAAAAATTAATAGCTTATGTTTGTTCTTGAAAAAAGGGGTGTTTAAATTTAAATGCTGTTAAGGGGAAAAAATTGAAACTGAGTTCTAAAGGACGTTATGCAGTAATGGCGATGGCAGACCTGGCCGCTAACTCTAATGGCAAACCGGTTGTGCTTGCCGATGTTGCCGAACGGCAAGAAATTTCACTGTCATACCTCGAGCAACTTTTTGGGCGTCTTCGCAAGGGGGGCGTTGTAGAGAGTGTTCGTGGTCCTGGCGGTGGGTATATTCTTGCCAGGCCGGCAAGCAGAACACGTGTTTCAGATGTGATATTAGCAGTTGATGAACCGATAAAAGCAACACGTTGTGCCCCAGGTAGCCCGTCTGGGTGTCATTCCAATAATGGACGATGTCTTACGCATGATCTTTGGCATGAACTGGGAAATCAGATCTATCTCTATCTTAATTCGGTAACGCTTGCTGATGTTATTTGCAACCGTGTAATGGGAACTAGCGGTATATTTGAGCATCCTGAATCCTAAATAAATTTAAGAAACGTAAATAGTTGCATTTTGTTACTGAGAAAGGAAGTCTTATGCAAGAGAGAACATATCTTGACAGCAATGCAACAAGTATACTCCGACCGTGCGTGCGAAATTCTATGGCTAAAGCTTTTGATTTGGTTGGAAATCCATCCTCAGTACATTATTTTGGGCGGGCGGCGAGGTATCATATTGATTTGGCGCGCGAACAAGTCGCATCCCTGGTTGGGGTTCTTCCTAGCCAGGTGATTTTTACCAGCGGTGGCACTGAATCAAATAACTTAGCTATAAATGGTATAAACTCCCAGATCACTATTGCTTCCTCAATTGAGCATGCTTCTGTCCTAAAGGCATGTTTGTCCGGGCATTTCCTCCCCGTCGATAAAGATGGCGTTGTCAATATCAATAGGTTGCCTGGCCTTATCCCAAAAAATAGTTTAAAAACCCTTGTTTCCATTATGCTTGCTAACAATGAAACAGGGGTTATTCAGCCTATTAAAGAAACAGCAGAGATTGCAAATTCGCTTGGAGCTATTATCCATACCGATGCAGTTCAGGCAGCAGGGAAAATTCCAATTGATTTTGATGCCCTCAATGTTCATTGTATGAGTATTTCTGCTCATAAACTTGGAGGCCCTTCAGGAGTTGGTGCATTGATCATTAAGGAAGGGTTGGATATAAGGTCGCTTCTCGGTGGAGGGGGACAAGAAAATAGTTACCGTCCAGGTACTCAGAATACTTTAGGGATCATTGGTTTTGGGGCGGCTGCTGAGGCAGCAAGAAAAGAGATCAGCGAATTTGAAAAATTATCAAATCTTCGCAATAAGCTAGAACTGCGAGTTAAGGCAATGGCGCGAGTTAAGATATTTGGGAGTGGTGCCGAGAGACTGCCAAATACCTCTTTACTAGGGTTTCCCAATATTTCATCTGAAACCCTGGTTTTAGCGTTAGACTTAGAAGGTATTGCAGTTAGTTCGGGGGCGGCATGTGCTTCGGGAAAGGTGGATGGCAACCATGTCTTGTTTGCAATGGGTGCAAAAGAAGAAGCGATCCGTGTCAGTTTTGGTTGGTCAAGTAATGAAGAAGATATTGATGCATTTATGCGTGCTTTCGAAAAAATATATCCGAGACTTTTGAACGGTCTGGCTGCTTGATCGTTGGACTCTAAAATTTAAGGACAAAGACTTATGGGCTCTCAAACTCAAACTATCAATGAAGTCAAAGATATTATTGATGACAAATATAAGTATGGATTTGTAACTGATGTAGAGACGGAGAAAGCCCCAAAAGGGCTAAATACTGATATTGTTCGGTTTATTTCGGCGAAGAAGAACGAACCGGAATGGCTCTTGGACTGGCGTTTAAAAGCTTTTAAACGATGGTTAGAAATGCCCGAACCTAAATGGGCACGAGTCAACTTTCCTCCCATCGATTATCAAGATGCATTTTACTATTCGGCACCGAAAACAATGAAAGACCGACCTAAGAGCTTAGATGAAGTGGACCCTGAACTACTGGAAACTTACGAAAAGCTTGGAATACCTCTTAAAGAACAAGAAGTGTTAGCAGGGGTTGCTGTTGATGCTGTCTTTGACTCGGTTTCTGTAGCAACGACCTTTAAAAAGAAATTGGAAGAGGCTGGGGTTATTTTTGGTCCGATTTCGGAAGCATTAGAACGGTGCCCAGATTTAGTGAAAAAATATTTAGGTACAGTGGTGCCGATGGGAGACAATAAGCATGCATGTTTAAACTCAGCGGTTTTTACTGATGGTTCTTTTGTCTATATTCCGCCAAACGTCAGGTGCCCGATGGAATTATCAACCTACTTTAGGATCAATGAACGCAATACGGGCCAATTTGAGCGCACTTTAATTATTGCGGATCAAGGCTCATACGTGAGCTATCTCGAAGGATGCACAGCGCCGATGCGAGATGAAAACCAATTGCACGCAGCAGTGGTGGAGCTTGTTGCTCTAGATGACGCTGAAATAAAATATTCTACTGTTCAGAACTGGTATCCGGGTGACGAAAAAGGGCGGGGCGGCATTTATAATTTTGTTACTAAACGTGGTGCCTGTCGCGGCAGAAATTCGAAAATTTCTTGGACGCAGGTTGAAACTGGGTCGGCAATTACATGGAAGTACCCAAGCTGTATACTTCAAGGAGATAATTCCCAAGGAGAATTTTACTCGATTGCTATAACAAATAATCTTCAGCAAGCTGATACTGGAACAAAGATGATTCATCTGGGCAAAAATACGACGTCCCGCATTATTTCCAAGGGAATTTCAGCAGGGCAATCGAATCAAACATACAGAGGTTTAGTGCGTATCAGCGCTAAAGCCGAAAAGACTCGTAACTTCACCCAATGTGATTCATTGCTAATTGGGGAAAGATGTGGGGCGCATACTATACCGTATATCGAAAGTAAGAGTATGTCTTCACTGACGGAACATGAAGCTACAACGTCAAGAATTAGCGAAGACCAGTTATTTTATCTTAGACAACGTGGAATTCCTGAGGAAGAGGCAATCGCGCTTATAGTTAATGGATTTTGTCGCGAAGTTCTTCAGCAACTGCCAATGGAATTCGCGGTTGAGGCCCAAAAGTTAGTTGGAATTAGCCTTGAAGGAAGTGTTGGCTAGAAGGCTCAAGAGGGCTTTAAAATGGTAGGTGAAAAATGTTGGAATTAAAGGGGTTACGTGTTTCAGTCGATGGAAATGAAATCCTAAAAGGAATAGACCTGGTTATTAATACTGGAGAAGTTCACGCAATCATGGGCCCGAACGGATCGGGTAAGAGCACCTTAGCCTACGTATTGGCCGGGCGAAGTGGCTACGAAGTAACGGGCGGACGTATGATATTTCAAGGTGATGACCTCAGTGAATTAACTCCTGAGCAACGAGCTGCTAACGGAATCTTTCTAGCATTTCAGTATCCAGTTGAAATACCGGGTGTAGCCAATGCAACTTTTTTGAAAGAAGCAATGAACGCAATACGTCGACAAAGAGGCGAAGATGAACTTGATACTATGGAATTCATGAAATTATTGCGACTAAAAACAGGCAATCTCGGCATGTCGAGTGAGATGTTAAAGCGAGCAGTAAACGTTGGTTTTTCTGGCGGTGAAAAGAAGCGTAATGAAATTCTTCAAATGGCTATACTAAAACCTCGGTTATCGATCCTTGACGAAACAGACTCAGGCCTCGACATTGATGCGTTAAAAATAGTTTCAGATGGAGTTAACAAGCTAAGGTCGCCAGATACATCTGCCGTAATAATTACGCATTATCAGCGGTTGTTAAATCATATTGTTCCAGACCATGTTCACGTTCTTGCGAAAGGCGTTATTCAGAAGACTGGTGGGAAAGAGTTGGCTCAAGAGCTAGAAAAAAAAGGATATGCTCAGTATACCGAGGAGGCCGCTTGACGTGTCAATGATATCGGCACTTCCGTTTATCGTTGACCTGGACAAGGAATCGCTTCCAGGGAAAAATCTTGAGTGGCTTTCTCAACGTCGGTTGAGCGCTTTAGATTCCTTTTTGGAGCTAGGCCTTCCAACACGCAATTGGGAAGACTGGAAATACACGCGTTTGCAACCACTTGAAAATACAACGTATCGAAGGGCCGTACATAGTGATAGTACTTATAATATTGACAATACTCTCCCGATTTTCTCTGTAAGCAGCGGGCCACGGTTAGTCTTTGTTGAAGGAATTTTCCGACCTGATCTTAGCAAGTTAGATGGGCTGCCAGATACTGTAACATTGCTCCCGTTATCTGAGGTTTTGCGGAAAAACCCTAATTTTTTAAAAGATGCAATGGCGCCAGATTTGGAGAGGAAGAAGCCAATGTTTGTGCTTACTGAAGCACTAATGGATAGTGGCTTTGTTTTTCATGCACGTGAAAACCTAGAAACTGAACTTTTGATTGAAATAGTTCATATGGGGGGGGGGGCAAAGGAACCAGTTGCTCTTTTTCCCCGAAATTTAATAATTATAGAAGATAATGCAAAAATAACGCTCATTGAATATTTCAAGGGTAATGGGCGCGGAACATACCTTGCTAATGCTTTGACGGATGTAAAGTTGGGAAAAGAAGCAACTTTGAAACACTATAAAATCCAAGAAGAAATTGTGTCGGGAGCCTTAATTTCTTCCAGTAGAGTCTTCCTGCAGGAGAGAGCAAACTATGAAAGTTTCAAATTAGGCTTAGGAGCACTTTTGTCCAGAGATGAGAGTTATGTTCAATTACTTGGGGAAGGGGCACATTGTGAACTAAGGGGAGCTTTTATAAACCGAGGTTCACAGCACCATGACATAACTACTTGTGTTGAGCATTCTGTCCCAGGAACAAAGCTTACCGAGCTTTTTAAGGGTGTGCTAGAGGATGAAGCAAGAGGAGTGTTTCAAGGAAAAATAATCGTAAAGGAAGGGGCCCAAAAGACAGATGCTGAAATGACTACCAAAACACTTTTGCTTTCGGAGGGAGCTGAAATCAATGCTAAGCCAGAACTAGAAATTTATGCCGACGATGTGAAATGTTCTCATGGTGCAGCCAGTGGGCAACTTGACGAAGCGGGAATATTTTATTTGCGCTCGAGAGGAATCCCAGAACCACTGGCAAAAAATCTTTTGGTTCAATCGTTTATCCAAGAGGCGATCGATGGGGTTACGGAAAACTCAGTTAAGACGGCAATAATGGACCGTGTTCTGCACGCACTACCTGGAAACTGTTATCTGGCACATGAATGGAGAGACGAACAATGAATGTTCCAGCTTTTGATGAGGGTAGCAAAAATGATAATTTTGGCGTTGAGCAAATTCGAAAAGAATTTCCGATCCTTTCTGCAGAAGTGTACGGCAAACCCTTAGTCTATCTCGATAATGGTGCAAGTGCGCAAAAACCCAAAAAGGTTGTTGAAAGTATGGTGGAGTGCCTAGAAAAATATTATTCTAATGTACATCGAGGAGCACATTTTTTAAGCCAGCGCTCAACAGAAGCATTTGAAGACGCGCGCGCAAAAATAGCAAAATTCATTAACGCGCCTTCGGTTGATGAGGTGATATTTACCCGTGGAGCAACAGAATCAATCAATTTAGTCGCTTCTTCTTATGGTTCACAATTTCTCGACGAAGGTGATGAAATTATTTTGAGTTGCATGGAACATCACTCGAATATTGTTCCTTGGCAGAATCTCAGGGATCAAAAGGGAATTGTCATTAAAATTGCACCGATAGACGATAATGGAAATTTTTTAGTGGATGAATTTGAAAAGCTTTTATCTGACCGGACACGTCTTGTATCAATACTCCATGTTTCAAATGTACTAGGGACAATTGTCCCGGTGCGAAAAATTATTGAATTGGCACACAAAAAAAATGCTAAGGTGTTGATTGATGGGTGCCAGGCAGTCCCGCATATGCAAGTTGATCTATCTGACTTAGGAGCCGATTTTTATGTGTTTTCCGGTCACAAACTTTATGGCCCAACGGGAATAGGCGTTTTATGGGCGCCTTCTGATATATTGAATTCCATGCCTCCATATCAATCTGGTGGGGAAATGATAGAGCGTGTTACATTTGACCAAACAAGTTATCAAGTTGCACCTTACCGTTTTGAAGCGGGAACCCCTGCAATTATAGAAGCAGTAGGTTTAGGTGCTGCAGTTGACTATGTTGAATCTATTGGATTGGAAAGAATCGCGTCGCATGAATCAAATCTTCTTCGGTATGCAGATAAGGAGCTTCGGCGAATTGAAGGTGTCCGCATTATAGGGGAAGCCACCGATAAGACCTCTATAATCTCCTTTGATATGGTTGATGTACACTTCAGTGACATTGGAATGATTCTTGACCGAGAGGGTATTGCTATAAGGGTTGGCCACCATTGCGCACAGCCATTAATGGATCGTTTGAAGCTATCTGGTACTGCACGAGCCTCCTTTGGTCTTTATAATACAGAAAACGAAATACAAAAACTAGTTAATGGACTAAAAACAGTTAAGGAACTTTTTTGCTGATGGACAATTTTGATACACAGGGGCATGCAACGGAACCAGTTATTGAGGAAGGTTTTCAAGCAAAGGCAGGTGAGCCCCTAGACAAGGGAACTCCTTTAGCTAGCGAAGAATCTGTTATTTCTGCTCTAAGGACTGTATATGATCCAGAAATTCCTGTTAATATTTATGATCTTGGGTTAATTTACACAAAAGAAATTGCAAATAATGGGAACGTTGCTATAGAAATGACTCTGACAGCTCCTGGGTGCCCCGTGGCCGGAGATTTGCCTGGTTGGGTAGCTGACGCTGTAGCGGCTACTGAAGGGGTCGGCGAAGTTGTCGTGACATTAGTATGGGAACCACAGTGGACGCCGGAACGGATGGATGAAGATGCAAAGCTAGCACTTGGGCTAGAATGAAAAGAACAAGTATCTCCGACTAGATAATTAGGATCTATTTTATGCCAACAACAACCAAGCAAATCATAACGTTAACGGACTCTGCAGTTGAACAGGTCAAAGTACTTATGGCTGAAAGTGCTGACCCCGTGATAGGGCTCAGGGTTAGCCTTTCTTCTAAAGGCTGTTCTGGGTATAGCTATATATTTGAATATGCGAAAGAAAAACGGCCGCTAGAAGAAGAAGTTGTAAGCCAGGGAGCAAGAGTATTTATTGACCCGATGGCGGTAATGTTCATCGCAGGAGCTGAGATGGATTACGAAGAGGGGCTGCTAAAAAGTGGCTTCACTTTCAGCAATCCAAATGAGACGGGCCGGTGTGGGTGCGGTGAAAGCATAGCCTTCTAACCATCTCATGGAAGAAAAGTAAATACATGCCAAAGGTCTACACCATCACCTTCGTTGAGGCCGACGGGGTGTTTAAAGAAGTGGCGGCTCCACACGGACATTCAGTGTTGGAGATCGCCCATGAAAATTCTATCGAGTTGGAAGGTGTGTGTGAAGGGTCAATGGCATGCTCAACGTGTCATGTTATAGTTGGTCGTGATTGGGTTAAGAAAATAGAGCCACCTAGTGAAGAAGAAGAGGATATACTTGATCTTGCTTTTGGTTTAACTGAAACATCACGGTTAGGATGTCAGATAATTATGTCAGAAAATTTGGATGGCTTGACCGTCCATGTTCCATCAGAACATCATAATTTTTTGAATTAGCTTTGGTGATCATTTTCCTCGTGAATGGCTTTTCCCCCGTTTGGTAGAAAATACTTATTATTGATATTCAAACATTTTTGGCTTTGCATGCGAGACGTAGAAATAGGAAGCGATATCGGGAAGGGGCGGGTCGTAGTGGCCATGTCTGGCGGAGTGGATAGCTCTGTAACGGCTGCTATGATGGTTGAGGCTGGGTACGATGTAGTTGGCGTAACACTCCAGCTTTACAACCATGGAGAGGCAGTCAGTCGTCCAGGCGCCTGTTGTGCAGGTCGTGACATTGGCGATGCTCGTCGGGTAGCTGCGCAATTAGGTATTCCGTATTATGTATTAAACTATGAAAAACGTTTCAAGAAAGCTGTAATCGAAAATTTTGCGGATAGTTATCTTCGTGGAGAAACACCGATACCCTGTATACGCTGCAACCAAACGGTTAAATTTTCTGATTTGCTAAAGACAGCAAAGGAACTGGGTGCCGACGCTATGGCAACTGGTCATTATGTCCGAAGGATAGAAGGGGAATGTGGAGTTAACCTATTTCGTGGTAAAGACCTGGCGAAAGATCAGAGCTACTTCTTGTTTTCCACGACGCGTGAGCAATTAAATTACTTGCGATTTCCATTGGGTGAAATGAAAAAATCAAAAACACGGAATTATGCGGCTGAGCTGGGACTTTGTGTCTCGGAAAAACCAGAAAGCCAAGATATTTGCTTTATTCCTAACAGGGACTACGCAAAGTTTATTAAGCAGTTACATCCAGAAGCATGTCAAGGTGGTAATATTGTTGATCTTGATGGCCGTTGCATTGGTGAACATGACGGTATATCGCATTTCACTATTGGCCAGCGACGAGGTTTAAGGGTATCCCAAGGCAGTCCACTTTATGTGATTGACATTGATCCAGTAGAGAACCGTGTAGTCGTTGGACCCTTACAAGCTTTACTTGTGGAGAAGTTTCAGGTTAAGGAATTGAATTGGCTGGGGGATTTTGAACCTGTTGACCAGACTATAGAAATTCAAGTAAAAGTCCGCTCCACAACTTCGCCTGTTCCAGCTTATCTGCAATTTACCAGTGATAATACAGCTAAAATCAAGTATAAAATTCCGCAGATTTCTTCTGCACCAGGGCAGGCTGCTGTTTTTTATCAGGATGAGCGGGTTCTTGGAGGGGGATGGATTCTCTGATCTAAGAATATTTTATTAGTCTCCTCCCGGTTCAGCTGAAGGTGAAGATATTGATCGTTTATGAGTTGTTTCTCGGTGGGCAATATATATCGAACTACCAATAATGATAGCCCCACCCCAGTATACTGTCGTTTCGGGCACTTCACCAAAAAATAAATAACCGCCTATGCAAACAAGTACTAACCTTAAATAGCTGAAAGGTGCGATGAAGCTGGCTTCTCCAGCAGCGTAGGCTCTGATATCAGCATATGTTCGGATCAGTGCAAAAACAGCCACACCAAAGGTTAGGAAAAAGGTTGAAATAGTGATGTGTTTCCATACCAACATAGCCGGTATAAAACTTCCAATAGTGGTGACTGTACTCGTATATAATAAGATAACATTAGCTGATTCTGTTTTAGAAAGATGTTTGCCAATTATTAGAGAAATCGCGAACATTGATGATGCAGCAAAAGGCGCGAGAAGGACCCAGTTGAAGTCACTTGTTTCTGGGTTTAGAGAAACAAAAGCGCCAGCGAATCCTAGTATCGTTGCTAGCCATCTACGCCAGCCAACCTCTTCATTTAAACATGGACCTGCAATCATGGTGACAAATAGCGGAGCCGTAAAAAATAAAACAGTGACTGTGGCGAGGGGTATTTTTGTAAGAGAGTAAAAGCCAAAATTCATTGCTCCCGTCATCAAGAGACCGCGAAGAACTAATAGCTTCCATTGTGGGGAATAAGAGAAGGGTGAACGATAGTCAGGTTTATTTTTTTTTGACGCAGAATGATCCCAAAAATATATCCAAGGCAGAATAATGATCAATCCGATTACGCAGCGAACAAATGTTATTTGCATTGAGTGAAGGTTGTCCCCGGCTTCCCTAACACCTATAGATAAACTAGCTGCAGCAAAAACTGAAACGAGCATCCAGAGGCAGCCTTGAAGATTTTCTTTTGTCATGATCAGATATATGAAGCCTGGTACTGTTTTATTTCAAGTTCTTAAACTATTACACACTAGAAAGTATTGGGGTAATCGGTTACATACTACATTTTATCGTTAGGGGCACTAAATTAGCTGTGCTCGTATAGTGATAGGGAGCTATTTATGCAATTAGTGTCGATGCTTATGGTAATCGGCGGTTTGATGGGTAACGGATTGATTTTTCCAGCTCTTGAAAAAACGTTTTTGGATTATCAAAAGTCACAGGTGATATATTTCTACCGAACTCAAACGCAGCACGAACTTAGGTGCTTGCATGACTGCACCTCAAAATATGGAACTTCGAACAAAGCAAGCTGTGCAAGGAGTTGTGGGCTTGGTGAGGTTGATAATACAAGCAGACCGGATTGTGGAATTCAATATAAAGACTGTCTTGAGAACTGCAAAGGTAAGAATGCTTGTAGGAAAAAGTGCCGTAGTGAGCGAGTTAAATGTATCTAAAGATATAATTAAGCTTAAATGCAATAGCCCGCTCCTCTCGCAATACTTCCATCTTATGTCTAGTGTAATTACGAAAATATGCGTAGAAATAGAAAATAATTCTGTATTAGGTAATAGTGTCTTAGGGACCCTAAAAAAACCTGGCCTTAAATATAAGGACTCGGCATGTCGAGTACACAAAAAGATCGCATTCTTATTATAGACTTTGGTTCTCAGGTTACGCAGTTAATAGCGCGGCGTGTGAGGGAGAGTGGTGTGTATTGTGAAATTTATCCCTCGAACATGACAACGTACGATAGAATTCAGGCATTTTGCCCAAAAGGAGTTATTCTTTCTGGGGGGCCAGCTTCTGTACATGAACTCTCGACACCCCGGGCCCCAGGCGAAATATTTGCAAGTGGTATCCCCGTTCTTGGAATATGTTATGGCGAACAGCTTCTGGTCTCTCAAATGGGTGGTCGGGTCGAGTCTTCGAGCCATCGAGAGTTTGGAAGGGCCGCTGTCAATATTTTACGACCATGTGACCTTTTTGATGGCTTCTGGAAAGTAGGGGGGAGTTACGAAGTTTGGATGAGTCATGGTGACAAAATAATTGAAATTCCAGAAAATTTTGAAGTGAAGGCAACATCCGAAAATTCACCATTTGCGGTCATTGCTGATGAAAGCAGGAAGTTATATGGGGTCCAGTTTCATCCGGAGGTAGTGCATACACCGGATGGTCATCGACTTTTGATTAACTTCATTCGAACGATCTGTAATTGTAAGGGCCATTGGGCCATGTCTTCTTTTAAAACGGAACTGATTGAAAAAATACGAGATCAAGTTCAAGGTGGCCATGTTATTTGTGGATTGTCTGGCGGTGTTGATTCCTCAGTTGCTGCGGTTTTGCTCAACGAAGCCATCGGCAGTCAACTCACGTGTGTATTTGTTGATAATGGGCTAATGCGTATTAATGAAAGCAAGGATGTAGTTTCACTTTTTCGTGATCATTTCAATATTCCGTTAGTTCATAGAGACGCCTCTGAGAGCTTTCTTGCTGCACTTGATCAAGTGGAAGAACCCGAGGAAAAACGGAAGAAAATAGGAAAGCTTTTCATCGAAATTTTTGAAGAAGAAGCGCTAAAAATTGATAACGTTAAGTTTTTGGCTCAAGGTACGTTATATCCTGATATAATTGAATCGGTATCATTTAAAGGTGGTCCAAGCGTTACCATAAAATCTCACCATAATGTAGGAGGACTGCCTGAAAAGATGCAACTTAGTTTAGTAGAACCGCTAAAAGAGTTGTTTAAAGATGAAGTTCGTTTATTGGGACGTAAACTAGGAATTCCCGAAACCTTTATTACGCGCCATCCATTTCCGGGTCCTGGATTAGCAATCCGGATCCCGGGAGGGGTTAGTAGAGAAAAGTTAGAAATATTGCGACATGCAGATTCGATATATTTAGAGGAAATAGATAAAGCAGGATTGTATGAAGATATTTGGCAAGCTTTTGCTGTCTTGTTGCCGGTGAAGGCGGTTGGAGTGATGGGAGATGCAAGGACCTATGATTTTGCTTGCGCCCTTAGGGCTGTGACATCTACGGATGGTATGACGGCCGATTTTTTTCATTTTAATCATAGTTTTCTTAGCAGAACTGCCAATAGAATTATTAATGAAGTCAAGGGCATAAACCGGGTAGTATATGACATTACATCAAAACCACCAGGGACTATCGAGTGGGAGTGAATTATATTATTTAATAAATTAGTTACTTAATGATGCTTAAGAGAAAAGTTAAAAGATGAAAATGACATTGAAAGAGATAAATGAAGAAATCAGAAATTATCCCACACCAATCGTGGGATGTGATACTCATTTTAATTGTTTACTTGAAGAAAGAAGAAGATTGCAAACACTGATTAATAAAATGAAAACTAAGAAAAAGAAATTAGACGATGATAGTAGGCATTAGTGTCATTACGGTTGAGACAGGTGCTCGCGAACTATTAACTTGCTATATTTTCCAGAATTTGAAAGTAAAGGTAAATATAGATAATTTTACTGCTTTTAAAACGGACGTTTGCCTAAGGTAATTCACTCCAGCTTAGGGTCTAAAACAATAGAGCTATTGGTTAGCTTGTAGTGGTCCAACCTGAGACAGCCTTTACTTCCAGGAATTCCATAAATCCATGAATACCTCCCTCTCGGCCATTCCCTGATTGCTTATATCCCCCGAACGGGCTACCCGACGCCCTGGCCGCGCCGTTTGCCTGGACCATGCCAGCTCGAAGCCTACGGGCTACACGCTGCATGCGTTTATTATCTCCAGTTTGTACGTAGTCAGTTAAGCCATAGCTCGTATCATTAGAAATATTTATCGCCTCCTCTTCGCTATCAAAAGGAATGATTGACAGCACTGGGCCAAAAATTTCTTCGCGGGCAATTCGCATTTTATTGTTCACATCTGCGAATACAGTAGGACGTGCAAAATACCCTCGATTAAAACCTTCAGGTCGTCCGGGTCCACCTGCGACAAGACGGGCTCCTTCGTCAATACCAGCCTTTATTAGGCTCTGAACCTTGTCAAATTGAATTTGGGAAACGAGCGGACCTATATGTCTTCCTTCTTCGTGAGGCATTCCAACTTCAACCATTTCAGCAGTTTCGCGAGCGATCTTTACAGCATCATCATAGACGGATCGTTCAACTAGCATTCGTGTCGGCGCGTTACATGATTGACCAGTGTTGTGGAAACAATGGAGAGCTCCTCTTTTGACAGCTTTTGGAATATCGGTATCGGCAAAGACTATGTTTGCTCCTTTTCCACCAAGCTCGAGAGCAACGCGTTTGATGGATCCGGCAGCTGCTTTTGTAACCGACTGTCCAGCCCGTGCCGATCCAGTGAAGCTCATCATGTCAATGTCCGGATGTTGGCTTAAAGCTTCCCCTACCGTAGGTCCATCCCCATTAACAAGATTAAATACACCATTAGGGAAACCTGCTTCGTCCACAAATTCAGCGAATAAAAGTGAAGACATCGGCGCAATCTCTGAAGGTTTTAGAATCACTGTACAACCAACACCGATTGCAGGTATGACCTTAAGCGTAACCTGGTTCATCGGCCAGTTCCAAGGTGTGATAAGTCCACAGATACCTATCGGCTCGTGAATAATATATTCATCTGGAGTGTTTTCTCTAAGTAGGTGCTCAAATTGAAATTCTTTGAGCGCGCGAATAAAAGCCTTTATATGGCTTAGTCCGGAAGCTGTTTGTTCGTTGACTGCTAGTTTAATGGGAGCTCCCATTTCCATAGAAATAGCCTCGGACATTTCGTCTGACCGTCTTTCATAGATTTTACTCAAAGCTTCTAATTGATCTATACGTTCTTTCTGTGTAACGGCACTCCAGGAGCCAAAAGCACGGGATGCCGCTGTGACAGCTCTATCAACATCTGATTTGGAACCAAGTGAAATAACTGCAAAAGGACATTCATCTGCAGGATTGATTATTTCATAATCGTTAGAAAGGGAAGGGCTTACCCACCGGCCATCAATATAAAAATCTGTTTTACGTAGCATGGTATTGATCCACTTATTTAAGAAGAAGAATTAGGGTTTTAAGCGTATAGAATGGTTCTGTAAACAGAAAATAAGGGAGTAAATAAAATCTTTTGAAATCAATACTTGTCAAATCATAGGCGTCCGACACCACCGGACTATCACATGAAAGCCAGCTTGTATTATATTAGTAATTTAATAGTAATGTTATTTGCTATTTAGTTGCAAAGTGCATTTGATTCTTTTTTGTTACGCCCTTATTTTTTTCTACTGAGTCTTTCTAATTGTTGTGCTCCAAGCATTAGCGTAGTTGAAATTAAAACCATAAATGTTGAAATAGCTGCAATCGTCGGATCAATATAATCTCGCAAAGCGCTAAACATCTGCTTTGTTAGCGTTGCCGTTTGACCTCCCGAAATAAAAATGGAGATGATGACTTCATCAAATGAAGTAATAAAGGCTAATAGAGCCGATGTAATTATTGAAAACTTTATTTGTGGCAATGTGATTTCAAAAAATGCACGTAGTCTGGATGCTCCAAGACTGCGCGCGACAAGCTCCTGGTTCATATCGTATGTTCTCAAGGCAGACGTGACAATGATCATTACCAAAGGAATCGCAAGTACCGAATGCGCTAACACAATACCCGTAATAGTGTTAGTAAATCCAACCTGCCCAAAAACATAAAAGGTTCCAATTGCGATCAAAATTAAGGGTACAATCATTGGTGTTACGAGGAAGAGGAAAATTAGTTTTCCGATAGGGTGGTTTGAAACAAACAGCCCGTAGGCCGCCATAGTGCCTAATGGTGTTGCAACCAACATGCTTAGGGTGGCGACTTGCAATGATACAAAGGTCGCGTTCATCCACCGGGGTGTCTCAAGATATTCTGTGTACCATCGTAATGACCAGACTTTTGGCG
>PBKU01000043.1 GCA_002722175.1 Magnetovibrio sp.
ATAATTTTCCGCGCTGAAGAAAAAGTTTCAAAGCAAGTAAGCTATAAAGATCTACACGATCAAATATCCCAGCTAGCAGCAGCAATGAAAGGCTGCGGCGTTCGCTCTGGCGATGTTGTTGCAGGCTGCATGCCTAACATGCCAGAATCCTTAATCGCTATGATGGCTGCAACAAGTCTGGGTGCTATCTGGTCTTCCTGCTCCCCGGACTTTGGCGTGCAAGGGGTTGTCGACCGGTTTGGACAGATAAAACCAAAAATTTTGTTTGCAGTTGACGGTTATTATTATAATGGAAAAGAGTTTAATATAATAAAAAAACTAGAAGAAATTATAACGGCTCTACCAACTCTAAAAAAAGTCATTTTAACTCCCTTTACTGGAAAAAAGGTAAATCTTTCCAAGATCCCAAATGCTGAAACTATTGCTGAATTCACTTCAGGTCACCCTCCCGGAAAACTTATTTTTGAACGGTTTCCCTTCAACCATCCGCTCTACATTTTATTTTCATCAGGCACTACTGGAAAACCTAAATGCATAGTTCATAGTACGGGAGGCACACTTATTAAACATGCATCTGAACAACTGCTTCACTGCGATATAAAGCCAAAAGAACGGGTCTTTTATTTCACAACCTGCGGGTGGATGATGTGGAATTGGCTAGTTACCAACCTTGCCTGGGGCGCCACCCTCCTTCTGTATGACGGATCTCCCACTTACCCAAGTTATTCCACATTGTTTGATTTTGTTGACGATACGAAAATGACATTTTTTGGTACATCTGCAAAATTCATCGACAGCCTAGCGAAGGCAAAAAAAACACCAAAAAAGACGCACGATCTCTCTTCACTAAAAACAATTGCCTCGACTGGATCTCCATTAGCGCCAGAAAGTTTTGACTATGTGTATCAACATATAAAAAGTTCCGTTCACTTAGCATCGATTTCCGGGGGAACCGATATCGTGGGAACCTTCTGCGCAGGAGATCCTACGAAACCGGTATGGCGAGGCGAGATTCAAATTAGAACATTTGGCATGGCAACCGATGTTTTTGATGATACAGGCAAGCCCATTCGTGAACAAAAAGGAGAACTGGTTTGCACTCAACCATTTCCATCTGTGCCCCTCGGTTTTTTGAATGATCCGGACAGTTCAAAATTTCATGACGCGTATTTTAACATATTTCCTGGGATTTGGACCCATGGTGATTATGTCGAATTAACTAAGAACAATGGGTTTATTATCTATGGCCGGTCGGACACTACACTAAATCCTGGCGGGGTTCGCATTGGAACTGCTGAAATATACCGCCAGGTCGAAAAATTAGAAGAGGTTCAGGAATCTATTGTTATTGGCCAAGACTGGAACAGTGACACTCGAATAGTTTTATTTGTAGTTCTAAAAAGCGGGATTTCGCTAAAAAAGAAACTTATAGAGAAAATAAAAAAAGAAATACGCCAGAACTGCTCGCCCCGCCACGTCCCAGAAAAAATACTTTCGGTTAACGATATCCCTAGGACAAAATCAGGAAAGATAACAGAACTCACTGTTCGGGATATCGTTCATGGTCGTAAAATAAAAAACAAGGAGGCACTGGCCAACCCCGAAGCACTTGAGCAGTTCAAGGACCGGCTCGAGCTTTTCGAATAATTTTTCCGAGAACAGGCCGGTGGTCAGAACCAATATCAGAACCGAGTGACATAGAGGCCCCTAATCCGTCAGTGACAAGAATGTGATCTATAGGCAAACCTAGCGGCCCAAGGGCAATAGGCCAGGTCGCTTCACCAGAACCTGAGGCTGCCCGCAATCCAACAGCCCTTAATTGTCGGAATGTTAGACCATACGGCGTAGCATTTAGATCGCCCATAACGATAACTTCACCTGGAAAGTTGCGAATATAATCATTCAAGTCGCGTACTTCGGCACCCTGCGATAGTCGCCAGTCCCCCGGGTAAGGAGGAACGGGACGAACTAGGTGTGACACAAGCACAGCTATACTCCCCGCTGAAGTTTCAAATTCTGCAACAACCGCGTAACGACGCGAAATTAACGGAGATTGCAATTGTCCAACTTTTTGCCAAGGAATACGTGACAAAATACCCATCCCATGCAGCTTTACATCGATAACCTGGGTTGAGGGTTCTGCAAACCACATATACGGATAAATGTCGGTCAAAGATTTTAAATCATTTCTGCACTCTGGAGTAACCTCAATCACACCAATGAGTTCGGCTTTTAACGAAGAAATATAATTTCTAACCCTGTTACAATTGTCACGGTCCCACTTAATATTCAAAGCAGCGACTTGGAAAATTTCCGGACCCTTGTCTATATCCTTTGTATTTTGAAACTTAAATGCAAGCGGTGCCGTATTAGAAACTAATGCAAGAAGAGCGATAACAAACAGAACTCGGATATTCACAAATATGGCGCTCAACGTAAAAAAAAGAGCCGCAAAAAACATCTGTAAACGGAAATGTGAAAATACGTCAAAAAAAGGAACCACGTTAGCAATATATGGAACAAAACTCATAAACAATAAAATTGAAACTCCTACAGCTAACAGTACCCGCATAAGTGTGGCATTAAAAATTTCCATTACACTGTGTTCCTAAGAACTATTAATAAGATTCCAAATACTTACTTAAACCAATTCAAATTCTAAAACAGAACAATCACACACTGAATTAACTTTAGAATAGAGGTTGCTCAGAAAGCTTAATATCTTCTAATGCGACATGAAAAACTCTATCAATATTGTTAAATATTCTAAAAAATCTTAATTTATTAGTTTCAATAGACCGACAGCACCTCTATAAAATTTCTATCCGCATCGAAAAATAAATTAAGCGTTATAATTCAAAGCTAGATCCTTCAAATTATCCATAGATCAAGTTTCATCTGATCTGGATTTTAGCATAAAAGACCTAACAAGTATTGTACCGGCATCACCTCAATTTTTTTTCTGTCAGTTTTTTTGTGTCTATTTGTTTCCATGACAAACATTTTACTTTATTTAACAACTATCGGTATCTGGGGCTGCAGTTTTTTCGCTATCAACTACCAAGTTGATACTGGGAATCCAGCAACATCCGTTTTTTTTCGATTCATCCTAGCTGCTCTTTTAATGTTAGTGTTATGTATAGCAACCAATCGCAAGCTTCTAAATTTCACAATCCGGCAACATTGCATAATCGCTTTTCAAGGGTTTCTTTTATTTTGTATAAATTTTTGGCTCATTTACGAGGCTTCGGCATTTCTCACGAGCGGACTAATCGCTACTGTATTCTCAACTATCGTCGCAATGAATATTTTTGGGAGTGCCCTTTTATTTAAAACAGCTATTGATCAACGCATGGTGGTTGCAGCTATTCTAGGGTTTGCCGGCGTAGGTGTCATTTTTTGGCCAGAAATATCACAGTTGCATCTGAATAAGGGCATTATCTTCGGGTTATTATTATCTCTCGGCGGAACAATAAGTGCTTCAATCGGCATGCTAATGTCAGCATATTTTCAAAAAATAGGTCTTCCGATAGTATCGACCAATACTATCGGCATGGCACACGGGGCTCTTTTAGCCGGGGTAATTGCTATTGCAAAAAATGAACCCTTTTCCTTCCCCACAAATAATACTTATGTTATTTCGCTGGCATTCTTAGTAGTATTTGCGTCAGTAATTGCATTTTGGAGCTTCCTTACACTGATTGGTCGTATCGGTCCTGGGCGCGCCTCCTATGCTATGGTTTTTTTTCCACTGCTGTCGCTTCTGCTGTCTACATTATTTGAAGACTACAAATGGAGCTTAAATGGTGTATTAGGCGCAACACTTGTAATATTAGGAAACACTTTGGTTCTCCGCCTGAAACGTAACATGTAAATTCACTGCTTTTCCCCTTCCAAAACTTTTCCCATTACTGATCCCTTTCCTCTTGCTCCTTTGAAAACCTGACGGGAAAATTTTTTGTATTACTAATCGGCCCATTTCTTACAGCGGGTATTTTTTACAAAGATCGCCACACCAATGCAAAACTTTTTGGCAACCTTAACCGTGTAAAATTTCACGAATGAGACCCAAGTGCAGATAGCGCGGGCGCCAAAAGTGTCTGATCCCCAACAGCAAGAACACTATATCGATCCTGATATGCTGTCGGGTGTATTTTCAACGGCAACCCAGCCCAATCGGTTATTACTCCACCTGCTCCCTCAATTATAGGAATATGGGCAGCAAAATCATGCAAAGCCATGGTATCTTCGCAAACTATGTCAAGCCACCCCGACGCAAGAAGTCCATAGCCCATGCAGTCCGTCCCAAAAATAACATTAGCACATTTTTCTTCAAGCTCACAAAATTTCTGATAGTGATTTGACGTAAACATTTTATGCGATGTCGCACAGAGCCAGGCGGACTCAATCTCTTTACAAGGGCGCGTTGATACCTCTACGTTTTTCAACGTTGTCCGGCGATCTGCTGCTCCAACCCATCTATCACCCGACATCGGTATATCAATAACGCCAATTATCGGTCGGTCCTTATGAACAACAGCAACCAGACTACCAAAAGTAGGTTTTCCTGCAATAAAGGATTTAGTCCCATCAATAGGGTCCAAAATCCAAAAAATTTCGGAGTTTGGTCGGGTAATTCCGAACTCTTCGCCCAAAATTCCATGCTCTGGATATTCATGCTCTATAATCTTCCGCATAATGATTTCAGCATCACGGTCAGTCTGAGTGACCGGAGACGAGTCACTTTTATTGTCAGCATGGCCACCTGATCTAAACCCAGCTAAAACTGTCGGTCGCACAGCCTCAACCAACGTTTCTGATAATTCCAGCATGTGATCAAAATTGCTTATGGTCATTTTTTTGGTCAAGCCATTAAAATTAATAATTACAAACTGTTAAACTGTTTAGGGTGATCCTGTATCCCGGAAATTAAGTTATAGGTAAAATATGCTTTAACTATTTACATAAAAAGTTATTGTAATGCTCTGGTTGATTTAAGTCTAAATCCTAGTTTTCCCTTGATATTAAAATTACTGGGTTATTTACAATGGTAAATAGATTTTATTTGAGCGTTTAGAACTTGGCGATCGGAACTTTGCGAAAGTTGAAATATTTCGTATTACCCTGGCTTCTGCAAAAAACATCTTGCTGCAAAGTAAACAAGAAAAGTGTCCACTACCACTAGATTTATTGATTTCAATGACTCATCAAGGACCAGCCACCGTGAAGCCCTCGCTAAATCCAGTCATAATTATCCCAACTCGGTTGGCTTCAACAAGACTGCCTTCCAAGGCGTTGGCTAATATCGGTGGCAAGCCTATGATTCTATGGGTTCTAGAACGTGCATTGCAAGCTAATATTGGCCCCGTATTTGTTGCATGCGCTGAACAGGCTGTGGCTGACATTGTAAAAGGGGCTGGTGGTCAGGCCATACTCACTAATCCTCAACACCCTTCTGGATCTGATAGAATTTATGAAGCCCTTAACCTAATTGACCCGAAAAAATCTTTTGATGTCATTGTAAATTTGCAAGGAGACTTACCAACGATAGAACCTGACAATTTCAATAGTGTTCTTAAGCCGCTTGCGAATAAGGCTGTCGACATTGCAACTTTGGTAGCAAAAATTGAGTCAAACACAGATCACTCTAATCCTAATATTGTCAAAGCTATTATGGGGTTAAGTGAAGGAGAAAAAGTATCCAGGGTTATTTATTTTTCAAGAACCCTTGCACCATCGGGCAGAGGACCCTTTTTTCATCATATTGGTATTTATGCGTACCGAAGAAAAGCTCTCTCCCGTTTTGTAAATTTGCCCACAAGTGTTTTAGAGCGTCGCGAACGCCTAGAACAACTCCGTGCCCTGGAAGATGGCATGAGAATCGATGCAGCCCTCGTTGACACAATCCCTATTGGGGTTGATACTCTAGAAGATCTCAATCAGGCAAAATCAATCCTGGAAAAAAAACATGTCTAGTTCAGCAGAATGTATTGCATATCAAGGCATGCCCGGGGCTAATTCCAATATTGCATGTCAAGCGGCTTATCCTGAAATGAAAACGTTGCCTTGTCGCACTTTTGAGGAAGCCTTCCTTGCAGTTCACAGTGGTAAAGCAACGCTAGCTATGATCCCTATTGATAACTCTATAGCGGGACGCGTCGCTGATATACATCACTTGCTACCAAGCTCTGGGCTAAAAATTATTGGTGAACACTTTCAACCTGTAAACCACCAGCTTCTTGCAGTTCCAGGGACCAAAATTTCTAATATCACCCATGTACATAGCCATATCCACGCTCTCAATCAGTGTAGGACCCTAATTACAGAACTTAAGGTTGAGCCTGTAGTCCACGTAGATACGGCAGGCGCTGCATCGGATATCGCTAAGTTAGGAGATAAAACTCAGGCAGCAATAGCCTCAGCTCTGGCTGCTAAGTTAAATAGCTTGGAAATCTTGAAGACTGACATCGAAGACGCTGGACATAATACGACTCGTTTTATCGTTATGAGCAAAACTCCGAATAATGCTTTGCCTGAAAGCGGACCCCTTATTACTAGCTTTGTGTTCCGCGTCCGAAATGTCCCAGCCGCTTTATTTAAGGCCCTCGGCGGATTTGCCACCAATAGTGTCAATATAACAAAATTAGAAAGTTATGTTCGGGAGGGGTTTATTTCAGCCCAATTTTATGCCGATGTCGAAGGCCACCCAGAGGAAAAAAATCTAAAACTTGCATTTGAGGAACTGGCTTTTTTTTCCCATGAAGTGAAACTGCTAGGAACCTACCCTGCCCACTCTTTCCGCTACAAATAACCTAGAGCAATGATGATACGGTAGACTGTGGTTAAGTCTCGTGCAACCAAGTCATGATTAGCCAGTGAGCTATTGAGTCAGGCCGCGGTTTCTTATAGCCTATTCCGCTTCTGCCCCATGCACCAAATCCAATGACTTGATCTCTTGTAAACCACTGGGCATCCTCCAGTTCTGCGTCGTTAATTGTTAGTTTAGCGGTTTTTGCTTTAGCTCTAAATCCAAGCATAAGTGAGGAAGGAAAGGGCCATGGCTGCGATGCTAAATAACAGATATCGAATACTTCAATGCCGACTTCTTCTTTAACTTCTCGGGCAACCGCTTCTTCTATACTTTCTCCAGGCTCAACAAACCCTGCCAAGGTTGAATAACAACCAGGCGGCCACTTAGGATTCCGGCCTAATAAACATTTACTTCCGCATTCGTCCTCATATGTCACCAGCATAATTACAGCGGGGTCAACACGCGGAAATTTGTCGGCCCCACAACTTTTATTCAAACAATAGCGCACATGGCCGCCTTGCTTTTGTTTTGTCAGCGACCCACACAGATTACAATGCTGGTGGCTCTGGTGCCAATGGATCATACCGCGTGCATACGCAAGGATACCGGCATCTTCTCTTTTTAGGCGAGTACCTATTTCCCGAAGGTCTAAGAATCTTCCATTTTTGGATATTTCAACAAGCGTCCTAGCTAGACGTTCTTTTGTCACAGCAACCCCAATAACCATCTTACCTTTGTATTTCCCCAAAACCACCTTATCGCTAGATTCCTTTATGACGGTTTCAGCAGCTTTTCCGACAAGCATTACCGATCTATTTGTACTGGTATCAATAAGATTAAAATTATTCCAGACCGGAACAACTAAGATTTTTTCGTAAGCCTCAAACCAGTTGTCGGCCAATCTTTTTGTGACAACCTTTTCAAGCCCATCCCCCGAATATGTGAGTATATTCCGCATTCGGACACGGTGACATAATAAGACCGGTGCAGCAACAATCGTTACATCCAATAGTATAATTTTTGAAGGTTTCTTATCATTTGATAATTTGCTACTACTTTATATTTAATTGCTATGGTCCCAACACAACAGAACTCTGGGAAGGAAAATATACGTATGTTACGCGAAATGTTTTTTTCCAAACCAATAGTTTTCGCAGCAATGCTGTTTGCCTTAAACGCCTGTGCGCCTGTTGGAGGCACAATATCGCAACCTCTTTCTGGAAGTTGGGCGGAGAAAAATCATCTAATGCTTAACGATATGGATTTAAATATCAATAAATTTGCCATCTCACCTTTTCCTCGGGCTGGATGCAAAAAAATCGCCACCACAACGATTTCTAAAATCGATTGGTCTGAAGCTCCCCATATTACAACCGTTATTCGTGCGGGTGATTTTGTACCTATGGTTATTCGTATAAAGCAAGGAAGACCGTATGTTCTAAGAGTTCGCAATCGGGATGAAAAAGTACGTTATTTTCGCGCTCTAGATTTTTTCAGAAGAAATGCCATTATTGCAATCACTGTCGATGGTGAAAAAGCACGAAGAACATGTGTTCATGCCATATATGTGCCTCCACGGAAATCTGCCGAAATCCGTTTTGTTTCAATAGAAGATGGCCATTATGAATTTGAAGATAATTCTTCAATAATTCCTATGGTTATGTCAGCGGGGCCTTCGGGAGTAATAATTATCGAAGAGAGAAAGGATGCTATTTCACAAGAACAATGACCAAAAAGAAAACTCTTGGCTTAAGCCGAGAGAATTACACAAGTTTTTATTTTTTCTTGCAATCCTGATTTTCAAATTTGAGTTGAAGAATATTAGAAGTAGTGGTGTTTTATCTCAGTTAAAAGGCCTGACGAGCCTGTCTCTATCATAGAAAAAACCTGCTCAAAACCTTCGTCTCCCCCATAATAAGGATCCGGAACTTCCTTAGAAAAAAACTCTGAAGAAAAGTCCATAAATAACTGAACTCTGTGAACTGCACTCTTTGGACTAAGATTTAGAAGATCCGATTTATTTGAATTATCCATAGCAATTATATATTCAAAACGGTCAAAGTCCCTTAAACTTACCTGCCGTGCCCGAAAGCCTGAAATATCAATTCCGTGGACCAAGGCCGTTGTTTGGGCTCGCTTATCCGGTGGATTTCCTGTATGCCATGAACCTGTGCCAGCTGAGTCTACAGAAACCTGTTTTGCAAGTCTGTTATCGCTGACTAACTTCGTAAAGACACCTTCGGCTAAAGGAGACCGGCAAATGTTCCCCAAACAAACGAAAAGAACTGAGGTCATCTATATGCTCCTTTTACCGCCTTTATCAGTGTTTAAAGAATAGGCAACTAGCGCCGTGCTAAAACAAGCCAAGGGCAACATTGTTATTTTAACGGGGGCCGGCATTTCGAAAGAATCGGGGCTTAGCACATTTCGTGATCCCGACGGTATTTGGGCTGAAGTCAATATCGATGAAGTAGCCACACCTGAGGGTTTTTCCCACAACCCTGCCAAAGTTCATGAATTTTATAATGCACGTCGTGAACGCCTCCTTTCTGGAAACGTTCTTCCAAATTCTGCGCATTTTGCATTGGCAAGACTTGAAGCGCAATGGAATGCATCTGTACTTGTGATCACTCAAAACGTTGATAATCTCCATGAAAAAGCGGGCACCCGGAATATACTTCATATGCATGGCGAATTAACCAAAGCTAGATGTACCACTTGTGGCATAGTTTTAATCTGGAGAAAAGCCCTTAGTCGTAATGATATCTGTGGAAGTTGTACTAGCACAGGCAGCCTCCGTCCTCACGTAGTTTGGTTTGGCGAAAATCCTTTAAATATGCATAAAATTCAAACGGCACTCAAAGACGCTGCTGTTTTTGTTTCTATTGGTACATCTGGGCACGTTTACCCGGCGGCTAGTTTTATCTCCCAACTCAAATCCCAAAAAGAAGTAATGACAGTAGAGTTGAACCTGGAGCCATCAGCTAATGCCCCATTGTTCGAATACTCCACATACGGCGAAGCTACAAAAATAGTGCCTGCATTTGTTCACGGATTACTTGAAAGTCAATGATCGGCAATAATTCCACCGACTGCCTGTTAAGCCAAGTCAGATCGTGTCAACTTTGTGTAAAAAATCTCCCTCTTGAGCCAAAACCAATCATTCAGGCATCTATTTCCTCCAAGATCTTAATCATTGGACAAGCCCCTGGAACCAAAGCTCATAGAACGGGAATTCCCTGGAATGACGCGTCAGGAAAACGGTTGCGAAATTGGCTTAAAATACCAAAGAACATTTTTTATAATAAATCCCAAATTGCCATAATACCAATGGGGTTTTGTTACCCGGGTCGCACAGTAAATGGCGGGGATTTGCCGCCTAAGACCGAGTGCGCTCCAACATGGCACGAAAAGATATTAAAACTCTTACCTAAGATTGAGCTAACGATACTAATTGGATCCTATGCCCAAAAATATTATATTGAAACAGCTAGAAAAGCTACAATGACAAATACCGTATCTAACTGGAGAACTCTATTTCCTCGCATTGCCGCTACACCTCACCCCAGTTGGAGAACCCTGGCCTGGGAAGAGAAAAATCCTTGGTTTAAAATGGAACTGCTACCTGCTCTCCAAACACGTATTCGTAAAATTCTTAATGCTGAATCCCCATCACCTAATGATGTATAGGGGCGACACCTCCCATGTGCAATTAAGGTTTTGGATTTTTGGTCTATAATTCCTTTCTGCGAAACACCTTTTATTTTCTCATTCGAAGCCTTAATGCATTTAAGCGGATAAATCCTTCGGCATCCCCCTGATCATATATAGAATCATCTTCAAAAGTTGCTAACTCCTGGTCATAAAGGCTAAACGGAGATTTCCGGCCTGTCACAATAACGTTACCTTTATATAACTTTAGACGCACGGTCCCCGTAACCCTTGTACTTGCCTTATCAATAGCTGCCTGTAACATTTCTCGCTCTGGTGCAAACCAAAAACCGTTATATACCATTTCAGTATATTGAGGCACTAACATATCTTTTTGCTTCATACTCTCACGATCAAGTGTCAAACTCTCCATTGCCCGCCGCGCATGAAACAGAATGGTACCACCAGGTGTTTCATATACTCCTCTTGATTTTATGCCGATAAAACGATTTTCTACTACGTCAAGAATGCCGATTCCATTTTTGCTGCCAACTGCATTCAGTTTCTTGAGCAATAATGATGGTGATAATTCTTCACCATTTACCGAAACGGGATCTCCCTGCTCAAATCCAATTAATATTTCTTCTGGTTTATCTGGAGCATTCCACGGAGGGGTAACACGTGTTAAAACTAACCCCCAGTCACATTCTTCCCACGGATCTTCAAGGGCCTTTCCTTCTGAAGAAATATGTAAAAGGTTAGAGTCCTGGGAGAATGGGGGTTCACCATACTTGTCTTTTGGCACTGAAATCTGATGGGCCTCGGCATATTCTATTAACTGGCTTCGGCTTTTAAGGTCCCATTCACGCCAAGGTGCTATAATATTTATATTGGCATTTAGTGCATAATAACTTAGTTCAAAGCGAATCTGGTCATTTCCTTTCCCCGTTGCGCCATGAGCAACTGAATCTGCCCCGACTTCATCTGCAATCTCAATTTGCCGCTTAGCAATCAAGGGCCGTGCTATGGATGTCCCAAGGAGATAGTTTCCTTCATAAATTGCATTTGCTCTAAACATTGGGAACACAAAGCTACTAACAAATTCTTCCTGAAGGTCTTCGGTGATAATTGATTTTACACCTAAGGCCTTTGCTCTTTTTTCAGCAACGTCGACTTCTTCACCTTGACCCAAATTTGCCGTAAAGGCAAAAACCTCACAATTATAGGTTTCTTGCAACCACTTGAGAATAATCGAAGTGTCAAGCCCTCCTGAGTATGCTAATACAACTTTTTTAACATCACGCGACATTCGTTAAATTCCTAATTCTCAATTTCCCAATCCCCATTTTTAAAAATATTGCGTAACTATAAAGATCAGTGTTCCGAGAACAAGGGGCTCAAAAAGAGAACACCTACCTTTACGAAAAATAGATCGGCCTCAAAAAACAGTGCACAAAAATTATGACTTTGATCGTGTATTCAACGATTTTTTACTTGATGATTTTAACTGCCCACAAGCAGCCAAAATATCCCGGCCACGAGGGTTTCGAACAGGCGATGAATAACCGGCCTTATTAACTATTGAAGCAAACTGATTAATCGTTTTCCTCGAAGAGCCGTCAAATGGTGCCCCTGGCCATGGATTAAATGGAATTAAATTTACTTTTGCAGGAATACCCTTAATTAATCGCACTAGCTCACGCGCGTCAGTCACACTATCATTTATTCCTTTTAGCATAACATATTCAAACGTTATTCTTCGCGCATTATTAGCTGCAGGGTAGTCTTTGCAGGCTCTCAGGAGCTCAGCTATAGGCCACTTTTTATTTATTGGTACTAATTGATCTCTTAGATCATCTGTAACAGCATGAAGGCTAATTGCTAAATTTACTCCGAGTTCTGTTCCGCATTTCTTTATCTTTGGAACTACTCCAGAGGTCGAAAGCGTTATTCTGCGCCTTGAAAGAGCAATTCCTTCTGCATCCATGACAATTTTTAGCGCTTTTGCTACATTATCATAATTAAAAAGTGGCTCCCCCATGCCCATCAAAACTATATTAGAAATTTTCCTTTTCCCATCCTTGGGCGTTGGCCACTCGTCATAATGGTCACGAGCCAACATAAATTGATTTACTATTTCACTAGCTGAGAGATTACGAACTATGTTTTGAGTTCCAGTGTGGCAAAATGAACAGCTAAGGGTACATCCTACCTGTGAAGAAACACAAAGAGCTCCCCGATCAGTTTCTGGAATATAAACCATTTCCACTTCATTTCCATCCTCATAACGCAAAAGCCACTTTCTCGCCAAATCACTAGAAATCTTATTAAGTACAACTTCAGGTCGTCTAATTTTGAATAAATTATTTAGGTTGGTTCGAGACATTTTTGCAAGAGACGTCATCTCTGAAAAATCTTTCCTTCCTTGAAAATACATCCAGTGCCAAAGCTGTTTCACCCGAAACGGCTTTTCGTCAATAGCAATTAATTTCCGCAATAGTTCATCACGGTCCAGGCCTACCAAGTCCACCCGATGGTCTATTTCTGTTTTTTTCGACATACTTCTAATATTATTAAATCCTATATCCAGTTTGCAAATTCGCTATTAAAATAAGAGGTAGTCTTCTAAAGGGACATGGTGGGGGTCCTCGCTTCCCAATCGACTTTCAAAAAGAGTAAATTTTTTTACGTCAATTGACTCAATTCCAAAATCATTTTGAATTTTTAACCAATACTCAATATCGTGTAAACGTACCCCCTTTAAGCGACCGATTGTAACATGTGGCTTGAATTTTCTGGTTCCAGGGCAAAACCCGCTCCTTATACAGATGTTTTCTACTTTCTTTTGGAGACGCAATAATTGTTTCGAACTGCATACCGAAGCCCAGACTGAACGAACTTGACCTTTCTGGCTAAAATATCCAACACCTGAAAGATTAATGCTAAATGACGGAAAGGCAATTGCACTCAGAGAAAATAATAGATCTTCAACCTCTTTAGGGGCCACTTCACCTAGGAAGCGCAATGTCACATGAAAATTCTCACACATAACCCAACGCGCACCCTTTATCCCAGCCTGAAGTGTCCGTAAAGAACTTTTATGGTTATAAGGAATTGAAATAGCTATGAAAACTCGCACTACCTAACCCATTATTCCTTAAGCACTAGAGTTATGGCGCTGGATTTGGAAATTCTGAATGTATTTTTGCAATTCC
The DNA here is from genome assembly GCA_002722175.1 of Magnetovibrio sp. Taxonomy (GTDB): domain Bacteria; phylum Pseudomonadota; class Alphaproteobacteria; order Rhodospirillales; family Casp-alpha2. The sequence continues at coordinate 13,678 of PBKU01000043.1, forward strand.
TTCACTCACCTCATCTGTTAACTCGATATATTCTGAATCAAGGTTTTTTTTCAGTTGTTGAAGAGTTGTTGCACCTATAATTGCTGAAGTGGTAAATCTACGACGACTCACGAATGCTATTGCCATCTGTGCGGGATCAAGACCATTCGTAAGCGCCAAATCAACATATCTAGCAGTCGCCGATACTGAACGTGCGCTAGTATAGCGTTTGAATTCTGGGAAAAGAGCTAGACGGCTCTTTGGCGGCTTACCTTCCAAATATTTTCCTGTTAATGTCCCGAATCCTAGGGGGGAGTATGCCAACAGCCCACAATTTTCACGTATTGAGATTTCCGCATGCCCCACTTCAAATGCCCGATTCAATAAATTATAGGGGTTTTGAATGGATGCAATACTACAAACTCCTAGTCTTGCTGCACACTCAATTAGCTTCATTTGCCCCCACGGCGTTTCATTTGAGCTTCCAAAGGCACGGACCTTCCCAACCTCAATCAGCATATTGACCGCCTCTAACTGTTCTTCCATGGAAGTGCCTGGACTACCATCTATATGCTTATATTCTAACTGCCCAAAATAACTTCCGGGGCGCTCTGGCCAGTGTGTTTGGTATAAATCTATATAGTCGGTTTGCAGCCGCCTAAGACTCAAATTAACCGCTTCTTCAAATTGCTTTTTCCCAAATTTCAAATCGCCATTACGTATATGCGAAAATGCACTGCTAGGACCGGTAATTTTTGTCGCTAAAACTAGTTTTTCACGGTTACGTCTTTTTTTTATCCAAGATCCAATTATTTCTTCGGTTTTACCCTGCGTTTCAGGATCTCGCGGTATAGGGTACATTTCAGCTGTATCGATAAAATTTACCCCATGTTCAAACGCCATATCTAATTGTGCATGCCCCTCCTCTTCATTATTCTGGTTGCCAAACGTCATACTGCCTAAACAGATTCGGCTTACACTAATACCAGTGTGGCCGAGAAAATTCATCTTCATAGTCAATTACCATCTAAAGTTTTAAACACAAAAAACATAATAACTACTATTTAGCAGTTGCTAAGAAAAAAAACATCCTTTAAACAAATCAGAAAATTAAGTACACTTACAGTTGAAAAATTCTGTAATATTACCATATTTGTAATATAAATGTGCTAAAGTAAAATTTTGCACCTAGTTTAAATTGCATCAGTTAATTGGAGAAAGAAAAATGGCATTAGGACCGAACAATAAGTTCCAACTTCGTACAGGAACTATGACAACGGCCCAAGCGCATGACGCGCAAATCGATCTAGGCTTACGCGAATATATGCTTAGAGTGTACAACTACATGTGTATAGGCCTCGCTATGACAGGCGCCGTTGCATTTGCCGCATCAACGTCGATGGAATTGATGCAAACCATCCATGGGACAGGGCTTAAATGGATAATAATGCTAGCGCCTCTAGGGTTTGTATTTTTTCTTAGTGCACGTATTCACGCCATGTCAGCATCTACCGCGCAAACTGTTTTTTGGGTTTACTCTGCGTTAATGGGGCTGTCATTAAGCTACATCTTCCTAGCTTACACAGGAACAACGATTACTCGGGTCTTTTTTATTACAGCCGCAACATTTGCAGGCATGAGTCTCTACGGATATACGACAAAAAGGGATTTGTCAGGAATGGGCAGTTTCCTATTTATGGGGTTAATTGGAATAATAATTGCCAGCATCGTCAATATGTTTCTAGCTTCATCCGCACTGCATTTTGTTATTTCCGTTATCGGGGTTTTGGTCTTTGTTGGTCTTACCGCATATGATACACAATCAATAAAGTCAATGTATCTTCAAACTGACAGCGGCGAAATACACCAGAAGAAAGCTATTATGGGCGCGCTTCGTCTTTACCTCGACTTCATAAACCTATTCATCATGCTACTGAGTATTTTTGGAAATCGGGAATAGCTAAAAAAACACTAAAAGAGGCGCTTGATTAAAAATTAGGCGCCTCTTTTATAACTACCCACGAAGCCCATTTCTAAGTATTAGACCAACAAATTTGGTGGCATCTGCCCCTTAAAAAATGCGTCTAAGTTATCAAGTGCTAAAAACCCCATTTCATCACGTGTCTCATTAGTCGCAGAACCTAAGTGTGGCAGCAGAAACACATTGGATAGAGATAGATACCGGGAATCAAGATTAGGTTCATTCCTGTACACGTCAAAGCCAACAGCGCTAAGGTGGCCTGACTCTAAACCGCCTATTATTGCTTCATCATCAACAACCTCCCCCCGTGAAGTGTTTATTATTATGGCACCCTTGGGTAGAAGCTTAATGTTTTTTTTGTTCAGCATACCCTTAGTGGCTGATGTCAGGTCACAATTCAACGATAGAAAAGCGGAAACACTTAATAAGCCCTCCAAAGTTCCATGATAAATAGCCCCGTCTTCAAGAGAAGAAGGCAAACGGGTCCGGTTATGATAATGTATTTTCATTCCAATTGCTTTAGCCCGATGCGCAAGCGCACGGCCAATGCTGCCATTTCCAACGATGCCAAGCTTTTTGCCCGCTGGGTGAACCCCAAGCAATTGCTCTGGAGCCCACCCCTTCCATTTTCCGCTACTAATTAACTCAAACCCCTCCCGCGCTCTTCGGGCTGCAGCCAACAAAAGGAGCAAAGCGATATCAGCCGTTGCCTCTGCCATAACGCCAGGTGTGTTAGTGATAGCTATTCCACGAAGTTTTGCAGCATTCAAATCAATATGTTCAAACCCTGAAGAATAGGTTGCTATAATACGAACACTTTCCGGCAGCTGGCAGATGACTTCCCTGGTCATTTTGTTAGCTGCACTTATAAGCAGCCCATCCATGCTTTTAGCCCTCGCAACCAATTCAGCACCTTGCCACAAAGTATCCGAGCGATTTACCGTGGCGCGGTAATCTCTTGCTGCCCGTTTCCTCACAAGTTTAGGAAAAGAACGTGTCAAAAGGATACAGGGTTTTTCCATTCAAACACATCTCCCTCCATCTACTTCTAAACACACACCAGTAATTAAGCTTGCCTCTTCCGAACACAAAAATAATGCGGCATTCGCTATATCTATAGGGGTCGACATACGGCCAAGAGGAATCGTTTCAATGAATTTTTTTCGGAGCGCCGGAGTATCTTCACCACCAAGAAATTCCCGCGTCATGCCGGTTTCCCCTATCACGGGATTGATAGCATTTACCCTGATATTTTTTGGGGCCAGCTCAAGTGCCATGGATTTTGTTAAAGTTAATACTGCACCTTTTGAACCATTATACCAAGTTAACCCAGGACGTGGACTTTTAGCTGCTGTTGATGCCGTGTTTAGGATTACACCGCTCCTCGCTTTTTGCAGCTCAGGAACAGCATGTTTGCACGTCAAAAAAATACTTTTTACATTTACAGCAAAAATTCGATCAAATGTAGCTTCGTCAACATCTGTCATTGGCCCGCGTCTCTGGGGCATTCCAGCATTATTAATCAAAACATCAAGACACCCAAATTCAGCGACGGTCTTAGATACTAAGGCAGCAACACTTTCATTACTAGAAACATCCGTCTCCACAAAGAACGGGCTCGACATCTCAGCGGCCACCCTTTCTCCGTTTTTTTTATCAATATCGGCTATCACAACAGTGGCACCCTCTTCATCAAATCGGCGCGCCATCCCCTCACCAAAGCCGCTACCACCGCCCGTGACAATTACAACCTTATTTTGCAACTGCATTAAGTCTCCTCTCAAAACAACACGTCTTTTTCTTCAGGCACCATTACTTAAAGACCACATGAAAGATTAACTTTAAAAAAACTAATTGTCGCGAAATAAAAATAATTGAATTTATCATTGGCAGGAGGAAACTAATATATCCACTTACCGAAGCCCTAATAGGAATTCAAAGTCAATTATAATTAAGTAAAGCAGAAAATTTTTTGCATACTCTAAATTCATTAAATAGGGCTTATTAAATTATACAATAAAGCAACCAAATAGAACCCATTAAGAATTTGGGATTTTTACGAATTCTTTAAAAACAAGTACACACCACCCACTGAAACGGGATATGGAAATTTTTCCAAGTATAGGCTAGTTTTTCTGGTTAGCATATAATAAATCAGATTGGCTTACACACAAAAAGCTTCTAAAATTCCTTGCTGTAATTATTTGGTCTTTAAACTGTATATTATAAAGCTCTTATGTCTGCTCCACCTTTTTTAACCATATCTCGCCGCACCCGCAAAACACCTTTCTCTAAGAGAGTCCATCAATCAGGAGTTTCCGCGTATACGGTTTATAACCATACTCTTTTACCAACGATATTCGAGTCAATAGAGGCCGATTATCGGCACCTGAAAAAACATGTACAAATATGGGACGTTACATGTGAAAGACAAGTTGAAGTTTCTGGCCCGGATTCTAACCAATTAATACAAATGTTGACCCCTCGAAATCTCGATGGATTCAAGCCGGGAAAGTGCTTTTATGCTCCGATAACAGACAAAAATGGTGGTATGCTAAACGATCCAATCTTTTTAAAAATAGACAAAAACAAGTACTGGTTATCAATTAGCGATAGCGATGTACTACTTTGGGTAAAAGGCCTCGCATATGGGATGGGCTTGAATGTTCTTATTGACGAGCCAGAGGTTGCACCATTAGCGATACAAGGACCTAAATCGGCTAAGTTGGCAGCACGTATTTTTGGAGAACAAGTTCATCAAATTGAATTTTTCAATTATTCAATGCTTGCTTTCCACGGTTGCAAGCTGCTTGTTTCTCGCTCGGGATGGTCTAAGCAAGATGGGTTTGAAATATTTGTGACCGGAACAGATATAGCTGAACCATTATGGGATGCACTATTCAAATCAGGAGAAGATCTTAACGTTCGCGCTGGTTGCCCAAATCTTATTGAAAGAATCGAGGCTGGGCTTTTATCTTACGGCAACGATATGACCCGAGAAAACAATCCTTATGAATGCGGGTTAGGAAGATTCTGTGAACCAGAATCCGCCGTCCACTGCATTGGTAGAAATGCCCTTTTAAAAGTTGCTGCGCATGGACCTAAAAAACAAATTAGAAATTTTTCGATTACAGGGAACGCACTGGAACCATGTGTACATCCCTGGCCTTTGTTTGCCAATGGAAAGATAATAGGTGAGATCACGTCTGCTGCTTGGTCACCTTGCTTTAATACTAATGTAGCTTTAGGAATGATTGCGATTGAACTTAGTAAGGATGGCAACCAAGTTGAAGTTGAAACGCCTAATGGTTTTCGAGATGCAATAGTGAAGAAGTCATCATTTATTTAAAGGTAGAGGAAAGATTCATGGAAGAAAATTATGAAGCATTTGACAAAACATCAGCTAACCATGTCTCACTTACACCACTATCCTTCATCCAGAGAACCGCTGACATTTTTCCAGAACGCGTAGCTGTGATTTATGAAGATCGCGAGTACTCGTGGTCAGAAACCTATAAACGTGCGCGGCAATTAGCTTCTGCGCTTAAGAAAAAGGGGATAACTCCCGGTGACACGGTTTCCATTATGGCAGCCAATACTCCCGAAATGTTCGAAGCTCATTTTGGAGTGCCGATGGCCGGTGCAGTTTTAAATACGATAAATATTAGGCTTGAAACAGAGACAGTCAAATACATCCTGGCACACAGTGATGCAAAAATAATACTGGTGGATACGGCTTTTTCAGATGTAGTTAGCAGGGCAACTAAATTCATCAAGCACGAAATATTAATTATTGATATTGTCGATCCCCACGGCCCAGGTGGAAAACAAATTGGAACCATGGAATATGAAACATTTTTGGAAACAGGGGATCAAAATTTTCATTGGCTTCTGCCACGTGATGAGTGGCAAGCACTAGCGCTCAACTACACATCCGGAACATCAGGAAAACCAAAGGGTGTAGTATACCACCATCGCGGAGCTTACTTGATGAGCATGGGAACTGTCGTAGCGTGGGAGCTGCCCCACCATCCTGTTTATCTATATACCGTGCCAATGTTCCACTGCAACGGTTGGGGCCATGCATGGACCATGACGCTAGTGGCTGGCACTATAGTGTGTTCCAGAACGGTTACTGCTAAAGCGATATTTGGTGCAATCCAAAAACACAAGGTAACGCATTTTGGAGGCGCCCCTATAGTTCTGTCGATGTTAACAGATGCACCTAAAGAGGATCGTATTCAATTTGAAAATCCAGTGAAAGTTCTTACCGCTGGAGCACCACCCCCCTCAGCAATTCTAGAAAAAACACGCTCTCTTGGTTTTGAGGTAATGCAAGTTTACGGTTTAACCGAAACCTTTGGTCATGTTACCCAGTCGCTCTGGCGTGAAGAATGGAATGAGCTAGATTTTTCGCGACAAGCTGATTTACAAAGTTGGCAGGGGGTAAGCTTTCCAATGACTGACAGCGCTGCTGTCATAGACCGAAAAACTGGCCTTCAGGTACCTCGTGACGGGCAAACACAAGGTGAGATCTTCATCCGCGGAAATACAATCATGAAAGGATATTATAAAAGCGAAAAAGCAACTCAAGAAGCCTTTGTTGACGGGTGGTTTTGCACAGGCGACGCTGCTGTTTGGCACGACAATGGATATATACAGATTAAGGACCGGTTAAAGGATGTTATAATATCGGGTGGCGAAAATATCTCTTCGGTAGAAGTGGAAGGCGTCCTATATAGAAACACGGCCGTTGCTGCTGCTGCTGTCGTTGCAAAACCGGATGAAAAATGGGGCGAGGTCCCATGTGCTTTTGTAGAGCTAAAGACCGGACAAGATATAACAGAGGAAGAACTAATTAATTTTTGTCGTAGCCACCTAGCTGGATTTAAGCGTCCGAAGCACGTGGTTTTTGGGGAGTTGCCAAAAACTGCTACAGGGAAAATTCAAAAATTTGTCTTACGCGAAAAAGCTAAAGAATTGTAGCGGCAGATTCAGGTGTTTTTTCCAACCTATGCACCCCTCACTTTACAGAATTACAAGGAACGATGCACCCACCTCAAATTAATAATCCTGAAAAATCTTGTCGCCGTACCCTTGACTGTAATTTTTTTATCTTTTTATTCGTAAAGGTATTTCTTAATTAAGCATCTGATGAATATACGGATTTTCATATGCAATCCTAGCTGCTAGGTACTGACCTTGCTGAATGCCATCTTTTTTTAATAACCGTTCCATTCTTATCCGCAAGTCATATATGTGCTTGTATTGCAAATGGACTGGTCCTTTCCATAGGACTTTATTAAACCGACACAAAAGCCGGTCTCTTGAACATAACACTCCAATGTAAAGGTTTATCCAGACGTATGCTAGGAGGGGGTCCGTTTCTGTACCAAAGCCCGTAGCATACATTATCCCAAGGTCAAGCATTGATTGATGGTGCCCTTTTAATGCAGCCTTTTTATACCAAATAAAGGCATATGCCTGATAAATTGGTTTTATATTATTCTTTTGGTCTATATGATCCACATTGACTAAATTTTCATTATCTTCCATGTCCGCCATTTCTTCATAAGCTACCGCCAAATTATATAAAGCCATAGCATAATTTGTTTCTGTGGCCTCTAATAGCCAATTTATGCCTTTCTCGATATTCTTCGGAACAATCTCCCCTGTCATGAACAAAATACCCAGATTTATCTGCGCCGGCGCAAAACCAGATTCTGCAGCCTTCTGATACCATTTCATTGCCTCATCTTTTGTTTTGTTGTTTTTGCCCATAGATAACAGCAGACCCGCGTTATACTGGGCTTCTGCAAGCTCAAGGTTTCCCGCTTCACGGAATAACTCCAAAGCCTTATCGGGCGTGTTCAGAGGTTCCAAAGCCTTATTGAATAAACGCTCCGCAACAGTATTGTTGTTTTGCAAAGTCTTGCTTAGCGCTTTTGCCAATGGAGCTTTCTGATATCTTTCGATAATCACTCCTTGGCCAAGGGCCGGGACACAAAGTGAAAGCTGAAAAATTCCTACCCACAAGGCACACAAAAAAATTATCGCCGGCATAATTTCTGCTCCAACCTTTCCAGTTTTTTTAGTATAAAATGGATATCCATTCGTTAAAATTAACTTTTCAGGGGGAATTTTTTACTTTATTAAATTACGTCAACTAGTCGCTCTGCGCGACCCTTAAATTAATTATTGGCAAAAAATTTAAACCAACCATTATATATGATCATAAGCTAGCCTGAATAATACGTGATGAAGTATAAGTTCTAGTCTTTTCAATAGCGATTGTTATGATTGCAAGTGAACACTTTTATCTTTTCCGAATTATTTTTTGTGGGTAATTGGATAAAATAATAGGTGAGCTTAAGGGAAAAATGCCCAAGTATTTAAGCGCCTTTATGCTGTAATTGTCACTCAATTTTTTCTTGTTTGTTTAAGTGGAGGCAAAAATTGGATTTCGCGACTGTATTTGGTTTTATTTTTGGCGTTGGTGTAGTCATCGCTGCGATAGGTTCCGGTGGCGATTACGACCTCTTTATCAATATTCCTGGGCTATTAATTGTTCTAGGAGGAACATTTGCCTCAACAATGATAAAATTTCCCTTTAATGCCCTTTTTGTTTCTATGCCAATTGGTCTGAGACTTGCGTTAACAAATACAAACTACAATTCTGTCGATTTCATCACTGATTCGATGGAGTACAGTAAGGAAGCACGTGGATCGAGCAGAGGACTATTAGCCTTAGAGGCTCACATACCGAAAGTTAAGCACCTATTCTTTGCGAAAGGGCTTCAGCTCGTTGTTGATGGTGGCGAAGAGGACTATATCCGCGAAATGTTGAAACAAGAAATGGATCAAGCGATCCTTCGGCAAACCCTTGCGTATAAGGTCTTCTTCTCTATTGGCGAATCCGCACCGGCATTTGGAATGTTTGGTACTCTTGTTGGATTAATCCAAATGCTAAGCTCGCTTGATGATCCAACCAAGGTGGGGGCTGGTCTTGCTGTAGCTCTTTTGACCACATTGTACGGTGTTTTAATTTCATACTTGTTTGCCATGCCTATCGCTGAAAAGCTAGATCAAAAAGCTGAAAGCGATATGGAGAATAGAAAGTTAATAATGGAATGCATCATTCTCATTCGACAGAAGAAAAATCCTACTTTGATGTATGACTTCCTTGAATCCTATCTTCCTGAGAGTGTCAGGGGATCGGTCCAAGAGAAGGCAGGCGGCGATGGTGAAAATCAAGATGCAAGCAACACGGCTGGGTCTGAGGAGCAGCCAGCAGAATAAGGTCTGTATTTTTTCTAAAGTCAGCAAAATTTTCTAAAACTGCTCCTCTTGCAGAGTTCGGATAAAAATCATGAGTATCGAAAAGAAAGCAAAAAATGAATCTTGGTTGATGACTTTCACTGATATGTTAATGCTTTTAGTTGTGATGTTTGTCCTTTTTCTTTCTTTTTCTGAGGTCGACTCTGATAGTTTTAGAAGAAATGCAGGGCCTATTGCTGAAGCATTTAACCAACCCCCCCCCACCTCAATCCTAGAAGGGTACAGCGCTGTCGTAAGCCTGTCGTCAACTAACATTGAGGCCACTGCATCACCTGAGATAGCACCAGCCCCTCCAAATGCTGCAAAGGGCCAAAAGAAAAAAAACAACTCCGAATTAATAAAAGCAATCGAAGACAAAATTACAGATGAAAGTTCAAGATCCAATTATATCCGGGACATGAAAGGGGTAAAGTTAGCACGACATCTTTCTGGAGTAATGAAGACGGAAATTCGGGATAAGAAAGTAAGCCTGATTGTCGAAAACGATGCTGTAACCCTTAGATTTCCGGAGAAATCCACTTTTGCATCTGGGCAGGCAGAGTTACGGGATGAAATTTTGCCAACCATTGACAAAATTGCAAATATAGTTTCAAAAACAGCAAAGACTGACAAAATCATCGTCGCGGGACATACTGATAGCATTCCCATTTCAACTGAAAGGTTTCGTTCAAATTGGGAACTTTCTACATCACGTGCTGTTTCAGTTGTCCATCAGATCCTCAAAAGCGCAGGGATAAAAAAAGCCAGAGTCCAGGCTGTTGGGCATGGTGATAGCCACCCTGTTGCAAAAAACAATACAGAAAAAAATCGTGCTCTTAATCGAAGGGTTGAGGTAAGAATCGAAATGACTGATAAAATAAAATAAGCCCAACAGTCGTCCAAGGAGGAACATAAAACCAGGGAGAGGCGATCATACGCTGAAGATACAGCGCCTTTCTGACCTAAAAAGACGACCTACCCTACCTTTCATGAAGACTTTTTTTCACGATAGCATGCTGCAAAATTACCGTACGACAAGTTTCCCTAGCTGTTAATGTGGTAGGACAAGGTAAGCAGGAATTCTGGAAACTAGCCTGCTAAATCATCTTTCCGAGCAACTCTAATCACTGTTTGCTGCATCAAAGCACACAGGGTTTCTTTATCCCGGTGGATAGCGATTACCTCACCTTTTGTCACCGTCAATGTTTTACCTAATCTAACCACTTCACCTTTGGCAATTAATTTTTCACCCTCTGCGGGCGCCAAACAATTTACTTTGAACTCAACCGTTAGAACTTCCTCATCCGGCTCAAACAATGAAAGGGCAGCATAGCCCCCCGCAGAATCGACAATTGCAGCAACACCTCCACCGTGAAAGAAGCCATGTTGTTGCAAAAGCCCCTCCCGATAAAGCAACTCAATTTCACAATACCCCGGCTCGACCTGAGACAATCTTGCCCCAAGCAAATCCATAAGACCCTGTTTATTGAAGCTTCTTTCAACTCGATTTTTAAAGTTCATTGATATTGAGCCCTCAAAGATTTTGCGGTAAAAATTTGGCTAAAACATTTTTTGTTAGTGTATAAAAAATTCTAATGCCATAAAGCAATTAATATAGAATTAGATATTCGATCGGTTTGTATTATTATTTCAGCTCTTGTTTTACTATCACTTCTTTGTTGTCATACTTTCCCCATGAAAAATTTGATCATAATAATTTTCTTGATCCTTATCGTACCTGCTAAAATTACTAACAGAGCCATGGCTGAACTTCTTTTCAGGGATAATTTCCAAGATACAACTCAATGGCGATTTGTCTCAGATGAAGTAATGGGAGGAAGATCATCCGGTAGTGTAGCTTATGCAAAAAAAAATGGCATGCACATTGCTTTATTATCAGGAAATGTGACCACGGAAAATAACGGTGGATTCATTCAGATAAGAAAAGACCTTCAAAATATAGATTTAAAAAAAGCACGATTCCTGAAGATCACAGCAAAAGGTAATAATCAAAAATACTTTATTCATCTGCGTACCTCTTGGATGATGTTCCCATGGCAATATTACCAAACCGAATTCTATGTTAGAAGAGCATTCAAAGAATTTAATATCCCAATTTCACAATTTAGAAGATCAGATTTTTTGCTATCCAAATCAATAACGCCAAAAAATATAATATCTATTGGTTTGGTAGCATTTGGAAGAGATCATCGCGCTGAATTATCTGTGAAAGAGATAGCGTTTTATAAATGAAGAATTTAATTTTTAGGAAGTTAACTTTTTTCCTTAAAAGCCATATACCATTGAAGACGCAAGACTAATCAGTTGCAATACTCTTAGTCTTTTCTTCTGTATTTGTTTCTTTCCAAGGCACTTGAACAAATGCAAAAAACCGGGTTCTCACCTTTATATGATTCGGGTCTGGGGTTTGTCACTAGGTCCGTTGTTATGCCTTACCGTTATTACAAAAATCCCCGCAATCACCAGTGCGCTGACCGCAAAAAGGCTTGACTGTTTAAATGCCCCCGTTAAGTCGATTATAATACTAGCCAATGCTGGCCCAACCATTTGGCCCACACCAAAAGCCGCCGTCATCCAGGCAAGGACTGGCCATAAATTACCAACGGTAATCTCTCGGGCAAAATTTAACCCTAAAGCAGTAATCCCTATACTAGCAGCTAGGGCAACTATTCCTCCAAATGCACGCTTTATTCTTCCGCGACCCTAACCGACCTGCAGCCATGTCGTTTTGCTCTGAAACTGTGATAAATTAACTAATTCTACAGTTCCCCTAAAACTAAGCACCAAAGTCTAATCTATAACGATTTCTCTCAATACCCTGAGACATATGACTCCTAAAACTCGGAAAGGGCCCACTTTAATAACTTCTCTTGGAAAACATCGGCCCCCATGAGGGAAAATGTCAGGGGGCAAGGTGGTGCCGACTATCAGATTTGAACTGATGACCCCAGCATTACGAATGCTGTGCTCTACCAACTGAGCTAAGTCGGCATTCCCACCTGTTTCTCTATAACCCAACCTATCCGTGTAGTCCATATTCTACACAAAAATGACACTGTTTCTTTACGCATGTCATTCAAAGGAATTTGTAAGGTGCCGCAAATTATTGAAAAAATTCGTTTATTTGGTCAACATTGTATTACGAATGACGTACTATACCAACTGAGCTAAGACCGCTCTCTAAATTTTATTTAATTATCTGGAAACCCAGGCCAAAGATTACCCGAAGTTATAGTTTTAGAACTACAAAATTCAAATGCATACACAATTCACACTTGGCTTTTCGCCATTAAGAATCAACAGGCTAAGCCCACAAATTGAGGACTGAAATATTTACACGGTATAGCCTATTGCCCGCCTCCAAACGGGCCATCCTTAAAATAATTACCGATGGTAATGCAGGTCTTAAGGTATCCAATAAAAAAACTTGCCTTTGATTTTAATATATCGCGCTATCTCCATCGTATGCGGTAACATACCAACTGTTTGCCTGTGAAAGTTGGTTAGCTAAATCCGCTGAGAGTGCCCTAAAATAAAATGGAAATGTCTGCATTTTCCTTCGAAATGGTTTTAAAGTACTAATAATTTCTCTTATAGCTGGAGGAAGACCCGTTAACTCTAAAATATGACACCCTTGAGCTTTAGCTTCAGAGTAAGCTGCAGCAATTAGTTTTTTAACTGCACTTTGATTTTCATCTAAAACTACTAGATCTGCAATTCTTAAACGCCTAAGGTTTACCAGCGAAACATCGTCGCGGACTACTACTATATATCCTTTTAGGATCCCATTCTCAAAATGCCCAAAAAATTTTGTTTCCTTAGCATTTCCGCTCAACCCAAAATACCACCTAAGAGTCTTAGAATCACGTGTCGCTAATAATCGGTCCGCATAATCTACCTGCATTCTTGACCAAAAATTGTCAAATTGCCGACCAAGAGATTTTAATGGTATCTCCTCAATAGATTGACGATCTTGATTCTCAAGTGCGGCTGCGAATAACGGTCTTAACGGCAACAAGTCTGCAAATTTACCAATGCGGAGCAGTTTATTTGGGACACCTATTTTTCTTAGCAGGGACTGACTAAAGCCCGACGGCGAAACAATCCAATAAAATACTTCTTGGTAGCTTGATTCTGGCATCTGTGATCCACCAAATTCCAGGCATCTCTTGCTAGCTGGTTTGTTTGCTGAGGAAATTATCACCAAGTCAATTGTATTTCGGTTAAAAAATGCCTCACACAACTGCGGAACTGCCCATCGAAACTCTCTTTCGACAGCCCAAGCACGTGCGGTTGAAACTAGAACTTTTTGACTTCGAATCCATGATATTTGCGGTATATTACCAAAAAAGCCAACAAGCCGATTATTTGATATTATCTTCCAACCAAGCTCTGGCAGGCCCTCAAAATGACCTAACGCTGGATTTTCTAGCCACAATCCAGCCCAAAACTGTTTCGACCTGGCTTTGCTTTCTGGAACTGCCATGCCTAAACGCTGCATCAAATCTGTAATTGCCTGAAAGTCTTCAAACAATACCGGTTCTACCCTCATCGACCCACGCACCTAATTTCCCCCAAATAGAAAATAGCGCAATTGCTCTTCTCCCCAGTTTGCTAAAAGATGATCTCTGTGAATGTTGAACGGGGAATCTCCCTCTATGTTAGGGCCTCGGTGACCTGTTAAAAAAGAATGGTAACCAATATCTGCAGCAATTTGCGGATGCCTTTCTGGTAAAAAATCAATCCCGGCACGCCCAAACGGACAACAGAAATGCTTACATGATTTTTCTGTTTTTTCTTCAATGATTTCCTTAGATGTCTTCAATTCGTCCACAACATCTTCGACCGATAATTGTATTAGTTTTTTGTGACTCACACTGTGAGAACCTATTGTCATGCCGGCATCTATAATGGCCTTGCAATCTTTCCAATCAAGGAATTCGACTAGACGGTCACCCCCTGGGAAAAAATTTAAGACTTGGTCACGGTTTTTTATAACGTCTAGTCCAATGAACCCCGTTGGAACAAAGAATGCTGCCCGAAGGCTGTGCCCAACAAGAATTGGAACTGCGTTTTCAATCCAATTCTTAAAACCATCATCAAACGTAATACAAAAATACTGACCATTGATTGGCTTTGAACTCTCCAGAAGCTTAATTGCATCATCAATGCAAATTACATCACCAGAGTTAGAAAAAAAACGTAGATGTTTTTCAAACCCTTTACGTTCATCATCAAAAACATGGTGATAATACGGAAAACGTATCCACCCTTCTCTCATTTCCCTGGACTTCTGAAACGAAAGTAACCTTATTGCAATATCACGAGCAAACACTCGGGTCTTTTCTAGCAATGAGCTACTTTTTGTAAATTCAGAAAAATTCCGAATTGGTTTATCATCGGGCATTTTGTTGATCGTTTTGTTCTTTGTTTTTTTCTGTTACTGCGTTATCGGATGAAAATGTCTGTGCTGCCTCAATATCAGCGGCTTCGTTTTCCTTTTGTTCGGTGAAAAGATTTTTTGCCAAAGGGATGCCATTTGAGTTGCTAGAAATGTGCCGTGGGTGCTGCCACACAAAGGCGTTAAAAGATTCACAAGATGCACAAAAAGAAGACCATTCAGGGACTGCATTACCACAATTACGACAAATCCAAAGCGGTCCTTGTGGAATTTTATTTGCAGCATCTAACCACTTCCGCGAAGCCTTATGATCGCCATGTTCTTTTTCTTCTAGTTCTGCCAACATGCAATATGCTCGAAAGTCTTGGTCAACCAATTCACCTGTTTCCTTGATTAGGACTTTTCGTGCCTCACCCCAAAACTTTGCATTAATCAATGCGCGCGCCTTTACAATCCTGCTCTCGAGATGGTCTGAGTTTCTAATTATCAGCTTTTCAAAGTGCTTTAGTTGATCAATTTTTTCTCCTGACCCACAAGTTTTTCCATAAAGTTTTGCTAGGTCTGGATGAGGATTAATACTCCAGGCTTTTTCAATTAACTTTGCTACCTTTTGTTTTTTTCCATCAACCAAGAATAATTTTGCTAACTCGACAATTCCCGGCACAAAACCAGGATTTTTTTTTATCGAAGCCTTTAAATCAGTTTTTGCGGATAGCTTATCACCGCTATCCAAGGATTGTATTGCTAATTGATAATAAAGTGCGGATTGAAAGTGGTTTGCTTCCTTTGAATTTAACAGATTGTTGCGCAACATGTCGTTGTGGGTGTTAATTGCCTCACGCCAGATTCCGTGTCTCATTTGAAGTTTAAGAAAAGCCTCTGCCACCCAAGAGCTTTTCGGGTTTCCCTGGTAAGCTTTACTTGCTAGTTCAAACGCAACCTTATAGTCCTTTCGTTTCATTGCTTGATTGAACAACCCTCGGAATCCAAGAAACGCCGTATCTTTTGTTTTTGTCATTTCTTTAAAAAATTGTTCGGCTGCCTCCTCATCCCCATTTAATTGTGCAGCCTGAGCCGAGAGCAACATACTTAAAGGGGGATCATTAAGTATTTGGCTAACACGGTCAGCATTCCGTCTAGCCTCACCCGCATCACCGGCAGCGACCGCGACCATTCCTCTTGTTAATGCTTTATAGCCTTTTTCTCGGCGGCTATTACGCCATGAAGCGCTAATTTTTCCGGGCATCCGGCGTAACAATAAAAACCCTTGATACACCAAAGATACAGCTATGGAAAATATCGCAATTAATACTAAAACTACTCCTACCGTAGTATCAACACCCCATCCCTCCCATTCTATCTTCACCGTTCCAGGGCGGTCAGCCAGCCAAGTCGCTAGGATTGCAGCCCCTCCCGTAAAAAACATAAAACCCAGCCAACGAAGCATCCTGATACTTTCCCACAAACTTGATTAAAGGTTATTGTTCTGATTTTGACTCAAATAAAGTTAAAATATTCATATAAAGGTCGCTTATTTTTTGCTCAGCCATAAGCCGTATTCTAGCAGAAGCTAACCAGGTCTCTATCTTTTGGAGACTTATAGGGTCTACCCTTTCAAACAGCCCTTCAAGAACAAAAACTGCACGACGCAATTCATCACGTTGAAGCAATTGTTTTATCAAAACCACTCCATCATATACTGTTTTAGGAGTTCCAATTTCCTCAACACGACGAATGGAAACTAATGAAAAAACCTGCTTCTTGATATTGCTGAACCAACTATTTTTCCCCTTTTTTAGTTTAGGGGAAATCTTCTCAGCAAACTGCAAAAAATTTTTGCGTAACACTGAGGTCGTTTGTATTCCACTTTTTGCATATGGCTCTAATGCTCCTACACAGACCTCTACAGCATCAACATCGGCACCAATATTCCGTAATATCTTTGACTCAACTAAAAAAGTACGGCCACTAAAAACTGCATCACGAAACTGGGTAACTGCAAACACTAAATTCACTGATTCGTCTTCATCCTCAAGTTGAACAATTCGTTTCTCTATACCAGAGGACAGTGTCTTAAAGGTCCTCTGATCCAAGTGTTTTCCCACATCAGAAATACTTTCTAATTTATCCATCCGTGTTTCCAGTTCACTAATATTTTCCTTGGTTGCAAGTGTCCTGAGACGCGCCTTTATTTTGTTCAGCGATCTTATTGACTCAAGAGCGAGCTCACTTGTTAGCCCAGATCCAATAATAGCGCTAATTTCTTCCTGTTGTTTTTCGAGTTCATCAACCCTTTGCAGTAACTTATTCATTGAGGCTAGAGACCTTTCACGCTGAGTATGGAATTTTTTTAAAATGTCAACCTCGTATACAAGCGCATCATTTGTTTCTCTTAAATTTCCAAACTCTTTCTTTAATGGCCCTAAGTTTTCTTGGGCCGTCGCAGATCTAGCTACAACTCCTATATAAGAATCCATTATATTTTTTAAGTTCGGCCAATAAACTAACCCTATGACGAAAACAAAACTCACAGCTAAAAAAATTACTACTCCAAATAAATTGAGAACACCAAAAATAGTAATTTTTTTATTTATAGTGTCCCCCTTTTCAGATAAAAACTGCGATTCATTAGAGCCTTCATGTTGTTTTTTTTCCTGTTGTTCTATTAAAAACGAATCGTTGTCCCGATTAGCTTGCCTAACATCAGCACTATCTGCTGAATTAGACTTTTTTGTAGAATTTGATTTTTTAATTTGCTCTTTTTTAACTTTCGCGTTGGCCATCTTTTTCCTCACACGAACTAGCTCTGAAACGGACGAAGAGACTCCACAGTTTCTATCAGAGAACACTGGTTTGGCTTATTAGCAGTTCTTATATTTTTCCAGTTTAAACGAAGTACTTGCCCAACATTCCTGCTAAGACATAAAGCATCGAGGTTAGCGACCGCCTGATCTCGTTTTGTTTTTTCCAAAAGAGCTTCAAAGATCTTGGCCGTCCGTGGCGAAAAAAAAATAACACCCCAAAGCCCTTTGCAGTCCAAAAGGTCCAAAATACTCGGTTGGAACTCTTTAATTTCTTGCGCTTCGTATAATACTAAACGTCGATAGTCAAAACCGTCTTTTCTAAGAGATCCCCCTAAATTACCCGCAACCGCTGTCCCTGCAGGGTGAAGTAATATCCCATTTTCTGGTGACAGCTTCGCTCTAACTAATTCTATCAAGTCATTCACATCACCATCTGCGCTCTCTATTTCTGAAAATCCAGAATTTTTTGCAGCTTCTGCAGAGGCCTCTCCCACTGATAGGACCCGTATCTTGCGTGATGGGCATTTTAAAGAAAAGGCCCGAAGCCCATTTGCGCTAGTAACTAAAAGAGCTTGTAAGTTGTCAAGTTCTGGGACAGTCTTGCTCAAGATACGAACATTTAGCATAGGTTGAACGGCAGGAGCCACCCCAATTTTTATAAGTTTTTCTGCTAGCGAAACAGAATCTCTTTTAGGACGGGTGATCAATAATCGTTGCATAAGTTCACTTTAACTTACCCTAGCGATACCTAAATAGTAAAGTTAAACGTAAACATTGAAAAACATAGCCATGTTGGTTCTTGGAATTGAAACTAGTTGTGATGAAACCGCGGTAGCGGTTGTAAATAAAAATAGGAAAATTTTATCTAACGTTATCTTAACCCAGATCCAGGAGCATAAGCCATACGGTGGAATTGTGCCTGAGCTAGCTGCACGCGCGCATCTCAAACAACTGCATTTTATTATTGACGAAGCTATGAAAAAGGCACGTATTAACTTCACCGATATTACTGCAATTGCTGCCACAGCCGGACCCGGTTTAATTGGCGGTCTATTGGTTGGTGTCACAATGGCAAAAGCTATGGCCAGCGTTCATGAAAAACCATTTCTAGCAATTAACCACTTGGCGGGGCACGCCCTTATACCTCGCTTGACAGACAGAGTTAAATTTCCCTATCTATTGTTGCTAACATCAGGTGGTCACTGCCAGCTTTTAGTGGTCGAAGGGGCTGATAGTTTTAATCGAATTGGAACTACAAAAGATGATGCTCTGGGCGAGGTTTTTGATAAGGTAGCGAAAATGCTTGGATTAGGGATTCCTGGAGGGCCCGTTGTTCAAAAGTGCGCAGAAGCTGGAAATTCGTCACGCTTTTTGCTTCCCCGCCCCATGCTAGGTCGTACCGGCTGTGACTTTTCTTTTTCAGGATTAAAAACAGCCGTTAGGTTTCTGATAGAAAAGTTTCCGGCTAACAGATTGACAAGCGAAGATATAGCTGACATCTGTGCATCTTTCCAATTGGCTGCCACCGAGGCTGTTGTTGATCGTACTGGCCACGCTATAGATATCTGTAAGAAAAATTATCCCAGAATAAATCGTCTTGTTATTTCAGGCGGCGTAGCTGCAAACACAAAACTTCGGCGATGCCTGAAAACGCTAACAGCAGCAAAAGACTTTCAGTTTACAGCACCTCCCATTGATTTGTGCACAGATAATGCGGTAATGATCGCATGGGCTGCATTGGAAAAACTTAATAAAGAGCAAATTAACAATAAAAACGATGATATGTCATTTAAACCTCGCCCTAGATGGCCACTCAGTCAAAAGAATCAATTGATATAACTAAAAAATGGTAGATGTATCTATAGTCGGCGCAGGATCATGGGGTACAGCTCTAGCTAATGTGCTGGCCGATGCAGGTCATAACGTATTACTCCATGCACGCAAGAACACAACAGTGTCTGAGATCAAGGGCAAAAACACCAATGCAAGCTACTTACCAAATATAAAGATTAACCCTAAAATTAACGCGGTATTAGTTGACTTAACGGCTATCAAAAAATCCGATGTTGTCTTCCTAGTTGTTCCAGCACAAACCATTCGAACTATTGCGGTTAAACTGGCTTCAAATAAGTGCTGCTCTATGCCTTTAGTAATTTGCTCAAAAGGGATTGAAAAAAAATCCTATAAGCTATTATCAGAAGTTCTGGTTGAGTATCTTCCAAAAGCTCCCGTTGCTGTATTGTCTGGCCCAACTTTTGCCCGTGAAGTAGCAGCAGGATTGCCGACCGCAGTGACCATAGCGTGCCAAGACAAGAAAACTGGGAATAGGCTCAGTAGGTTGATCGCTACACCAACATTTAGAACGTATTACTCAAATGATATTGTCGGGACCCAGATTGGTGGAGCAGTGAAAAATATATTAGCTATAGCATGTGGAATTGTGGTGGCACGTAATTTTGGAGAAAATGCGCGGGCAGCATTAATTTCTCGAGGCCTCGCAGAAATGAAGCGGCTTGCCCAAGCTAAAGGCGCTAATACAAAAACCTTGATGGGGCTTTCGGGTGTTGGAGATTTGACTCTGACATGTACTAGCATTCAATCCAGAAATTATTCTTTTGGCCTAATGCTTGGGAAGGGTGAAACAGTAGATACAATTTCAAATAAAAATCTTTTTCTCACCGAGGGCACTGCTTCTGCATTGGCTGTAACCGGTCTCGCTAGTAAATTAAGGGTCAGCATGCCTATTTGCTTTGCCGTCAATAAAATAGTTAACGAACGCGCGGAAATTACAGATACAATTAATCAGCTTCTTCGCCGACACATAAAAAATGAAGTTTGATAGATTTTTTTATAATCGTATACTAATTTTTATAATCGTATACTAAAATGCCTTAAATAGCAGACTAGAGAAGCTTGATTAATTTATTTTTAGAAGTTACGCCTTGCAAAATAATTTTTATAAAAACCCGCTGAAAACGCTGCTCTGCAACCTAAGCGAAATCCCAAATCAGGATTCCCAGGGGTTTTCAAAATGTTTTCGTGGGCGGCAAGCTGGGATTATGGCTATTCGATTCGAAAAGAACATTTTCACCTATAGGAACAAGTGTCCGCATATAGGGTCCCCTTTAGACTTCAAACCAGGAAAGTTTTTGAACGCAGATAAAACATATATTATTTGTTCAACACACGGGGCCTTATTCCGCATACAGGATGGGACCTGTGTATCCGGCCCCTGTACAGGAGCTGCCCTAACTGTGGTTCCCAATATAGTTGAAAATGACAAGATTTATTTAATCGAATCATACGGAAATTGATTTGTGCCTTTTCAAAGATAAGTGGAAGTTTTGTAAAATAAGAATTTAGCATTGGAGATTTATTACTATGAGCACAGACCAGGTGTTTCCTATTTCAGAAAATTTTGGCGACAACGCCCACTGCGACAATTCAAATTATCTTGAGATGTATCAACGGTCTATTGAAGAACCAGAAGAATTTTGGAGTGAAAATGGGAAACGAATCGACTGGTTTAAGCCTTACACCCAAATTAAAGAAGTTAACTATAATTATCCTGATATTTCAATAAAGTGGTTTTTCGATGGAACATTAAATGCGTCTTATAACTGCATTGACCGCCACCTTTCGAGCCGAGGGGACCAGATAGCTATTATCTGGGAAGGTGATGACCCATCGATAGACAAAAAAATTACGTATAAAGAACTGCATCAAAATGTTTGTCGTCTGTCAAATGCTATGAAGACGGAGGGTGTAGAAAAAGGAAGCGTTGTAACTATTTATATGCCTATGATCCTAGAAGCAGCATATGCAATGTTAGCATGTGCAAGAATTGGTGCTATTCATTCAGTCGTTTTTGGTGGCTTTTCGCCAGAGGCTTTAGCCGGTCGCATAAACGATTGTGATTCACATTATGTTATTACTGCTGATGGAGGTATCCGCGGCGGAAAACCTATACCCCTTAAAGAAAATACTGATAAAGCTTTAGAGCAATGCGCTAACGTGCAAAAAGTTTTTGTCGTTGAACACACAAAAGCTGGTATTAATTGGGTTCCAGATCGCGATATCTGGTATCATGAAGCCGTAGAAAAGGCGAGCGTTAATTGCCCACCAGAAGAAATGAATGCCGAGGATCCGCTTTTTATACTTTATACCTCGGGTTCCGCTGGAAAGCCTAAGGGCGTTCTCCATACTACTGGCGGTTATTTAGTTTATACCGCAATGACCCACCAGTATGTCTTTGATTATCATGACGAACAAATATACTGGTGCACGGCTGACGTTGGCTGGGTAACTGGCCACAGTTATATCATTTATGGCCCGCTAGCAAATGGTGCTACCACGATAATGTTCGAGGGAGTTCCCAATTACCCAAACGCAAGTCGTTTTTGGGACATTTGTGATAAGCATAATGTAGAAATCTTTTATACAGCCCCTACAGCGATCCGGGCTTTAATGAGAGAGGGTGATGCCCCTGTCAATGCCACATCTCGAAAATCCATCAAGCTCCTAGGTACGGTTGGCGAGCCTATAAACCCTGAAGCCTGGCTTTGGTATTATAATGTTGTAGGGCAAAAACGCTGCCCTATTGTGGATACCTGGTGGCAAACAGAAACTGGTGGAATAATGATCACACCACTACCTGGTGCCACAATGTTAAAACCAGGTTCAGCAACCCGGCCTTTTTTTGGTATTCAGCCACAAATTGTGGATCAAAACGGGAGCCCCTTAGAGGGAGCCTGCGAGGGTAACTTATGCATAAAAGATAGCTGGCCGGGGCAAATGCGTACTGTGTTCGGTGATCATAAACGATTTGTTGATACGTACTTCTCAACATATAAAGGTAAGTACTTCACGGGTGATGGTTGCCGGCGTGATGAAGATGGGTATTACTGGATTACAGGTCGTGTTGATGATGTCATTAATGTATCCGGGCATCGAATGGGTACAGCTGAAGTCGAAAGCGCATTGGTCGCGCACAATTTAGTTGCAGAAGCTGCTGTCGTAGGTGCACCTCATGACATAAAGGGCCAGGGTATCTATGCATATGTGACACTGAATTCGGGTGAAGCCCCATCAGATCGCTTGAAAAAAAGCTTAAAAGATTGGGTTCGTCGTGAAATTGGCCCAATCGCCACCCCTGACTGGCTTCAGTGGGCTCCAGGGTTACCAAAAACACGGTCTGGTAAAATCATGCGCCGAATTTTGCGGAAAATTGCAATGGATGATTTTAAGGATCTTGGTGATACTTCAACACTGGCTGACCCCTCAGTTGTCGACGACCTAATAGACAATAGACAGAATAAAATATCTTGATCTCTTTCATCGCCTCAACGATTTTTTGCATCTACGTTGAGAAGTTGTGCTGACATTATACATCACTTCTTTTTAACTCTCTTGTCTGGGCAAGAAGGGTGCGAACACGATCTAGGTTTTTACTAATAACAGAAACTCTCCTTTCATAACCTTGCGTCCGGTAAAAAACATCGACCGCTCCCTCAAAACATAAAGAAGCTTCTTTTAAGAGTCTTATATCGCTCACCCTTTTATAAAGCGCAAATCCAGCTGCACCTAAATTGTTTGCGGTCTCGGCCCAAAGCAACGGTACTGCCGACCGAGTTCGAATCTTGAGAACTTCACGAAAACATTTTACTGACTTTTCTAACATTGCACTTCCAACTACATGCTCCCCCAATGCCATCAAAACGATGCCATATTGATTCATAAGTTCAGCCCAATATGCTGGATACAAGTCACGATCAAAAACAGCTATTGCGCAATCAAATGCTTCTGCTGAAGCTTTCAAGTGTAGCTCTCTAAACTCAAGCTCCATCGAACTGAGGCGATAAAGGACGAGAGCAGATCGCGCCCACGCCAATCCCCATTCTTGGGGGCGCACCTTTCTACCTAATACGCCTCCCACTTCCTGGTATAAGATCACTGCCTGTTTCAGGGAATCTGAATCTCTTGTTTTTCTACCTTTTTTTTCAAGCAAAGAAGCTTGACTATTTCGGACTCTCCCCCACAGTAAAGGTCGTGTTTTTTTGTTAATAAATGCGAGAGCTTTATCAAAGGCCGTCTCAGATAAAATTAAATCCTTTTTATTGCCAAGCGACCAGCTGGCGACTGCGGCGTTACCAAAATGATTTAGAATAGACACATTCTGATTAATTGAGAGGTCTTCTGGTAGTTGCTCTAGAAGATTTTTCATTCGCGCTAAATGTGATCGTAATGACATTGCAATTTTTTTACGAGGCCCCTTGTACGAAGTTGCTAATATGGAAAGCGCTGCACTAATAATTACTGCTCTTAGTTGTCCCGGGATAGGATAAGGAATTTCCAATGGTTCTTCGTTAGAAAAATAACGCGCTTTCTCATCAGAACCTCTCGGCAGTGAAAAGCGGATTGTCATCGCGGTGCCCATATCTTGCATTTCGCCCCAAACCAGCAATGCCCCCTTTTGCTCATCCAACACTCTTTGTGTCATCTCAGTTTGCAAGTTAGTACGGTCAACAGAGCTAGTTTTAGTAGGTTGTTTTAATGCGTAATTCAAAGGACTGGCCATCACTTCGGATTCTTCTGCAAATGCTGCAGCGACCGCTCTCGATGCCGTAATCCCATCAAGTCCTTCAAAATTCGCAACTAAAATCTTTGCAACCAGTCCCAAGTCAGTTGCATTGGAGGGAAGAAAGTCACTTGCATCCCTGCGTTCCGCTCTTTTCCTTTTCTTTCGTCCCTGGGTATCTAAAAATTTTTTTAATTTCTTTAATATCATTGCGGGTATTCCCTGGATGGCCACACTGGTATCAGCAAAACGCTCGTTTTTTCTTAGTTTCTCCAATACCTTAAAAAGTTTGAAAATTCTTTGTGTGGTAAAGCCACTGTATTTTCAATTTCCCTAAAAATTCTCTTAAATTTGCTTTAAGGATCAAACTTTTGCTGCAAGACAACTTTTTCTTGTGTATTGTACCCTAATCTAACTTTTCGCAGCTAATCTAATAGAGGCCCAAAACTCCAAGGTTAAAACTAATTCTTTACAGTGAATATATGCTTCTTGTTTTTCAATATTTTGTGGCTAAAACATTCTTGCCGGGGCAGTAGCTTGATTCCATTTAAAATAGCTTTTGAGCTAATAATCAAGTTATAATCTGGTATTTACTACTGACAATACCTGCTGCCATCCAGTCAAAATCTTTTGCAAAGAGTTTTTGTGGGGCCAAATAAGCATGAAGCAAATAGAAAAAAGCCCGCGCCTTTCTGCGTTGTTAATCCTAAACAAGATTCTACAAAAGAAACATCCCCTGGATTTTTCCTTCAAAAAAATAATCGGACAAAGTGTGATGTCTCAACAGGACAAAAATTTTATCTATAATTTAGTATTAATTACCCTGAGAAATCTTGGATTAATTGATGCACTTCTCTCTCAGCTACTTAAAAAACCTGTTCCTGAAAAGTATTTCAACAGCCTAAACATATTGCGGCTTGGCGTATGCCAACTTTTGTTCCTATCAACCCCCGCATATGCAGCTATTTCAACTTCATTACAACTCATTGATGAAATTGGTGAACACGGAACAAAAGGGATGATAAATGCAATACTGCGTCGTCTTGACCGTGAACACATTGAGCTGATTGCCAAGATTGACAACATAAAGACCAATATTCCTAGCTGGCTGTGGAATAATTGGTCAAATGTTTACGGAGAAAAAATCTGTCGGAAAATTTCTAAGGCAAGCCTTGTTGAAGCGCCGTTAAACCTTACTGTTAGAATCGACGCTGATTTCTGGGCAGCTTGTCTAAATGCAAAAATCACGAAAACAGGAAGTTTGCAAATCCAAAACTCTGGTCCTATTTCTGCATTGCCAGGTTATTATCAAGGCGCATGGTGGGTTCAAGACGCTGCCTCCTCCCTGCCTGTAAAACTCTTCGGAAACATCCGAGGCTTAGACGTCGCCGATATATGTGCAGCTCCGGGCGGAAAAACGGCCCAACTGCTAGTTGCCGGGGCAGAAGTGACCGCGGTAGATCACTCAAAAAATCGTGTGGCTATTTTATTTGATAACCTTTCTCGCTTAGAATTAACGGCAACTGTCATAGAAACTAATGCCATAACATGGAAACCAGATAAAGTTTTTGACGCCGTTTTGTTAGACCCACCCTGCTCAGGAACCGGGACCCTCCGTCGGCATCCTGACATATTAAGAACCCGAAGTCCCCAAGATATAAACGATCTTTACAAGATCCAGTCTAAACTATTGAACAATATTGCTAAACTAGTTCGGCCAGGAGGAATTTTAATTTATTGTGTCTGCTCAATTCAGGCTGAAGAAGGTCCTATTCAAGTAGCTAGTTTCCTCGAACGACATTCAGATTATCGGTTGGATAAAATTAGACCAAGTGAGATTGGTGGCCTGTCGGAAGCTATAACTAGTGAAGGACACTTAAGAACGCTTCCGTTTTACCGTGGATGTGAGGGTGGGATGGACGGTTTTTTTGCCGCCCGACTTATTAGAAACTCCTATTAGACTTTACTAAAGTTTTTATCGCGGGTACATAACCACTATGTAAAGGGGAATTTTAAAATGTCAGAATTGAATATTCACGAAGACCTCCGGCGTGAAAATGAAGTGATAATAGGTACCGAGAGATCTTTTGGTTTTGTTTTTGCGTTAGTTTTTAGTCTCATTGGGTATTTTGTATTAGGGGTCGACAATAGTTTTGGAGTTGGTACACTTGTCATTGGTGTTATTTTCCTTCTCATAGGAATAGCTTGCCCCAAACTTCTGAGGCCCCTGAACATTTTCTGGTTTAAATTTGGGATGCTCCTATCTCGGTTTATGCACCCAATAATTATGGGTATTTTGTTTTTCACGAGTATTGTGCCGATGGGCCTCATTATGCGCCTGACAAATAGAGATCCTCTGCGCTTGAAACCAAATCCAACTGCCGAAACCTATTGGATAAAGCGGAACCCGCCCGGTCCCTCGCCGATTAGTATGAAAAATCAATTCTAGGAGCAGACTATGCATTTTGTTATTGAGCTTTGGAACTTCATGAAAGTACGAAAAAAATTTTGGATGTTGCCAATACTTGTCATGATGTTGGTTTTAGGTGGCTTAGTTGTACTTAGCCAAGGAACAGCCGTAGCTCCTTTTATTTATACTATCTTTTAGACTAGGCCAAAAATTGAAAGTTTTAGGGATCTCCGCATTTTATCATGATAGTGCCGCAGCTATAATCTGTGATGGAAAGATTGTAGCAGCCGCCCAAGAAGAGAGGTTTACGCGAAAAAAACATGACGCAACTTTTCCAAAAAATGCTGTTACATACTGTTTAGCTGAAGCCAATTGTGACCTCTCTGCGGTTGATTTTGTAACTTTTTATGACAAGCCGTTATTAAAATTCGAACGTTTACTTGAAACTTATCTGTCTTTTGCACCAAGAGGCTTCAAGTCATTTCAAATGGCAATTCCAATATGGCTTAAAGAAAAGCTATTCCAAAAAGACTTGTTAAAAAAACAATTCCAAAAATTTAGCTCCAATTTTGACTGGCAAAAAAAATTATTGTTTTCTGAACATCATCAAAGCCATGCTGCAAGTGCATTCTTTCCATCACCTTTTAATGAAGCCCTGGTTTTGACAATGGATGGTGTAGGTGAATGGGCAACTACATCTGCCGCTATAGGGTGCGGGAGCAATCTTAGCGTAATCAAAGAAATCCAATTTCCACATTCCATTGGCCTTCTCTACTCCGCCTTCACGTATTACACAGGCTTCAAAGTAAATTCAGGAGAATACAAAGTTATGGGTCTCGCTCCCTATGGGAAGCCAAAGTATAAAAACCTTATTTTTGACAATCTTATAGACGTAAAAGACGATGGTTCATTTTTTCTTGACCAATCGTTTTTTGACTATTGTACAGGACTAACCATGGTCAACAAAAAATTTGAACATTTATTCGGGGGGCCTGCCCGCAAACCGGAGTCCGAAAAACTTACCCAAAAACACATGGACCTTGCAGCATCAGTTCAAGCTGTTACCGAAGAAATTATTTTAAAATTAGCTCGAGGCCTGGCTAAAGAAACAGGACAAAAAAATCTTTGTTTGGCGGGGGGTGTGGCTCTCAACTGTGTTGCTAATGGAAAACTCCTGCGTGACAATGCATTTGAAAATCTTTGGATACAACCAGCAGCAGGAGACGCGGGTGGGGCCCTTGGTGCAGCGTATGGAACCTATCATATCTTCAAAGGGAAACCCCGTGTCGCCTCTTCAGGCCTAGATGGCATGAATGGCGGTTACCTCGGTCCCATATTTGACCAACATGATATAGAAAAACGGCTCGCTAGCGTAGATGCAGTTTTTGAGGTAATGGATAGAACGGCAATTTTGGAAACTACTGTAAACTCCCTTTTAAGAGAAGAGGCCGTAGGTTGGTTTCAGGGCCGGATGGAGTTCGGTCCCCGGGCTCTGGGTGGACGTTCAATTCTCGCTGACCCACGATCGCCCACCATGCAAAAAAGCCTTAATCTTAGAGTAAAGTACCGTGAGAGCTTTCGCCCATTTGCACCATCTATCCGTCGAGAGGACGTTGCAGACTGGTTCAATTTAAACGGCGACAGCCCTTATATGTTACTTGTAGCTGACATAAATGAAAAACATCGCCATACAATGACAAACGCCGAAAAAAAGCTCTTTGGCATTGAAAAATTAAATGTCCCCCGCTCAAAAATTCCTGCTGTCACACATGTGGACTATTCGGCGCGCGTGCAAACTGTTCGCTCTGATACCAACCCCATGTATCATGCCCTGCTTACCCTATTCAAAGAAAAAACTGGTTGTCCAGTTCTGGTGAATACTAGCTTTAATATCCGGGGAGAACCCATTGTTTGCACCCCAGAAGATGCCTTTAGATGCTTCATGGGAACAAATATCGAGACATTGGTTATTGGTAATTGTTACCTAAAAAA
The DNA here is from genome assembly GCA_002722175.1 of Magnetovibrio sp. Classification (GTDB taxonomy): domain Bacteria; phylum Pseudomonadota; class Alphaproteobacteria; order Rhodospirillales; family Casp-alpha2. The sequence continues at coordinate 42,160 of PBKU01000043.1, forward strand.
AGGTGATCAGAAAAAACATTTGAATATCGATTATAGGGATTCTTTTGAACTGGATTAAGACCTATCATAGGAAAATACTGTTGCTCTGGTGGAAAACCAGGATCTACAGCCATTGGTTAGGAAACCAACTACCTGTAACACTACAAAATCTTCCCGAAGTCCCTGAATTTTTTTCTAGAGCTATTTTTTTAGCCGATAATAGTGAAGGCTTGTTTCTGTCACCCAACCCTTTATCAATCCCACAAAAATACTGGCCTTTATCAAATGAGCCTTATTCCCGCGGGCTCCATGGATATCGTTGGGTTACACTGAATACTTTTTCTGCATCCAACGCTAAATTGAACTACAAGCTACAAGGTAATATTTTAAAGTGGATTGAATTATGGGAGCACTGGCACTCATTTGTTTGGCGGTCAGATTTGCTGGGGGAACGTATCGGCTATTGGCTCTCCCTGCATCAAGCTATTTGTATGAATGCAAGCCCTAATTTCCGGAAAAAATTTTATGTTTGTTTGTTTCGGCAAGCTAAGCATTTACATCACGCACACCTAGAGGACACAAATAGCTGGCACTGTTTTCTTGCACATTGGGGACGTATTTACTCGGCTTTTGCATTTACTGCATTTAACAAGAAACGTAAACGAACGATTAAATATTTTGAACTCGACATTCAGAAACATGTTTTACCGGACGGAGGTCACATTTCAAGAAGCCCCTCAATCGCACTTGCCTTACTTGCAATATTAGTGAATGTACGGGACCTTTTGATTTGCTTTCAGCAAACTCTGCCAGAGGCTTTGGTTGCTGGAATTGATCGGTTGGCTCCATTTGTAAAGGCTCTGCGTCATGGTGATGGAGGGTTTGCCTTGTTTGGGGGAAGCATAGAGGGAAATTCAGATTTAATTGATGAGGTTCTAAAGGCATCAAAAACCAATCCGAGAGCAATTACTAATGCTCGCTACACTGGATTTTCACGTCTCCGTGCAGGACAAACAACTGCAATTTTCGATTCAGGAATTTTGTCTGAACCCCATTATAGGAATACCTCAAGTGCTTCTGCATTAGCGTTTGAGCTTTCAAATGGAAAATCGCGCCTTGTATGCAACTGCGGCAATCGAACGGCAAAGAAAACAACTATATGGAACAAAGCTCTTTTCGCCAGCGCCGCCTATTCAACTATCACACTAGCCGATAAAAGCGTCAGTTCAATTTTTCACGTTATTCACAATCGAAATGATTATAAAGGATCTCGTTTTGTCGAGGCAACCCACGATGCCTACTATAGGGAATTTGGTGTAAATATTACTCGAACACTTTACCTTTCTTCAGACGGTCATGATTTTCGTGGTGAAGATAAAGTTACTGGAGATTCCAACGCACCTTTTGTGATACGTTTTCATATTCATCCTGATGTCAGGATATTTCAACTTGAAAGAAAAACAAGGGCCATTCTAAAGCCCTTAAATGGGCATACTTGGCAATTTGATTGCCTTTTACCGTTCACAATAGAAAAAAGCGTCTACTTTGGGAGTGGTCACCTTAGGCGTACTCTCATGCTAGCTGTCAACGGGTGCTTGACCAAAAATGAAACGTTAATAAAATGGAAGTTTTCCACTCAAGCTTCGCCTAAGATTTAATTATCAACTTACTCTATAAAGAAAGAAACACAGAGAAGTTTTCATCCACTAAATAGAGATTTTTTGTCAAGAGTAAAATCTCATTAACTAATTACTTTGCTATATATATTTTCAAATCCGGGTGCCGGCTCCAGAGGACAAGGCTAACAGGCAACAGAGGGCTTGGTCCAGCCTTAAGAGCCGCTTCATAAACCCGTCGCTTTGTTGGCCCACTTAACTGTAAAAATATTGTGCGCGAGTTTAACAACGATGGTAATGATAAACTAATTCGATTTTTGGGCACCATTGATGATTTTCCCAAAACGCAGTAACTTTCTTTTGATCCAAACGCGCTTTCCGACACGCATGGAAAGAGCGATGCGATATGTCCATCTTCGCCCATGCCAAGGTATACTAGGTCTAAAGATTCGATGTTTTTTTTTAGTATCCTGCCAATGTTTCTACAAATTTCTTCTCGCGATTTTCTTCTTGACCAAAATCCAAAAAACTTCACTTCTTTTGCACCTTTATCCAAAAAAAACTTTTGGACCAAGCGCTCATTACTCGTAACATTATTAATTGACACCCAACGCTCGTCGGTAAGCATGACAGTAACTCGTTCCCAATCAATATCTGGTTCAGCGGCTAAAAGTGGTAGGACAATTCGAGGGGTCCTCCCTCCAGAAAATGCTGCATAAGCACGTTTGCGCCTAGAGAGCCTCTTACGCAAAAGATCTCCCATTTCTTTTGCTAACACCTTAGCGCATTCATCTTCGTCACAAAAGAGCTTCGGTTCCACAAATTCCATTAAAGGTCCCATCGGCGAACTGTTTTAGGGAGCTCAATGCCTTGCCACATGCCCTTCAAATCTACAATTAACCCATCATTTTTTATAAGCGACACCAATATATGGCTATCAAATGAGCAATAAGTCTTGTGTGAAACAGACCCGATGACGCAATCAAAGTAGTTTACTTTTTGAAGGTTTTTAAGTAAGTCGAAGCCATAAACTGTTCTGGCCTCTGCTACGTCAACAACAGGATCATGAACTTCTATATCGTGCCCTTGTCGCTTAAGGGCATTTGCTAAATCAGCTGATTTAGAGTTTCTAAGATCTGGAACATTTGCTTTAAAGCTTAGACCTAGGATTAATATTTTTTTGCGTCCTTGAGTAAGTTCTTTATTAATTTTTTCAGCTAGAAATACAGCCATACCATCATTTATGCGGCGACCTGCTAGAATTACCTCAGGGTTATGGCCATTTATTTTTGACCAGTAAGAAAGGTAATAAGGATCAACACCAATACAGTGGCCCCCAACTAATCCTGGAACAAAATCGAGAAAATTCCATTTTGTTCGAGCGGCAGTTAAAACCTCATGAGTGGAAAGGCCCGTTTTTTTACAAATCATTGCTACTTCGTTTATAAAGGCTATGTTGATATCTCGCTGAGCGTTTTCAATAACTTTTGCGGCTTCTGCAGTTTTTATATTTTTTGCCGTAAAAATCTTTTTACCATTTATACTCCCATATAGTTGAGCTAGTTTTTGGGTAACTTCAGAAGTTTGACCTGCTACAACTTTAGTAATTCTATCAACCGTATGCTCCTCATCCCCCGGATTCATCCGTTCAGGCGAGTAGCCTAAAAAAAACTCTTTGCCACTGATTAAACCTGATGTTTGCTCAAGTTCGGGACCACAAATCTCTTCCGTAACACCAGGGTAAACTGTACTTTCAAATACAATGATTGAGCCTTTCCGCATAAGCTGGCCAACTGCTTTGCATGCATTAAGTAAAGCTGAAAGGTCAGGTTGCTTTTCTGAATCTACCGGGGTTGGAACTGTAACTATATATATAGCTCGACCAACAAGATCGTTAGTAGTTGAAGTGATCCGAAGAGAACTATTACGTAAAGTTTCCCTTGAAGCTACCCCGGTTCTATCCTGGTGTGCTTTTAGCTCCCGGGTTCGCCGGACTGAAACATCAAATCCAATGACGTCAAAGTTTTTAGCTAATTCCAAGGCAAGCGGAAGCCCAACATACCCGAGACCAATTATCGCAATATTGTCTTGCATTAAATTGCTACCACCCAACACCTAGCAATATTCTAATCCAGTGAAGATAGGAGCCAACAATCTAAATATAAAGACTAAATAGTCCATACACCCTATAAAAACTAATTCTAAGAATAATAAAATTCTTAGAATTAGTTCTTTTTTCAAACTTAAATTGCCACCCCATTGTTAAATAGGGAAAATATTCTCTTCACTTAAATATGTAACATTATAATTTTCTAGCGTTCATTGCACGAACGCACTTGACGTTCACCTAATGAACGCTGTACATTGCTTTTTTATCATAAAAAAACCAGGCGTTGCTCGTATGGCAAAATATGATTCAGAATCAAATACTTTGGATAGCGAACAGCGAATTACGTTGGATTTACTAACGGCTATACATAATAGCGATCGCATCTCCCAACGTTTTATTGCCAACGAGTTATCAATTGCCCTCGGGTTAGCAAACACGTATCTGAAACGCTGCATTAAGAAAGGATTTATCAAAGTCAAACAAGCGCCAGCAAATCGATACGCTTATTATCTAACTCCTAAAGGGTTTATGGAAAAAACCCATTTAACAGCTGAATACCTCTCTCAATCCCTGGGATTATTTCGGGTTACGCGCGATGAAGCTAATACAATTTATAGTTGCTGCCAGAAAAATAAATGGCGCCGTGTGGTTGTTCTGGGCGAAGGTGATCTTGTAGATATTTTTGTTATGTCTGTGCCCACAAAAGAAATAAAGCTATACCACTTCAGCAAAAACTCTACCATCGAAAAAAACTCTCATGAAGGTTTACTTTCAATACCTGGAGACAAGTTAGATTCCTTTGATGCCATGATTATCTGTGACATGAAGAACCCAATTTATTACTATCGCTTAGCTCGAAGTGTTTTGCCGACAGAGCGTGTTTTTGCACCCAAGTTTCTTGGAATTGATAAAAAACCTGTGATCGGAAAAGACAGATAATGACATACTGGTGCGCAACAAAAACCCACAAAAATGCCGAAGATATCTCGCTTCAACATCTGTTAAGGCAGGGATTTAATGTGCTTTTGCCTAAATATCTTAAAAGACGCAGTCATGCTCGTAAAATTGATTGGGTCCCCCGTCCCCTTTTTCCAGGATATTTGTTTGTCAAGGTTGAACCACATAATAAATCATGGAGAGCAATCCGATCAACTGTCGGGATTGTCGACGTTATTCGCTTTGGAACAAACCCTGCGGCTATTCCAGAGCATGTCATTGATGAGATTCGAGCCCGACAAGATAGTGACGGATTAGTAAAAACACACCTGGGAAATTCTTTTCGGCCCGGTCAGACTGTCCGTGTTTTGCATCGTGCATTAGGCGATTTAGAAGCTTTATTTGAAAGTAACAACGATAAAAACCGCGTCACAATTTTGCTTAACCTACTCGGACAACAGGTTCGAACTACCGTGTCGAAGGATGCGATTTACGCCGCCGTATAATTAAATTTACTTGGCGTGCAGGAATTTTGCCTGGTGTATTTTCATCAGAAGTGCGGTAGCGTGGAATATAAGAATAATCTAATGAGTACCAAACCAAGTAAATCTCAAGGGAAACGTTTAGTTACGATATTTGGCGGTGGTGGATATATTGGGCCAATAGTAGCTCGTCGCCTTTTGAATAGTGGTTATATAGTTCGGGTCGTCGACTTATTTTTATACGGCAGTCAAAATGTTATGCTTGGATTAATGGATGCCCCTGGATTTGAGGTTCTTAATGGGGATCACGCTAACCCCAATACTGTGAAAAAAGCTCTCATGGGGGCTACTGATGTTGTTATCCTTTCGGGCCTAGTTGGCGACCCAATTACAAAGAAATACCCAGGAGTTCATAGAGCGGTAAACGACGTTGGAATAAGCAGGTTGATAGACCAGCTTGATGGACAGAAACTCCAACGAGTTATATTTGTTTCAACGTGCTCTAATTACGGTTTTATCCGGGAGAACCAAGTTGCTGATGAAAATTTCGAACTCAAACCACTTTCACTTTATGCAAAAGCAAAAGTGAAAGCAGAAAAAAAATTGTTAGCACTCAATGGAAAAACAAATTTTGATGTTGTCATATTGCGTTTTGCTACTGCTTTTGGACTTGCTCCCCGGATGCGCTTTGACCTAACAATCAGCCAATTTGTCCGGCAAATGGCCCTTAAAAATAAACTACTTGTTTATGACCCAGATACATGGAGGCCATATTGCCATGTCCAAGACTTTGCTGCTGTGATTCATAATGCCCTTGAAGCACCTAACCGGGCGATAAAATTTGAAGTCTTTAATGCCGGTGGAGAAGCTAACAATTATACTAAGCGCATGATTGTTGAGACAATTCTAAAGTTTATCCCCGATGCGCCCATAGCTTATCAAGACCACGGCCCCGACCCACGTAATTACAGGGTAGACTTTACAAAAATAAGGGAGACCCTTAACTTTGAACCAACTTATACGATTGAAGATGGCATCCAGGAGCTTTTTAGCGCGCTAAAGGAAAATTTGTTTCCTGATATAGAGCATCGCCTCAATTTTTACGGCAACTATCAGGTTAAGTATCCTGCCTCATAATATAACACCTTCAATCAAATCAATTGTTTGCACTCTTGACCGTATCTTAGGACAACCTGTTCCTCTTCACGAACCTTGTTTTTCTGAAACAGAATTCTTGTATTTAAAAGACTGCATTGATACAGGTTGGGTATCAACAGCTGGAAAATATGTTGAAAAATTCGAACATATGATAGCTAACTTCACAAAGGCTAGGCATGTAGTTGCTACTTCAAGCGGAACTGCTGCATTGCACGCAATATTTTCCGCTTTAAATATTGGCTGCGACGATGAGGTTATTGTTCCTTCTTTTACTTTTGTTGGCACAGCAAATGCTGTAACTTACACTGGCGCGACTCCTCACTTTGTCGATATTGAAAGAATTTCTCTTGGGCTCGACGCTAAAAAGCTCCGAAAACATCTTAAGTCCATCACTACACGCGAAAATGCAGAATTGATCAACTGCAAAACAGGGAAAAGAATTGCCGCAATCGTTTGCGTACATGCCTTTGGGCATCCCTCGGACTTAGATGCACTTTCTGATCTTAGCAATGAATTTAGAATACCATTAATCGAAGATGCCGCAGAAGCACTTGGTTCTTATTATAACCACAAACATACTGGCACTTTTGGACGAGCCTCAATCCTAAGTTTCAACGGGAACAAAACCATTACTACAGGAGGTGGGGGGGCAATTTTAACAAACGATACGACGCTTGCTGACAAATTACGTTATTTGACATCAACTGCAAAAGAAAAACATCAATGGGAATTCATTCACCAAGAAATCGGCTTCAATTATCGGTTGCCCAACATAAACGCAGCTTTAGGATGTGCTCAGATGGAAAAGTTACCAGATTTTCTGATTCAAAAGCGTAAGCTTGCAAAGGCCTATAAAGAAGCTTTTTCTTCGATAGATGGAGTTAACATTTTTTCTGAACCTAGGTGGGCAAAAAGTAATTATTGGCTGAATTTTTTAGTATTAGAAACATCTGATGTGAGTTTTCGGGACAAGTCATTGGCTGCTCTAAACAATGCCGGTTACGGGGCCCGCCCCGCATGGCGACCAATGCATCTTCTGCCAATGTTTAAAACCGCATATCGCTCAGACTTGTCCGTTACTGAGGATATGTATGCTCGGATAATAAATGTTCCATCTAGTTCACAACTTTCAGAACGCCTTCCAAAATAACACAAAAGAAGCAATAGAAAACTCTTCATCTTCCGGTATGCTAACAAATCAAGGCTACATTAAATGACGTTCTCAAATTTACCTTTGTTTTTTCCATGCAAAATCGGATGGAAACGTGGGCAAACGTAAAGTTTGTGTTGTCACCGGCAGCAGAGCAGAGTATGGCCTCCTTTACTGGCTAATGCGGGAAATTAACTCTGAACAATCGCTCGCATTAAAACTAATCGTTAGCGGTAGCCATCTCGAAACTAACTTTGGAGACACTTATAAAACAATTGAAGACGATGGTTTTAAAATTGATGCGTCCATACAACTAAAGCTAAAAGATGATAGCCCTCTAGGGGTATCACGCTCATTGGCACTTGCAGTCAAAGGCTTTGCGGAAGCACTGGGAACCATTAACCCTGACATTGTGGTCATTCTTGGTGACCGGTTTGAGGTTTTAGGTGCGGCAGAAGCTGCAATGATTGCTGGCTTTCCTATTGCCCATATTCATGGGGGTGAAGTAACAGAAGGAGCCTTTGATGATTCTATTAGGCACGCAATTACTAAAATGGCGCACTTACACTTTGCTAGCACTGAATCCTATCGTGACCGGATAATACAAATGGGTGAAGCACCAGACCGGGTGTTTGTTGTTGGCGCGCCGGGGCTTGATAATATACTTAACTTAGATTTAATGGACCTCAAATCACTAAGCACTAGTGTTGGAATAGACCTGAATCGCGACTATTTTCTCGTAACTTACCACCCAGTCACTCGAAGCAAGAAGGCCTCTTCGTGTGCGGCTCGGGCAATGATTGATGCCTTAAAGCGTTTTTCAAAAGCAAGCATTTTGTTCACGGGAGTTAATGCCGATCCAGGCAATGCTGCAATTAATCGAGTTATATCACATTTTGCAAATGAAAACCCGGCACGGGTTAAGTTGGTTCCCTCTCTTGGTCAAGTCCGCTACTTAAGTGCTCTGAAGTATTGTTTGGTTGTTGTTGGAAATTCTTCGAGCGGTATTATTGAGGCACCCTATCTCGGCATACCTACTGTTAACATTGGTGAACGGCAAAAAGGGCGGATCCGTGCCTCCTCAATAATAGATTGCGGGGAAACTTCAGAAGAAATTTATCAGGCTTTGTCAACTGCGCTCTCTAAAAAACATCGAAACATATCAAAAAAAACAACTGGTAAATACGGAGCTCCAGGAGCATCAAAAAGAATCAAAGATATTCTCCGTAATATTAACCTTGAAAATATTCTTATGAAAAAATTTTTTGATATTCCACTTTCAATATAAATTTTCGTGTTTCAAATTGTCTACGTTCGAAGGAACGTTTAAAGTTTTGACTAACTCTTTAAAATTGCAGTTCTCTAGAATTCGTTCAACACCAACCATTTTCCTCGCTTTCTTGTTGAGAAAAAAAGCACAAAACCTAAACAAATCTGACAATTATTTGAGTTTTAAAAACCAACCTTTAATTTGGCAAATCTAGACTAAATAACACTCAATATACTTACTCAGTCATAAAAATCTCGAGCAACTTAAAAATTTATAACTTAAGCTAGGTACATTCTATTGAGTATATATATTATTGCGGAAGCTGGAGTGAATCACAATGGCAGCCCGGAAATGGCTCTTCAGCTAGTTGATGTAGCGGTGCAAGCTGGTGCAGATGCAATAAAGTTCCAAACATTTAAAGCTAATGCACTTGTTTCCGAAAGCGCTCCAAAAGCGCCATATCAAAAAAATTCTACTGATGTCAACGAAAGTCAACTCGATATGCTACGCCGCCTTGAGCTTTCTGAAGAAACAGTGAAAACCCTATTCGCTTACTGTGAAAAAAAACAAATTTCTTTTTTGTCAACACCGTTTGATGAGACAAGTTTGCATTTTTTAGTTTCGGACCTTGGACTAAGGACCCTTAAGCTTTCATCCGGCGAGATTACGAACGGTCCTTTGATTTTGAAAGCGGCTCAAAGTAATTGTAAAATAATTTTGTCGACAGGGATGAGTTCGTTGGATGAAGTCCAGATGGCTCTAGGTGTCATAGCATTTGGCATGATTCAATCTGATGAGGCACCATCACAAAAAGCATTTCAAGCAGCCTTTAATTCAAAGGAAGGCAAGGCACTTTTGAGAGAGAACGTATCGCTGTTACATTGCACTACAGCCTATCCAACACCGAACAACGACATAAATCTTCGGGCGATGCAAACCTTAGCTGATAGATTTTGCCAAACCGTTGGGCTTTCTGACCACACTGAAGGAATTATCGCTCCTGTCGCCGCCGCAGCAATGGGGGCACAAATAATTGAAAAACACTTTACATTAGACCGCAATCTTCCAGGCCCTGACCACAAAGCTTCCTTAGAGCCAGATAAACTTAAAGATATGATTAAAAATATCCGCAACACTGAAATTGCCTTGGGCGATGGGGTAAAAACACTGCTTCCTTCAGAAGTTGAAAACATAACTATTGCAAGGAAAAGCCTGATCGCGACCGAATTAATTCGTTCCGGGGAACCTTTTACCCCAAAAAATCTGGGTGCCAAAAGGCCTGGAACCGGAATATCTCCTATGCACTATTGGTCATATATTGGGAAGAACGCGTCACACGATTACGCCCCTGGTGCATTAATACAATCTCAAAGTAAGAATCCAGACTATGAGTAAAAAGAATTACATTCTCGGTTTAAATCATGGTGAAATTAATATTGCTATTGGTTCGTTTTTAGTAAAGAAGCATTTTATATGAAGTCTAAAAACAAATTAGACTGGCGAAACTCAATAATTCCCCTGCATTCTACTATCCGAGATTCGGTGCTTACACTCAATGCAGGCGGGTTTGAAATTGCGCTTGTAGTAGATAGCGACGAATTTTTGTTAGGAACTATTACAGATGGGGATGTCAGGCGTGGTTTGCTAGGTGGGCTCGATATGAGTTCCCCAGTTTGCGATATTATGAATACTGTACCCAAAACCGCCAATATTAATGCTGACAAACAGTCTGTCCTAAATCTGATTGTCTCGGAGGTTTTGAGACAGATTCCTCTCACTGACAACATGGGTCGTGTTGTTGGAATCACCCATATAAGGGACCTTTCGTCATTAAGCCCTAACCCCGCAAATCGTGTGATACTAATGGCTGGCGGCCTTGGTAAACGTCTTAGACCATTGACTGAAAATACCCCAAAACCGTTACTAAAGATTGGAAACAAACCATTGCTGCAATCAATTCTTGAGGGTTTTATCGAGCAAGGGTTTCATAATTTTTATATTGCAGTCAATTATCAAGCGGAAGCGATTTTGTCGTTCTTTGGAGATGGTTCAAAATGGGGTGTAAATATAGAGTACCTAAAAGAAAATAAGCGTTTGGGAACTGCAGGGGCTTTAACTTTACTTCCAGAAGTTCCAACAACCCCACTTATTGTTATGAATGGTGATTTAGTAACACAAATTCGCTTTCAAGACCTCCTAGACTATCATACTAAAGAGAATTGCGTAGCTACAATGTGTGTCCGGGAATATGATTTTCAGGTCCCATTCGGCGTTGTAAATATTGATAACAACCGAATTAAAAAAATTGACGAAAAGCCGATACATAGATTCTTTGTTAATGCTGGAATTTATGTTCTTGAACCGCGGCTAATAGGTTCAATCCCTAGAGATAAACAATCTGATATGACACAAGTTTTTGAGCGTGCTGTGTTTGAGGGAGAAGAGACTGCAGTGTTTCCTATTCATGAACATTGGATGGATATTGGCCGCCTGAATGATCTCGGCCGAGCACAAACGGAATATAATAATAACGTAAATTCATGAAAGCCCTAATAATTGGTTACGGATCGATTGGAAAGCGGCACACAGATCTTTTAAATAAATTAGGTGCCAAAGTCGCTGTTGTCAGTCGGCGAAATTTATCTATTCCAGCACACTACAGCAATGTAGAGGCCGCGGTTAAAGAACATGAGCCAGGTTATGTGATTATAGCCAGCCGAACTTCTGAACATCGTGATGATATACATGCTCTCGCAGCAGCCGGTTTTACTGGAAAATTGTTAATAGAAAAGCCTGTGTACCAAGCTGGCTGTGAACAACCTCCGCACGTTTTTTCGAAAATCAAAGTCGCATTCAACCTTCGTTTTCACCCCGCATTGATCCACTTCCGACAAATCATTTCAGAACGAAAAATTTACGCTGTTTCAGCCTATGTAGGGAGCTATCTCCCCAACTGGCGGCCAGATACCGACTACCGAACAGGCTATTCAGCAATAACGTCTCAAGGTGGCGGTGTGTTACGGGACCTTTCTCATGAACTGGATTATCTAATTTGGTTATTTGGCCCTTGGGTAAATCTAACGGCTTCAGGTGGACACTTTAGCAATCTAGAAATAGATAGTGATGATGTATTTACAGTTTTGTTTGAGACAAAACAGGTCCCGTCAATTTCTTTGCAAATGAATTATCTTGATACCAAGGCTCGTAGAAAAGTTATAGCGCTCACTGATAAAGGCTCTCTGTCCTTAGATCTAATATCTGGATCGGTAGAAGCCGAAAATATGAATAAAACCTTTGTTATAGGGCGCGATGACACTTACATTGCACAACATAAAGCAATGCTTTTTGATGACGATAGCATAATTTGTGATATCAAAGCAGGCCTTGAAGTTATGGGCATGATTGATGCAGCTGCACATGCATCAAAATATAAAAAGTGGATTCAACCATAAAGCGGCTTGCTGTTATTTGTGCTCGTAAAGGCAGCAAAGGGGTCAAAAACAAAAATTTGCGCTATTTAGATAATAGACCTTTAATTAACCACACCATTCAGCAAGCCAAAGACAGTAAAATTTTTGACTGGATTGCAATTAGCAGTGATAGCTCTGCTATTTTAGCATTAGGAAAAATTGAAAATGTAGATTTTTTAATTGAACGCCCTATAGAGCTTGCTAGCGATTTAGCGCCCAAGATTCCATCCATTCGGCATTGCGCAGCAGCAGTTGAAATGCAAACAAACAAAAAATTAAGTACTATTGTTGATTTAGATGTTACGGCGCCGTTGAGAAATATTGAGGATATTCATGGTGCTGTGCACCTACTAGAAAGGAGTTCGGCGGATAATGTGGTATCGGGTGCCCTAGCCCGCCGATCTCCTTATTTTAACCTTGTGG
>PBKU01000044.1 GCA_002722175.1 Magnetovibrio sp.
CGGAGGGGTGGCCGAGTGGCTGAAGGCGCACGCTTGGAAAGCGTGTATACGGGAAACCGTATCGAGGGTTCGAATCCCTCTCCCTCCGCCATGTTAGTGTCCGCAAAAATTTCTCTTTCTCTATATTTATAGTAGTACCGAGCTGACCACTAACGATATATTTATGGCACAATTCTTATCGCCCACAATTCAGCGAGATCATACTTTATGAAAGAAAATATATCCATTCACTGGTTTCGCTTGGATTTGCGACTATCCGATAATCCGGCCCTGACAAATTCTGCAAAACACAGGCATGTTTTACCAATCTATATTTTTGATGATCTGAATTCCAGTGAATTTAAAATGGGACGAGCAAGCCGCTGGTGGTTGCACCACTCGCTTGCATCATTAGAAGCCTCGTTGGAAGGTAATTTATCGATTTACCATGGGGAGCCCCTTGATATTCTTAATGATATTGTTGCTCGATTTAATGTAAAATCTGTGTACTGGAATCGATGCTATGAACCTTGGCGTATAGTAGGTGACAGAAGGATAAAAGAAAACCTCAAAGCTAAAGGGATTGAAGTCGAAAGTGCTAACGGTTCACTGCTTTGGGAGCCTTGGACGGTCAAAAAACAAGACGGTAGCTTTTACAAGGTTTTTACACCGTTTTACCGTAAGGGGTGCTTGGGGGCTGAGGTGCCCCGTGACCCCTTAGATCCCCCCCAGAATGTTCAGTATCACAAAGATGAAGAGTTTTCCCTTAACCTAGATGCGTTGCAGCTCTTGCCCCATATTCGGTGGGACAAAAAGATGGTGCAACACTGGAATATAGGAGAGGGTGGTGCGCGTGTGCGTTTTCAAGAATTTATAAATGAGGGGCTGCCACATTATAAAGATGGCCGAAATGTTCCCGCTAAACCGTATGTTTCAAGGTTATCACCTCACCTTCATTTTGGTGAAATATCCCCCAATCAACTTTGGTACGGCGTTAAGAGTATTAGTGCCGATCAAAACATTGAGCATTTCTGTAGTGAGTTAGGATGGCGTGAATTTTCATATAGCCAGCTTTATTATAACCCAAAACTACCAAGAGAGAACCTCCAGTCGAGGTTTAATGCTTTTCCATGGTTTGATAATGAGAGCTTATTACGTGCATGGCAAAAAGGAAGAACAGGCATACCGATGGTCGACGCTGGTATGCGTGAACTTTGGCAAACAGGTTATATGCATAATCGGGTGCGGATGATTGTCGGCTCATTTTTGGTGAAGAACCTTCGTCTACACTGGCATTATGGAGCACGGTGGTTCTGGGACACGCTGGTCGATGCTGATCTGGCTAACAATAGCGCTGGTTGGCAGTGGATTGCAGGTTGCGGTGCCGATGCTTCTCCTTTTTTTCGAATCTTCAATCCAGCGACCCAAGGACAAAAATTTGATCCAGATGGCAGGTACATTCGAAGATTTGTACCTGAAATTGCAATGTTGCCAGACAAATACCTTTTCAGCCCGTGGAAAGCTGAAGGATATGTTTTGGAGAATGCCAATGTGCAGCTGGATATTACTTATCCCAGCCCTATCATTGATTTAAAACAATCACGCGAGGCGGCGTTAGCGGCTTTTCAATCTTTAAAAAAGAGGGTCTGAAATAAGAGGGTTCGTTTAGGCAAAAGTGCTTTCTTTTATCCCTTTCTTTAAAAACAAGTTTTCGGAAAAATCTTATAACTCGCCTGATAATTCGATATAACTCTTTGAAGGCACTAAAATCTGCAAAATACATTTCGTGAGAGTGTATGTTTTGGATTGCAGAATCTCTTTGCTATAGAGCTTGGATCAGGGTATAAAAAGCAGGTGACTTTTCGCCTTGCAAATAACATAGTATCGGCTCAAGAAAGATCGTTTTAATGGATTAGAATTACGTTAATGTGGTCGAACTTTCCCTTTATATAGCCAGTGGATTCCTTAAAAAGACACGATTAGCCGAAACTTAAAGCTCGGAGTTTAGTAAAAATATTTATCCACTTAATTAATTAATATGGGTACCTTAATAAGGTGTTGTGGCCGTAATTATTTCAAAAATGTGTTTAAAAAAACGAACAATTTTCACGAGTAAAATAAATTGAATGTGATATTTCTTACCGTCGAAGCACTTCGAGCAGATCGCTCTAGTGTTAATGGGTATATCCGACCAACAACTCCGAACCTTGAACGACTTGCGTCTCGTGGCATCAATTGCACTCAGGCAGTCGCACCCGGAGGATTCACGAATATTTGCTTTCCATCAATTATGACATCAAGCAAACCCCTATCTTATGGTGGTTATGACACTGGAGCCAAGGGCAGGCCTAGTACGGTGTTTGAAAAAGTTCATTCAGCGGGTTACAAAGTATCAGCTTATTGCACCAATCACTGGGTTTGCCGATATCACGGTTATGGTGATTACATAGACAATGAGCACTTGCTATTTGTTTTAAATACGCTGCCAGGCATGGCTTTGACTTTGTTTCGATCGACTCTAGCGTTGTGGCATAGCGGAAAAATAACAGATGCTGAGATTGTAGAAAAAGCAAAAATAACCATTGGCGTTTTTTTTGATCATATGATCGATTATTGCCGTGAACGGAAAACACGCATGCCTGAAGACGTGGCGTGTTATGGCGGTGAACGCTTTATAACAGATGGTTATGATTTTGATAAAATAATTCTATTGGTTAAACAACACCGTGAAGAGTTTCACAGAGATATCCTATCTTACGTGCAGCGTCATTTTTATTATATTCCTAAGCCCCACCAATGGATAGCGCGAGAGTGGCGCTACAAGCGGACTGTTCGAGCTCTTTTCCGCGCGGGATTAGCAGTTGTACTTGAACGTTTGGGAGGGCTAGTGGATGCAAATATAAGTAAATTTGCACATTACCGACAAAAGCGTTACGTCGACAGCGCTGCAGTGACTAACCAAATTATTTCCAAAATAAGAAACTGGGATGGGGAATCACCATTTTTCATATGGAGCCATTTTTTTGATCCTCATATACCATACTGTCCAGGGACTGGTCCAAATTGGTATCTTCAAACACCAAAATATCTTGCGTCTCTTGGGTATAGTCATGACATCGATATTTCGGTAGCTATTCGTTCAAAACCTAAAACTGATGAAGAGTGGCATACATGGTCCGCTTTGTATGACTCTGCAATTTTATATACCGATCAACAAATAGGTCGAATTGTAGAAGCACTAGAAGAACGAAAAATATTAGATAATACACTTTTAGTGGTTTGTGGCGACCATGGAGAGGAGCTAGGTGAACATGGTGATATTTCTCACCACGGCTATCTTTATAGCCATAGTGTGCGTGTGCCATTACTGTTTTCAAACTCCAACCTTATTTCAGGTGTGAATAGCCATATAGTAGAACTTACAGATGTTGTGCCGACTATTACTGCGATTCTTGGAATTCCACCGTCACCGCAGTGGGTAGGCTCACCAGTTTGGGATGACACTGTTAAGTCCAGAAACGAAGTGGTGCTTGAATCGTTTTTTGGGGGTAATTGTGTTTTTGATATGCGCCCCCTCTACATGGCAGCACGAGACAAGCGTTGGAATTTTATGTGGAAAGAATTTCGGGATCCTCTCGACAAGCTGAGTCCTTGTGGATTGCAGCTTTATGATCATGCAAACGATGCATTGGAGCAAATTAACCTTTACTCAAAAAGCCACCCCGAGGTGAGAAGGCTTTCAATAGCTATTGTAAGGCGGCTCCGCGAAATCCATGAGATTTCAGAGGATCGGATCAATAAAGCTTTTCCAGGTATTAGTGTATAGATTTTTTTTGAGGCTGAAGTATTAATTTTGATGTGTCTGGACCCTTTTTTTAGTTGATGTTGCGGATTGAGATTTATACTATTAAAGGGTTACCTGGACTACCATTCAACAGCCAACCGTTCTACGAGAAACGCCGTGAATTATAAGGCTGATGTGCCGAGATTTTTTTATCTCCTCTAAAAGGAGAGATGGAAATTAGTGCGGTAGCGGTTTGGATTTTTGGTAAGTTCTTTATTTAAAACAATGCATATTAGCTAGGTTGGAGACAAGTGTAATAATGAACAAAGAAAAGTCAGTAGTTGTTAATGGACGCAATTATAGGTGGCCAAACCAGCCGCTTGTTGTTGTTTGCATTGATGGATCTGAGCCAAGTTACATCGAACAAGCAATTGCTTCCGGTCATATGCCATTTCTTTTCAAAGCGCTTAAGAAAGGTGCTGACCTGCGTGCTGATTGTGTAATTTCAAGTTTTACAAATCCAAACAATGTATCAATCGTTACCGGTGTACCTCCAGTGATATATGGTATTCTTAATCATTCGGTTTAAAATATTAACAAGAAAGTAATTAAAGGTGGATTCTAATATTATTCAAGAAACTATGCGCCTCGGCGGAAAAAATGTTATTGGTGAAAGGGGTACCATTGAAGTTTTTAACCCTTACAATAATAAAGTTACTGGCATAGTTCCAAAGGCTAGCAAAGCGCAGGTTGCCAAAGCATTTAAAATAGCAAATGACTTCAAACCGAATCTGACACGCTACGAACGTCAACAAATTTTGCACAAAACAGCAAATGCGATTGCTGGGCGTAAGGATGAAATTGCCAATCTAATTACTGCAGAAAGTGGGCTGTCTAAAAAAGACTCGCTTTATGAAACTGGGCGATCTTTTGATGTATTTACTTTGGCAGGTCAGCTTTGTATTCAGGATTATGGTGAGATTTTTTCATGCGATCTCACACCTCATGGTAAAAAGCGGAAGATTTTTACGCAATATGAGCCACTGTTGGGCGTGATAAGCGCAATTACACCATTTAATCACCCTTTAAATATGGTAGCGCACAAGATCGCTCCTTCTATTGCAACAAACAACCGGATGGTCTGTAAACCGACTGAACAAACACCACTGACGTGTTTGTTGCTAGCTGATATTCTTTATGAGGCAGGCTTGCCGCCAGAGATGTTTCAGGTGGTCACGGGTGTACCAACGGATATTGGGGATTCTATGATTACCGATCCTCATATTGACCTAGTCACTTTTACTGGAAGCGTTCCTGTCGGCAAGATGATTGCTCAAAAAGCTGGTTATAAACGTACCATTCTAGAGCTTGGAGGGAATGCACCATTAATTGTTATGGAAGAGGCAGATCTTGATCGTGCTGCAGTTCTAGCGGTTGAGGGTGCCACAAAAAATTCAGGACAACGTTGTACAGCAGTGAAGCGTATATTGGTGATTGATAGTGTAGCCGATGAATTTGGTGCTTTGGTTGTTGAAAAGGCGAAAACTCTCAAATATGGGGACCCATCAGATCCAGCTACAGACATTGGCACTGTAATCACTGAAGAGGCTGCAAAGACTTTCCAGCAAAGGGTGAGGAAAGCTGTTTCATCTGGGGCAACGTTACTATATGGCAACAATCGGGAAGGCGCAATTTTCCCACCGACGGTTGTAGATCAAGTTCCGTGGGATTCGGAATTAGTTTTTGAGGAAACTTTTGGGCCAGCAATACCTATTGTGCGTGTTAAGGGAATTGATGAAGCAATACGTGTAGCAAACGGAACCCCGTTTGGTCTGTCTGCAGGAGTTTGTACAAACCGCCTTGATTATATTACGCGGTTTATTGATGAGTTAAATCACGGCACGGTAAATATTTGGGAAGTCCCTGGTTATCGCATTGAAATGTCTCCATTTGGAGGAATCAAAGATTCTGGCTTAGGGTACAAGGAAGGTGTTATTGAAGCAATTAAAAGCTTCTCCAATGTCAAAACATTCTCTTTGCCGTGGCGCTAGTCTCGTTTTTAGCGTAGTGAATTTTTAGGAGTGTGGGTAGGATTTGAAATGATTTTAAAGTGTCGACTATTCACCAATAGGGAAAATAGATCTTCTACTTGCAATCAAGTGTCCGCAACAGACTGGGCAATGAAGAGAGCTTAGTGCAGCAGATTCATTTGATTATGCCGCTATAGCCTTTATCTGTTTTCTTCGCAAAGCTGAGCCCTAGCTTGCACAGTAGCGTGACGCCGGTTGCCGAAAAGAGCCTATCATTTGTTTAAATTGTTGACAAATAAGCATTAGCATCTGAGGCTAGGTGGGCTAAGTCTGTATAAGGGTTGAAATAAGGGAAACTAAGTATGCCAGATCCAAAAACGGGTGAGTTGCGAGGCAATCGGAACCTGAATAGGTTAGCAAAAATTTCTCAAAGCAAGCAGGATGAGGAAATTCAACGCGGGTTGGAACTTGGCCTCGAGGCTGCGGATTCTATTAATGATCGTTCAATATCATTGTTTAGTCGTGGGCATTTACCGGCATTTGCTGGAATTAACACATTCATGAAATCACGCTATTGTGAAAATATTCGGGAGGTTGGTAATTATGAGGCTGCATTTGTAGGCGTGCCGTTTGATACGGGTACTACTTATCGCCCCGGGGCTCGATTTGGACCACAAGCAGTCCGGCGCATTTCGGCCCTATATGATGGCTACTGTGTGGATGGGGCCGTTGACTTGTTTGAAGAGCTGGACTTGTGTGATGCCGGTGACATCTTTGTAATTCCAGGAAATATTGAAAAAACTTTTGACCAAGTCTCAAAAGGCATCTCACATGTTTTCACCTCTGGCGCTTTCCCAATTATCGTCGGGGGAGACCATAGTCTTGGTTATCCTAATGTTCGCGGAGTTGCTCAAAATATTAGTGGAAATGTAGGAATAATTCATTTTGATCGCCATCTTGATACTCAAGATATTGATATGGATGAACGTATGCACACAACGCCGTGGTATTGGACAACGAACAACCATGAAAGCGTTGATCATAGCAAAGCACACCAGCATCACTCACACATGCATGATGTAGGCTTATCAAATTGCCCTCCCAAAAACCTCGTTCAGGTTGGCATCGGAGGTTGGTATGGTAATAGGCCTGGCTCGGAAGTAGCTCGAGACCGTGGAACGAGTGTGATAACAATGAAAGACTTTGAAGAGCTGGGAATTCAAGGCACAGCAAGCTTAGCTCTCGAATTAGCATGGAAAGATGCTGATGCCGTCTATTTGTCATTTGATATTGATAGTATTGACCCAGCATTTGCTCCAGGGACGGGGACGCCTGAACCTGGCGGATTTATGCCAAGGGAGGCACTGGAAATGGTTCGTCTTATAGCCCGTGAGGGATTATGTGCTATGGAAGTAGTAGAGGTTTCCCCTCCATATGATGTTAATGACAATACCTCTCAATTAGCATGCCGTGTTATTCTTGATGTAATTGGAACGATGGTGTCTGTTGGGAAGCTTGGGCATCGAGATCAAGTGATCGGTAAAAGTTAATCTTGTAAAAAATTTGCACTATGGTGGTGTGTTGCTAGTGGTATGTTGCCTGATAGGCTTCTCTAGCTTTCACAAAGCACTCCATTGGGGCGCGAACGAGGCCAGCACCGATTTGCCCGCCATCTTTTCCAGCGATGCCAATATCCATTACGGGTAAAATACCGGTCTCACAAACAGAAAATATATCAATCCCTGTTGGGGTCCCGCGGTAGTCAAGCACAGGAATATGGTAGTCTGGGTTTTCGCCTATGGTTATTTTATATAACTCTTTATTGAGTTTAATCATATTTTGTGCAGACCCACCTTGATATTTTTGGAGGGCAAATGAACAGGCTTGCGCAAAGCCACCCAACCCAATGGTTTCGGTGATAGTGCTTTCACCACCCATCCAGGTGATCTCTTCTTCTGAATGCCCTTGGAACAATTTTGCCTCTACGCTTGCATGAGGCCCCTTAAACCAAGTATCGCCTAGACCGCTAACTCTAATAGCAAAACCCTGACAATTAAATGCCATTGCTGAAACAACACTTGATTTTTCAATGCCATGTGCAAAGTCAGCCGTTGCTTTCGAGGCTGCCATAGATAGACGAAGAAAAAAATAATGATCTTCTGTTAAAGCGTTAAGCGTTTGCTTTACCTCACTAGGGTTTATATCCATTTGATTAATCAAATGTGGGAATAGTTCGCGTGTGAACAGGAGTGAGGCAGCCGTGCTGCGACTGTGGAGCTCATCACCCATATGAAGTGCTCGCTGCATAAGGGGTTTAAGAGGGATACCGCCGGCCTGACGCACAGCTTCCCCAACCACAGGTCCAACTATGTCGTTAACGAAGGTCAAGCGTTTTTTTACGCCTTCGTCGTAGACGCCATAATTTAAACGTCGGGGGTTAGTCCCTTCGTATAGGTTGCAAAAGGCCTTATTTCCGTGAACGTCATTTTCAACAACAAAAACTGGCATTGAGGCTGAATAAACCCCGGCCAATGAACCAACGCATTTATAGTCATGGCAGCCACCTATCTTCAGTTTTCCTGAAGAGATTTTCAGGGCGGCATCTTCAGGTGAGGTTGCGAGCCCCTCAAAAAGCGCGGTGCCCAAGATAGCATTGCGTTGCCCGCCTCGGTAGTGCTTCCATGACATTGGTGGTCCTGACGTCAATATGGTGTTTTTGGTCAAACCAGGTACTATCTGCCCCGCAGGAAGCACATTTACAAGTACCGGATTAGCTGTACACAGGCGTTTGAAAACCTCGTTATTCGCCTGCTTTCGATTAATGTTTCCTAAAGGCATCTTTCCCTCTCTTGATCTTTAACTAATTAATTAATAAATAGGTTGGAAAAAATACACCTATACGGAGTGATTTTGCATTATAGCTAGTAAAAATTGCAAGAAATTATATTTTGAACTGTGATAGAATTATGTCAGACGGGTTGGCGTTTGGTTGACTTGCTTAATGCAATGATTACTAAAATCGTTTATACATCGAATAGTCAGGAAGTACGGGAGCATGACGCTAGGTATGATTGACAAGACACATAGGAAGGAACTTACACCATCGCGTGGTCGCCCTTTGTCGAAAGCGGGAAAGGGGGAGGTGAACCGTGGGGAGCAATTCGCGGCAACGGCTTTGGATTTGTTTGCAGAGCGCAATTTTGCTTCGGTTACAATAAAAGATATTGCCAAAGAAATTGGGGTAAATACAGCCTTGATATATTATTATTATAAAAGCAAGGAAGATTTGTTTCGCGCCGCAATTGAATTTGCTATCCACCAGGCCTTTAAGAACTTTTCCAACTTGCAGGCGCGCCATGAGAATCCAGTTGATGTGATTAATAATTGGTTGGATAACCATGTGCAACTGTACGCGCCAATTTATAAGTTTGTAAAAGTTAGCCTTGATTACTCAGGTTCTGAAACAAAAATACCAATTATTGATCAGCAAATTCGTCAATTTTATGATGAGGAAAAACGAATCCTCTCTAAATGCATCGGAAGAGGAATTCAGCAAGGGCAATTTGTTGCTTGTGACCCTGACGCGTTAGCACTTTTTATTTCAACGTACCTTGACGGGGTAATGGTTCGTGGGGTCATCTTAAATGACTTTGATTTAAATCAAGCAGTATGGGCTCTGAGGCAGCAAATTTGGGCTAAATTATTTGGGGGTAACCAAGTAGGTGAAAAGTCAGGATTAATGACGGCTAACATTTAATTTTAGCCAGTTTTTTAAATGGTTAAACTTTCAGGATTCCTTAATAATAATTAATTGACTAATTAATTATTATGGGACATTGTCGAAGCCCCTAGCTATGTCTTTTATATTAGAATACAATTTACAAAATATCTATCTCTGCTTTATTCGGGGTTGGCGGGTGCACAAATGATAAAAGCAAATGAATCTGCAGCTTATCTGGAGAAAGTGATAAGATCGTCGCTTGGAGGCGATCTTGCTCGCAAGTATTAAATACAAAACCACTTTAAACGCCAGTTGATTGGGTGGGGGTAGGTGTTTAAGTTACGTTGTTTATGGTCGGGAGATACGTAAGATGGGGAAAACAGCACCAAAAAGCCTTGGTCAAAATCAAAAATCAGTTGCTAATTGGTTGAAAAAGCAAAAGACCCTGGCCGATAGCGGGGTGAAGTACTGTTTTGCTTCTTACGTCGATATTCATGGAATCCCAAAGGGAAAAACTGTTCCCATTCACCATTTTGAAAGAATGATGCGTGGTTCAGAGCTTTTCACTGGTGCTGCTTTGGATGGTTTAGGACAAGGGCCAGATGACGATGAACTTGCAATCCACCCTGATATCAAAGCTGTTACAGCGTTGCCATGGCGCCCTGAAATTGCCTGGGCCCCTGGAAATTTAAAGTATCATAACAATTTTTGGCATATGTGCTCCCGGACAATTCTTTGTCAACAAGTGGAACGCGCTGCGAAGATGGGCATTGGGTTAAATCTAGGAATTGAATGTGAACTTTTTGTTGTCGATAATGCGGATGGCATAGTTAAGCCCCATAATCCCAATGACACATTACCAAAGGCAGCTTATGATTTCTCCATGACTCTTGAGTCAATGGAGTACCTTGATGAGGTTGTCACTTACATGAATCAACTTGGGTGGGACGTACATTCTTTTGATCATGAAGATGCCAATGGTCAATATGAGTTTGATTTTTCTTATGCGGATGTACTTACGATGGCCGACCGTTTTGTGCTTTGGCGGCTGCTAACAAAGGAAGTCGCTCGCAGTTTTGGCTGGGAAGCGACATTTATGCCGAAACCATATAATGATCGTACAGGCAGTGGCGCCCATTTCAATATGTCGCTCAGGTCGGCAAAAACAGGGAAGAATATAAGCGGTGATTCCAGTGATCCGCGTGGTTGTGGACTATCAAAAATCGCTTACCAATTTCTTGGAGGTATTAAGCGTCATGCTAAAGCTATTGTTGCCACCACATGTCCAACGGTCAATTCCTATAAAAGATTAGTTAAGACGGGTTCTATGACGGGATATACGTGGGCTCCAATTTTTATTTCATATGGGGGCAATAACCGCACACATATGCTTCGTGTTCCGAAACTGCGTCCGGAAGTAGAAGGAGCAGCAAAACCCGATAAAGGAATCTATTTATCGAGTGCACGTTGGGAGTGTCGTGCAGTTGATACGGCAATGAATCCCTACTTGGCGGCAGCAATGATGTTAGGTGCAGGTCTTAATGGTATTGAGCAAGATATTGACCCGGGGGATCCAATTGATGTTAATATGTATGAACAAAGTGATGAGGAGTTAAAGAAAGCTAAGGTTGGCATGCTGCCCAGGACATTGCTGGAATCAATAGAGGCTTTTGAAATTGACCCTCTTTCTGAACAAGTCATGGGCGAAGAGTTGAAGAAAAGTTATATTGAGTTAAAGACAAATGAGTGGTGGGATTTTCATAATCAAATTTCTAGTTGGGAGATAGACAATTACCTGACCAAGTTCTGAGAGAAGCGTTTATGTTCTGGAACAAAAAGAAGAAAGATAGTAGTCGAAAGATAGTCATTTTTTTTGCCTCTGACCTGCATGGATCAGCAGTTTGTTTTAAGAAATTTGTCAATGGCGCCAAATTTTATGGGGCGGATCTTTTAGTTATGGGTGGAGACTTAACTGGCAAAGCAGTTATTCCAATAACCGAACAAGCAAATGGAACTTTTAAAGGATTTCAAACAGGGGAAGAAGTCATAATAAAAAATCAAGAAGAACTAGATCAGTTTATTAAACGTGTCAACAATCAGGGGTTTTACCCTACAGTAATGACAGAAACTGAGTTTCAGGGTATGAAAAATGATCCAGCTGCACAGGAAAAATTATTTAAGAAGCTTGTGGGGGAACGGGTTCAGGAATGGGCAGATTATGCAGAGGAAAAACTTGCTGGAACAGAAATTCCACTGATCACAAGCCCTGGAAATGACGATTTTTTTGAAATTGATCCTATTCTACATAAAGCATCTCACATCCAATATCATGAAATGGAAATTACTGAATTCAAGGGTTATGAAATCTTACATTGCGGAGGTTCAACTAAGACACCCTGGGATACTGAACGCGAATATACCGAAGAAGAATATCAGGAAAGGTTTGCAGCACTTATCCCTCAAGTAAAGAATATGGAAACATGTATATTTAATGTTCACGTGCCACCTTATGGTACGGTTCTCGATCGATGCCCAAAGCTCGATGACAATCTTCAGGTTGTTTTCGATATGGGAAACCCGGTATCGATGCAGGCTGGTTGCAAAGCCTTGTATTCAGAAATAGAGAAACAGCAACCACTATTGGGAATCCACGGCCACATTCATGAAGGTCGAGGCAAAATCAAGATCGGGAGGACTACCTGTGTCAATCCCGGCAGTGTGTATCCTGAGGGAATTTTACAAGGGGTGTTAGTCACTCTCAGTGAAGGCGAGGTGTCGAGCGTTCAACTAACTCAAGGATAATTTGTTCGCAAATACGGTCGGTCAAATATTGCAGAAAAGAAAGGAGATGGTTATATGTCGGAAGATACAGGAGGGACAGCTGTTGCTGGTGACCCGGGAGGTGGGCAGCGGATTTTTCTTCGCAAAGCCTCAGGGTTGATCCGTACAGCTAGCGGGCTGGATACTTTTATCTATAACCTCGGCCTCATTAGCGTTGGTCTTGGTGTTGGGAGCATTATGCTATATGGCCCGGCGTTCTATCCAGGCGGTGACCTGATAAAGGCCACCTTGTTAGCAGCTGGATGTATGATTTTAATTGCCTTTGGATGGATCACCTGGTCCACAACATTACCGCGGTCGGGTGGCATTTATGTTTTTGCTTCACGGATTTTACCACCGGGACTGGCTCTGACTTTGAGCTTAGTGGAAATAACAGCATGGCTTTTTTATTGCGCAATTGCGGCGTACTGGATCGTTTACCTTGGTATCTCGCCAGCATTCACATTTATTGGGTACATGACGGGGAATGAAGCCTGGGGAAGCGCCGCTGGCTGGGTGATGGAACCGTGGCCCTTGTTTATTATTGGTTCGCTAATATTAATAGCATCTGGTGTTATCCTTTCAGCGGGAATGCGATTTTACCTGGCGACCCAACGATTTATATTAACAGCAGCCCTGATCGGTTCGGTAATATTGATCGCTGTTCTTTCCGGAGGAACGAATGAGGAATTTGTCTCTAGCTTCAACGCTCTTTTGGGGCCAGTTCTTGGAACCGAAAATCCATATCAGGCAATCATTGCGTCGGGCAAGGAGAATGGCTGGGCTTGGGATGGTAGTTCAAATACAGAGCAAACGTGGCTAGTATCAAATTGGCCATTTCTTCCCTTGATTGGTGCGGCATTCTCTATTGCCATTGGCGGAGAAGTGAAGTCGGTGCAGAAATCTCAAACCTATGGAATGCTAGGCGCGATTATTTTGGCAACAGTCATTTTTGTCATTACTATTACACTGTGTCTTGATGTTTTTGGATATGAATTTCTCGGGACCGCTGCATCTAATTTTGTATTGGGAGTAGGAGTCCAAGCAGATCCTACCATCACATTGTTGGCCGGAGTTCTTTCGGGTTCAACAGCTGTTTGTATTCTTGTATCCCTTGGATTTATTTTCTGGATGTGGATGTGGATACCCGGGATGCACACATTTGGTGTTAGGGCTATTGTAGCGTGGTCATTCGATCGAATCGCCCCGGAAGCGTGGGGGACGATTTCGCCAACACGGCACACACCAGTGGTGGCAATTTTTGTATGCACACTTATAACGGTGATTTTTATGGCGTTATTTGTGTTTACCGAGTTCTTTTCAACCATTGTAATTTTAATTGAAGCTGCGGTTCTCGCGTGGAGCATTGTTCTAGGTGCTGGAATTTTCTTTCCTTACCTGCGGCCTGAAATTTATGAAAAGTCCCCAATTGCAACAAAAACATTATTAGGGCTGCCAATAATGACAGTGGCATGCGCACTTGGTTGTGCTGCGGCCCTATTCTTTTTTTGGACATTGTGGTCTGATCCATCAGCTGCCGGGCATGATCCGCAGCAGCTTGCGATTGTTTTTGGAGTTTTTGTGATCGGCTTGGTTTTCTATAATATTATGAAGCAAATTCGAAAATCCCAAGGGGTTGATGTTACGCTTGCGTTTAAGGAGATCCCTATCGAATAAAAATCGAAGTACTGCGTTTTTTTGAGAACCCCGGAACCTGACTGGTTCCGGGGTTCTTGCAAGTTGCGTTGAACGGTCTAGTAAACCATCCGAGAGGTCAATTGATGTCTGATGACAGTCAAAATATGAACTTGGAGTTTGTTGAAGAAGGGCTTCAGTTAGTTAGCAAAGCAGAACAGCGCGGAATTCAATTAAGAATATTAGGGTCGATTGCCTACCGCATTCAATGTCCGAACAATCTAGAGCTGTTTGATTCCATGGCTCGTGTTTTGACAGATGTTGATTTTGCCGGATTGAAAAGCCAAAACCAGGCCATACGTGAATTCTTTATGGGACAGGGATATAACCCAGATGAAGGTGTTTATGTTGCTTCAGAGGGTGCCCGCCATATTTACCTGCATCCAAAAACAAATTTGAATATTGATGTTTTTACTGATGAATTATACTTTTGCCATCGAATTCCGTTTATTGGCCGTCTTGAGATTGATACGCCAACAATTTCGACAACTGACCTGTTGCTTGAAAAAATGCAGATTGTAGAAATAAATATCAAAGACTTTAAAGATACGCTTGTCTTGATGTTAGAGCATCCGTTGGGCAGCAAGGTTGAGGGCAATAAAACCATTGATACTGACTATATCTGTAACATAATGTCTAATGATTGGGGTTTCTACCACACTTTTACGACCAATCTGAAGAGGGTCCCGGAATACTTGAAGGAATTTCCTGCTATCACAAAAAATCAAGGCGAGGTAATCCGATCGCGTGTTCAGGACCTCCTGAATACGATCGAGGCGGCACCAAAATCCATGAAGTGGAAGCTACGTAGTAAAATAGGTACACGAGCAATCTGGTACCAGGAGGTTGCCGAAAAATCAGCACAATTCTGATCTGTTGGTTTAGTGACATGGTGGTATATGACTAAAAATCTAAACAAATTTTTGGCTCGACAGAAAAAGATATTCCTTAACGAGATCGCGAGCACTTGGCTGAAAATTGCATATACGGACGTTGGCGAGGGAAGACCTATCATTCTGCTGCACGGGATACCCACCTGGTCATATTTGTACCATGAGGTTATACCTTTGCTTGAGTCGCATGGCAGAATATTAGCTCCAGACTTTCTTGGCCATGGTTACTCAGATAAACGTGATATTTTTGATCGTTCGCTCCGTTCCCAAACAAAAATGATCTTGGAGTTCATGAATAAGCTGGAAATTGAGAAAGCTACAATTGTTGGGCACGACACAGGAGGCGGAGTTGCTTTAATTTTAGCAATTGAGCACCCAGAAAAAATTGATCAGCTTGTTTTGAGTAACATAGTTGCCTATGATTCGTGGCCAATAGATGATATGCTTAGCCTAGGAAACCCCTCGTGGAAAGCCAAACCGACAGCTGAAGTGATTGGATTTTTAGAGGCCGGATTGCCTGATGGGATTTATAATAAAGATAGGCTGACTTCAGAGTTTAAGCAAAATATTTTTGCCCCATATAATTCAGAAGAAGGGAAGGTTAGCTTAATTCGAAATGCTAGTTCCTTAAATACAAACCATACTACAATGTTGGCAAATCATCATTCTGAAATAAGTTCACATACTCTGATATTGTGGGGTGTTCATGACCCTTGGCAGACTATTGCGGATGGCGAAAAATTAGCTCAAGAAATTCCGAGTGCGACTTTAGTTCGCCTTGAAAAGGCATCGCATTGGTTGCAGCAAGATTCTCCAAAGGAATTCGCCGATGAAATAATAAAGTTTTTAGCGTAGAATTTTTTAGTTTAGGTGGCTTTCTATTAAAGAAGGAGATCTTTTTACTTTGCAAAAAGCATATAAACCTCAAAACAACCCACCACGTGTTCTAGTCGTGGCGGCTAGTCCAAGGCGCGATGGAAATTCGTGGCGACTAGCTGAAGGCTTTTTAGAAGGAGCTTTAGGGGCAGGCCATAATGCAGAGCTTATTTTTTTAAGCGATTATATGAAAGACTTTCTTCGTGACTGCCGCACCTGCCGTGACCGAGATTTTCGTTGTACCATAAAGGACGATTATAGGACGTTGTTTCTCGAAAAAGTACTTCCAGCCGATGCATTGGTGTTTTCTACGCCGATATGGTGGTATGGTATTTCTGGTATTCTAAAGACATTTTTTGATCGCATGTTTTGTTATGTTGCCTTCTCTGAACCAAACTCTAATGAATACGCGGAAAGACTCCAGTGGAAACGTGTAGCATTATTGCTTAGTGCTGAGGAAAGTAACTTTTCCGCTCGCCTTGCTATAGTTCACCAGATACAAGAAATGTCGCGGTATCTAAATCATACTTTTGTTGGTGTTATCACCGGAATTGGAAATCGTAGGGGTGATGTTGGGGTTGACCCGTTGCATCCTGTAGATGAAGCGCGGAAATTAGCTGGCCGTTTATTTGATATCAATGCCACCGACTATAAGCTTGATACTGAGCGGTCGGCAAGTGTCTGGGAAGAAAATAAAGTTTTTCCAGGCAGCTGGGGCTAGTCAAACTAACTGATATCCCTTATTTTCCAGATACTTTATTTCCAGTTGGCCGTTGGGGTACACGATAATATTTTTGATAGGTCAAATTAGTTTTTTATGAAATTGTTTGATTTTGTCGAATAAACCCCAAGTTGTATACTAAATCAAGCAGTATAAAAGTAGGTAATGAAGGTGTCTAATGATTCAAGCCCAGAACAAAGATAAAAAGTGATAAATTCATGAGAACAGGAAACGAGCGGCATAAAGGGTCTGTAAGCGCACAATGTGACGAACAGCTGAAAGAAATTGTGCAACTTTATGAAACGGGGAACGTGCAGGGTGCAATAAAACAAGCCAGGCAATCCCTACAGTTAGAACCAGAAAACGGCCCAATTCTAGCATGTTTAGGAGCTATTTTGATAGAATCTGGCGACCCTGAAAAGGCCCTCGAAATATTCTACAAGTGCTCAGAAATTTTTCCAGAAGACGCTAATATCTGGCTAAATCTTGGACTTGCATTGTGTCAGTCCTTGAAGCTTTCAGAGGCAAAACAGGCACTAGAAAAGTCAATCAAGCTAAATTCAGAGAACCCAATTGCGAGGTTCAATCTTGGTAAGGCTTTCTATGACGAAAGCAATCTTTCCCAGGCAGAAGAGCACTTTCATGCTTCGCTACAATTAGAGCCCGGAAATATTGAGGCACAGCGCTATCTGGCTAAGTGTTATGCTTATCAAGGGAAGCTTGCAAAGGCTCTAGAAGCTTTTCAGCTTATTTTGAAAGCGGATCCCGACGATTTAGAAATGGTTGTAATGTGCGGGCGGACACACCGTCAGTTGGGGAATAGTAAGGATGCAAAAATATTGTTATCAAAAGCACTGGAGCTGAATCCAAAACATGCACAGGCTTGGTTTAATTTAACGATGTTGAAAAACCGTAATATAACACAACTCCAAATAGAAAATATGAAGGCTGTTGTACAGGATTCAAAAACCACCAATCAAGATAAAATATTAGTTGGGTTTGCGTTGGCCAGGGCATTGGATGATCAAGGCGAGTTTGATACTGCTTTTTCCGTGCTCGAAAAAGCAAATAATCAAAAGAAAGCAACACTTAACGTTAATACGCATAAATACGAGAAGTTGGCAGAGCGGATAATTGAAACGTATTCTTCTGATTATCTGTCAGCAATGACAGGTTTAGGGTTTAAGGGTGCAACGCCCATTTTTGTTTTTGGCATGCCGAGATCAGGGAGCACGCTTGTTGAGCAAATTTTAGGAAGCCACAACCAGGTATTGGCTGTTGGGCAGAACCCTGTTTTGTCAGATTTAGCAAAAGAGTTTAAGGTTGAGACCCCCTTGGAAAAAACAATATATTATGAAATTGGAGCACGCTACTTTGAACGAACCGCGGATAATGACGGTACCACGGTTCGAACTGTTGACAAGAGTATGGCCAATTATTTTTACGTGGGACTTATTTCTTTAGCGCTTCCAGGCGCTAAAATGATAAACTGTGTGCGAAGCCCTTTGGATACTTGTTTGTCATGCTACCAGCATTTGTTTCACAAAGGGCATGAACATGTATATGACCAAGTTGAACTTGGGCGGTATTATAAGTTGTACCGGAGGTTAATCGATTATTGGAATACTGTTTTACCAGGTAGTGTTTTGCATTTTTCGTATGAAGAGTTGATTAATAATCAAGAAAAAGAAACTCGCCGGCTGCTTCAATTTTGTAACCTCGATTGGGACCCCAGTTGCTTGGAATTTTATCGAACTGAAAGGTGGGTTAGGACAGCTAGCTCCGATCAGGTGCGTCAGCCAATTTATGTTAGCTCAATTTCTAAGTGGAAAAATTACGAAGTGCATCTTGCCCCATTAATTAAGAGCTTAGGGCCCTATCGTGAATGGAGTGATTAGTTGTGAATAGCTTTCACAGCAGCCAAAGTTATTATAATTAGGGTGTTATCCTAATTGTCAAAGGCGTAAATTTTTAAAGCTGGTTTTACCACCAATATCCAATTTAGAGAGAAATATTGTCGGCTGAAAGGGATAAAATAACAACCATGCCTTTTGTAAAACATGAAAAGATATTTGGTTTTCCAACCGTTTCCCTCGCCCATACGCCAACACCAGTAGAGTATCTAAAAAATTTTTCTAATTGGCTCAATGGCCCTGATATATTTATTAAACGTGATGACTGTACAGGGCTTGCGCTTGGTGGCAATAAAGCTCGACAACTAGAATTTTATTTGGGTGACGCGTTATCAAGGGATGCGGATGCAATTGTAATAACCGGGGCGGTGCAATCTAACTTTGTTCGACAAGCAGCTGCTGCAGCTCGGAAAACAAATATGGGGATTCATATTCAGCTAGAACATCGAGTTAAAGGGGAAGACAAACTTTACATGCAGTCAGGTAATGTTCTCTTGAACAAACTGTTTGGAGCTAACATACATTTTTTTAAAGGTGGGTCTGATGAAAGTGACGCAGATACGGGCTTAGATTTAATAGCTGAAAAAGTCAGGGAGAAAGGAGGTAGCCCTTACGTGATACACCTTGGACTTAAATATCTTCCATTAGGTGCACTAGGGTATGTTCAGGCGGCACTCGAAATTATAAAGCAGTCTAATGAACTTAACATGCAATTTGATGCAATTTTATTAGGATCAGGTAGCGCCGCTACTCACTCAGGTCTATTAACTGGTTTACGTGCTAACAGTTCGTTTGTCACTGTTTATGGAATTTGTGTCCGCCGATCGGCTGAGCAACAGATGTCCAGGGTTGTAAAAAGAGTTCGACAGGTTGAAAGTATGCTGAATATAAAAAAGACGGTTTTAAATGAAGAGGTTGTTGTTGACGATTCGTGGTTGGGGAAAGGGTATGGTTATGTAACCGAGGAATCAGATGAAGCATTAAAATGTTTGGCTCAAACGGAGGGAATACTTCTGGACCCGGTTTATACTGCGAAGGTAATGGCGGGGCTTATCGGCCTTGTCCGTCAGGGTGTTTTTCATAAAGGGCAGAGGATTTTGTTTTTGCATACAGGAGGAACTCCAGCTCTTTTTGGTTACACAGATATTCTAGAAACAGTCGACTAGTAATATCACTTTGTTGCAAGGCAAATGGAAAAGTAACATTGTTAATAACTATGGTGAATAATGAATAACCTAGCTCATGTGGCGCAGCAAATTAGTGTGTGGCAAGGAAATGGGTTGGAGGTTGGGCTGGCTACAGTTATTGACACGTGGGGCTCTGCGCCATGCCCTGTTGGTAGTATAATGGCTGTTAACGAAAAAGGAGGCTTTGTAGGGAGTGTTTCAGGGGGGTGCGTAGAGACACAGGTTATTTCTGAAACGTTAGAAATAATTAGAGAAGGGGGTTTCGATATACTGGATTATGGTGTATCGGAAGCGGTTGCAAACAAAGAAGGTTTGGCTTGTGGGGGCGAGATTGAGGTTTTTGTCGAAAAATTAATGAAAGATTTAATTTATATCTTTCCGAAACAAACACCAAACGTCAGGATAATAGATTTACAAAGTGGAGCTTGGTCGCTAATTCATGAACAGCGTGCGAATGGGGACCTTGCACTGTCGACCAATATGAAAGCATTAGCTTTAACAGCAATTAAGTCGACCAAGAGTTTCAAAAAAACCATTAATTCTAGGCGTTATTTTTTTCAAATAATGAACCCGACCTGGAAGCTAATAATTGTAGGTGCTGTTCGGATTGCTCAGGCCTTGATTCCGATGGCATTAGAAGTTGGCTTCAGGGTTATCATTGTTGATCCCCGACCGTCATTTATAAGTCGCGAACGTTTTCCAGGCATAAAAATTATTTGTGATTGGCCTGATAAAGCATTTAAGGAAATAGAGTTAGATAAATCTACAGCAGTTGTAACATTAATTCATGATAGTAAACCTGATGATATGGCGATTTCCCTGGCATTAAGCTCAGAGGCTTTTTATATAGGGGCACTTGGAAGCAAGAAGTCACATAGTAGAAGAGTAACGAGGTTAAAAAATATCGGAGCTTCAGACAAGAATATCAAGCGGATCAAAGCACCTATTGGAATTGACATAGGGGCGCTATCGTCAGAAGAGATAGCAGTTTCGATTCTTGCTGAATTAATAGAATCAAAAAATTTTTGCTAGATAACTATTTTGAGAAACAAGGCAAGCATCTGACTAGTTTTTGTTATGGGCTATAATACGGGTATTGAAATAAGAAAAAAAGTTGACGCTGTATTGTTAGCAGCCGGTAGTTCGCGTCGGATGCCCGGGGTTAACAAATTGTTAGAAAATTTTAATGGTCAGCCCTTAGTAAGGCTGGTAGCAGAAACGGTTTCTCTTTCCTTGGTTGAAAATTTAGTTGTTGTCACCGGTTATGAGGCATATAAAGTTCGACGGGCACTTGCTGGTTTGTCGGCAAATTTTATTTTTAATTCACTTTATAAAGATGGGCTATCTTCATCACTGAGTGCTGGGATTCGCGCTGTAGCACCAAACTCTTCAGGGGCGCTTGTTGTGTTAGCTGACATGCCGAAGATTTCGGTGGAGATCATTAATACATTGATTAGGGAGTTTTATAGAAATAAAAATCAGTTAATTCACCGACCAGTTTTTGATGGGAGGCCCGGAAATCCAGTTTTATGGCCGCGTAGTTCCTTCTTGGAATTGTCAACATTAAGTGGAGATGAGGGGGGCCGTGTGCTTTTTGATAAGTTTGCTAACTTTATTAATTTTGTGCAAGTAGATGAAAGCAGCATACATCAAGATATTGATACATTTGAGGACTTAAACAAGTTAAGGTTATTTTGATAATTTAATTTTTTGCGTATGGAATAATGAAATTAGAAAATAAAATTAGAATACACTCTAAACGAGAAGATGTTTTTTTTGCGTTAAATAACCTCAAGGTTATTCAGGCTTCCCTGCCTGGATGTGAGAAATTAGAAAAAATATCGGATGTTGAAATGAATGGATCTGTAGTTGCGAAAATTGGTCCAGTAAAAGCGAGATTTACGGGGACAGCATTTCTCTCTGAAATCAAGCCACCAGAAAGTTATGTTATTTCCGGGGAAGGGAAAGGCGGTGCGGCCGGGTTTGCAAAAGGAAAAGCTACTGTAAAACTTACAGAAGACGGCGATGACACGCTGCTATCTTACACCGTCCATATTGAGGTTGGAGGTAAATTAGCACAATTAGGAAGCCGCTTGATTGAAGGAACATCAAAAAGTTTAGCCGAACAATTTTTTGCAAGTTTTGAAGAAAATATTACTCAAGGAGAACGGTCAATCAATCAAAGGTCTTTGAATTCTCGATCTCAAACTAGCACCGAGATACGCATTTTCTCTGGCACCTCAATAATTTGGATTCTCCTCGGGATAATTGTTATCGTAGGTGCTATTTATCTATACTGAGAAAATAGGAACAGTTTTTTTGGCTACTCGGAAGGAAACCGAAGGGAAGAATTGTGTTGCTATATTAGTTTGAGATACAAACGATGCAATGGCTAATCAGCTAGCTTAGAGTCAGAGAAAGACTGGTTGCCGTTTTATCGTGTAAAAAGTGATTTTATGCAAGGTCGGAGTTTAAGATGTCTGATGAACCAGAGAAGGTGGAAAAAGAAGACGGGACAATAGAATGGCGGGTCAAAGGAGAGTTGCACCGTGAAGATGGACCTGCTGTTGAAGTCCCTGATGGCTCCAAGATATGGTTTCTACATGGAAAGCAGCATCGTTCTGGGGGGCCTGCTGTTGAGCATTTTGACGGAACCAAGGAGTGGTGGGTTGCTGGCGTTCTACATCGGGAAGGGGGCCCGGCAATCGTTGAATCAAACGGAACCCAGGAGTGGCATCAGAGGGGGGTTTGCCATAGAGAGGGAGGGCCAGCTGTTGTTGATTATGATGGCAGTAAGCAGTGGTGGGTACACGGTGTGAGACATCGTGTCGAAGGGCCGGCCGTAACCGAAGAAAAGGAAATGAGCCAGTGGTGGTTAGATGGAGTTCTTCATCGGGAGGATGGTGCGGCTATTGAATATGAAGACGGAACAAAGGAATGGTATTTGCTTGGTATTCAGGTCATGGAAGAAGTTGTAAATGATGTTGCACAGCGAAAAAAATTCTTAAAAGAGCATAAAAAAGCTCAGCAATAATGGGCTGGATTTTTAGCAATAAATATTGTACGGTTTCTCGTGGTAGCGCCCAGTATCGATCCACTGGATGCAGTAGGTCGCATTTAGAAAACAGGTGATTTATGAGCGAGCAAGAAAAGAGCCGTCCAAGTGTTCCAGATGGGGAATCAAGCTTCCTTGTCACCCGCCAGAAGAAAGCTGATGAAAAAGGCTATGTGGGCTATGAAACAATATGGGAGCCCTTCCAGAAAACTGCGGAATACCAAACTCCGAAGAAACCTTAACCGAATTCTCAGATATACTCTCGCGTAACATCAGTTTATCTTTACTTATTAAGCTAAGTTGATTAAATGCCGCATTTAGGAAATTAGTTTTCTTAAATCTTCTTGTCCATGTGTATTATAGGCTGGCTCTTCTCCAACTATATTGGAATAGTGCCAGTGGCACCAATATCCGGCGATTCCCCGACAACTCCTCCAGCTGCAATTTCTTCATCGGTAGCATCCCGGACATTCAAAATTTCAAGTATAAAAACAACTTTCCGACCACAAAGAGGATTATTTCCATCAACGGTCAGGGTTTTGTCGTTAAGCTTGGTAACGATGAAGTTCCGGGTGGACCCATGTTCATTTTCCATGACGATAGTTTTACCAATTTCATGGTATTCTCTCGGAACATTTTTGATAAAGTCAGTGAAAACAAGGTCTTCGTCTCGAGGTCCATAAAGTTGATTGCAATCAATTGGAACCTCAACAATATCGCCCTTCGCCTTTCCCTTCAACTTTTCTAACACGGATGGTGCTAATATGTCATTAGCACCGTGCACGTAGCCGAGAGGATATTCCACGGTTACGAGCACATCGCCAGTCTTGTGGTCAGTAATTTTATAAGAGAGCTCAACAAATTTATTGTCTTTGATGGTTTTAGTCATAGAAAACCCATTTTAGTTTCAAAAAATGGAGGCTCCAAAAATTTTAATCTCACCTTCTTCATAGCCTAATACTAGGCGACCAAGCCATTCACCCTCCAGTTTTGTACTTCGTTGCCGATAAAGCACGGTTACATGTTGCCCGCGCCGGATGATCCCTAGACAGTCAACTAGCCCAGATAGATTTCGTGTCAGTTCACTTTTGACAAACTGATTCCCTATTTCGATTTCGTTAAGACCCTTTATAAGTGGATAGGAGAAATGTTTTATAAATTCTCCATATTTTCCATCATTGGAAGCCTTGATAAGGTCGCTCCAAAATTGGTTTGCAATTGGAAGAATTTCGTCGTCCGTTTGATCGATAATATTATTTTCTAAATCGGTCACTGTTTTGCACTTTATCGCCAGCAAAAAATAAAGACCGACATCATATTCATTGACCTTTATTATGACGACAATAGATAATTCTTACAAAATGTCTGCCTGGGTCGTCTAAGTGTATTACTGAGCCGGTTCAAGTATCTTTGTTTCGTCTTTAACGTCCTCTTGATCTATGGCGGCCAAGCTTTCCTCGCGTTGTTCTTCATCAGCTTTTACCAGATGATAGAGAGGTGCTTTTTCCATCGTGTATTGACCGGTCTTGCGATCACGATGGGATACGGTGAGGACGTGCCAGTTTTTATCGTCTAACTTCATCGCATCGCCGCGATAATAGTAGCCAGGCCAACGAGTTTCCTTGCGGAAAAGTGTGTGTTGCACGACGCATTCAGATGTACGATGACGGTGCCTTAACTCCCAGGCACGTAAAAGGTCGTGGATATCTTTGGCTGCAAGTTTTTCAAGGTCTTCTTCCAAAAGTTTGAGTTTTTTAAGGCCAATATGCAGGAGTTTTTCATTGGTCATATAGTTGACTGTCACGCCACCAGCATATTCGTCCATCAATTTCTGAAGGCGATCTAAGCCTTGTCGTGCAAAAATGTAGTGGGGGTTGACCGTTCCTGCGACAATCTCATTCCTATAGATCTTGTAGCGTTCCATTGGTTTGAAAACCTGCTCGCGACGTTCGCTAATCTGTTCCTCTGAAACAACTATTCCGTCGGCCTTGGCGTCATCTATGTATTGGCAGGCAGCTTTTGCCGCGAGTCGGCCCTCGGTGAAGGATCCAGATGAGAAGGCATGTGGTGTGCCACCTACAGCATCACCAGCTCCGAAAAGACCTTCAACGGTCATCATTCGGTTGTAGCCCCAATAATATTCTGGTGGAGAAAGGTCCGCTGGTCCGGAGCACCATGCCCCCGAACTTGTCGCATGTGAGCCCATTACGTATGGCTCGGAAGTGGTAAGCTCTGGGTTTTCGTTCTTAGGATCAACATCGGTAGCGGCCCATAGAACGGCCTGACCAACTGTCATGCCCAGAAAGTTCTCCCAGCCAACCTCTTCCAGGTGTGGATCTTGGAAGGCTTCCATTGTTACCATATGAATTGGTCCACGGCCTGCATTGACCTCTGAGATTAGTGCATGATTCCTTAGACAGGTTGGGATTGGGCGATGTGTTTTGTGGGATAGCTCCGGGTCCAAGTATTCTTTGCCTACTATTTCTTGGAGACTGGGCCACCATTTTGATTCATATTCTTCGCCAAGGCCGTTTTGCGTATAGGTTTTAAGGTGCAGGAAGTAAGCGCCCACCGGACCATAACCGTCTTTGAACCTAGCTAGTACGATCCTATTTTCCATTTGGGTCATCTTGGCGCCAGCTTCGATCATAAGGCCATAGGCGGAACCTGAAGACCATGGGGCATACCAAGTGCGCCCGGCGCCTTCGCCGACCGATCGTGGCTTAAAGATATTGGATGCGCCACCTGCACCACATATGACAGTCTTTGACTTGAAGACGTGAAAGTTGCCAGTGCGAACGTTAAAGCCAACAGCACCTGCAATCCGATTTTCTTTTGCATCATCCATTAGTAGGTGCGTTACGCAAATTCTATTATAAACCTTATCAGCTGATTTTTTGGCGGCTTCTGCAACGATGGGCTTGTATGATTCACCATGAATCATGATCTGCCATCGGCCTTCACGTAAATAGGAACCTGTTTTCTCATTCTTCATGAGCGGGAGTCCCCACTCTTCAAATTGGTGCACTGTTGAGTCCACATGACGGGCCATATCGAATAAAAGGTCTTCCCGCACCATACCCATCAGGTCAATACGCGCATATTGAACATGGTCCTCTGGGTTGTTCTCGCCCCAACGTGTTCCCATATAGCAGTTAATGGCGTAGAGTCCCTGAGCAACAGCTCCAGATCGGTCAATGTTTGCTTTTTCAGCTATTACGATTTTCTTTTTTTTGCCCCAGTACCTAGCTTCAAAAGCAGCTCCCGTACCCCCGAGGCCTGCGCCGACAACCAATATATCAATGTTATCTTCAACAATCGTTTTAACAGCCATTAATAATACACCCCCTCTTTGAATGAGAGTTTGTTGGACTTTAGAGTATGAAGGTCACCGTCATCGAACCGGATATATTTTGGTTCGTTAAATAGCAACTGACTATTGCGCATTTCTTGGCTAGGCTCTGGTTCGTTTGCAAGTTTTGGAATTGCAGTACCCCAGGGTTTAGTAGTAATGGGGGACAGGAAGTTTTTTTCTGTCCCGTTACGGAATTTAACTCGCCAGGATATTGTACCCTTTTCCTCTTCCCTCTTAACCCGGACACTGTGCCCCAATGGCGCAAAATCAGCATACCCGCGAACATCGATCGCATCCTGTGGGCAGGCTTTGACACAGGAATAGCATTCCCAGCACATGTCCGGTTCAATATTGTAGGCGCGGCGATAGGTAGTATCAATGTGCATAATGTCCGAGGGACAAATATCGACACAGTGTCCGCAGCCGTCACAACGCGTCATATAAACAAATGTTGGCATATTATTTCTTTCCCATACACGTTATTTATTTCTTTTAATAAGCTTTCCCGCATAAATAGATTTAATAGTGGCTAGGTTTCTCGCGTTTGATACCAAGCCCCATGTTTAATGGTGCATCCTTTAGCAGGCTCATGGAATGTCGATCTCGGTCTTCTGGATTACGTCTATCGGCGGGTTTAGGCAGATTATTACGTGAGCCGTTAGCAACGGAGAGCTTTTTCTCAAACGCCGCTGCCGGTTTGAAGAACATATGCGAGAACTTTGACCAAGGCACCGAACCAAATAATACCGTCGTAGCTACGAGGTAGAGGCCTAGAAATATCAAGGTCCAGTTGCTCTCGACCGACTGGGCATAAGCCCAAATTAGTGCAAATGTACTGCTAGCTAACAAGGATAAAATGAAAAGGTCTGCACGTACCAATTGAAGAGGGGAGTGACCCTCGGCATTGACATCAACACGGATGAAGAACCAGAACCAATAACCGCCAACACACACCATTAGAGCCCCTATACACCAGAGTTGTGGCCAAATAACAGGGGTTGCCGAGGCAGGCGTTGGGTAGAATATAACCATCATGAACGTAGCAACCACGTTAAGAACAAAACCATACATACCAAGAAGATGAGCAATACGGCGCTTTTGGTTGCAAAATTCAGAAGAGGTAAGCACATCAGAAGCAATTGTGTGCGCAACTATGGTAGCCTTAGCTCTTAAGTTTACCTGTGACCCCTGGTCTTTTGATTTGCGCAAATTCGTAAAAAAGTATTTTGCGCTACCCTTGTGGATAACGTCATAAAGAGTTCCTCCCACGACACATAGTATCATGATTATCAAATAAGACTGCATTACAACCGGAGGTATAGACGCTGAAAGCTCTGCAAACGGATTGCTATTGAACATTAAAAATCCTAAACAATATAATAAACTGAGTGACTAAAAAAAACCCATTTAACACATCATGTAATCTAATATGTTAATTATAAATTGCAATTACATTGTCAATAGAAATTTTTCTAAGAGAAAAAAATATAAGTCCAAATTACCCGGTTATGGTTTAACAAGAACAATTTGATGCCTTTTAATTTATACTAGCAATCTTGTATGGCTAACAAAATTTGAAGAGGGATTAAATTCATGGATTTGATATACAGGCACTCCTTCCATTCTTTCAGGATATTTTCCGAGGCGCAAGTCTGACGCGATTGACGGTACAGTGCTAAATTCTATTTTTCCGACCTTTTCTAAATATGCTCTATGGCTATGCCCGCAGAATACTCTAATCACTTGTTTATGTTTTAAAATCATGGAAACAAATTCATCGCCCGCTTCTTTTGTGATAAATTCTACCCTGTTTGTTTCGCCAGTTTCTATAGGGATAGGTGGGTGGTGCATAAAAATTGCAGTCGGTTTTTCGGGAAAAGAAGATAACAGTCGGTCCAATGTTGAGAGATGTTCAGGGCAAAAATAGCCCTTATTGCTTCCTGGTGATATGCTGTCAACGCCGATTAGGCGAACCTCGAAATTATTAATCGCATAGATAATTGGCTCACTCCTGTTTCCCGTGATATAGTTGCTGCAAGAAAACACTTGGCGGATATTTGATCGGGAGTCCCGGTTCCCTGGGACAACAAAAACTGGTGTTTCAAGGATCTTAAGTAGTTCCAAGGCAACTTGATATTCTTTTCTATCTGCTGTGTGAGCGATATCCCCGGTGTGTATCACAACATCAGGTTTAGCGGGCAAATTTTTTATATCTAGTATGCACCTTTTTAAGTCTGAGATCCTTTGTTCTGCTGCACTTTGTGACTCAGTCTTTGATTCTAGGATATGTGTGTCTGTTAGTTGTGCTATTATCATATTAGTTGGCAGGGATTAGATTCTATTTTGAACTTTTGTAGTAAGACCTAAGGACTTCAATTACTTCTGGGCGAGAAAACTCTGGTGGAATAGGACTTCCTTTTGATAGCATTTCACGCTGTTTGGTCCCAGAAATATTTATTCGATCTTCATCATTATGAGGACAGGTTTTATCGGTGGCCATACCGTAGCATTTTGTACAGTAAAAAGTCATATCAATCTTAAGCGGTTGTGTTAATAACGCGCCTTGCCAAAGCCGGTCAAAAATATTCTGAGCATCAAACGGACCATAATAATTACCGACCCCAGCATGATCCCGACCAACGATTAGGTGAGAACAACCAAAGTTTTGTCGAATCAGAGCATGGAAGAGTGCCTCCCGTGGCCCTGCATAACGCATTTCAATTGGGTAACCCGCCTGAATTACAGTGTTAGGTTTAAAATAATGATCAATCATTGTCTGGATCGCCTTTGTTCGAACGCGCGCCGGAATGTCACCGGGCTTTAGCTTCCCCAAGACTTGGTGAATAAATACACCGTCAGTGACTTCAGCCGCAATTTTTACCAGATGTTCATGGCTCCGATGCATCGGGTTTCGTGTTTGAAATGCTGCAACTTTTGACCAATTATTTTGATCGAATATTTGTCGTGCTTGATTGGGCCGCAAATAAAGATCAGAAAACTCATCTGGCATTGAGCCTTCATCAATCACTTGAATGGGGCCCCCTAGGTTTATGTCTCCTTGGTGCATCACTTTCTCGACTCCGGGATGGTCCAGGTCTGTTGTAAGAAAAATCTGGTTGCACTCTAGATCTTTATCGGGCCGGTACTTTTCGATTACAGTCATGATTGCATGTACCAAGTGAGTTTCGCGATTGACAAGCGCTATTTGTTCCCCTGTTTGAATGGAGTTTGCTAGGTCTGTGTTAGTTGACAATGTTATTGGTATTGGCCAAAAAATCCCATTTGAGAGTTTCATGTTCCTGCATGACCCATCCCAATCGGCTTCGCACATAAAGCCATTGAGCGGGGTATATGCCCCCATGGATAACATTAAGACATCAGAGAGCTCACGGCTAGACATCGGAACTTTGGCCATATTTTCTGCTTTTTCTGCCAATTCGGGGCGATCGCTTTTATTAGCAATCAAGGATTTTAGCGGCCCACCACCATGTGGTACTACAAGTTTCGACATGATTTCTCCTTTTTTATTGGAAGCACATATGCGATTTCTTTAGCCGGTTGGGTTTCTAATAGTACCAGAGAAAGAGTTCTTTGAAGTTAGTTCTTTCCTCAATAAGATTTGGCAGTAGCTTTAATATATAATCAACTTGGATTAGATGTTTTCTTGCGGTCAAGTTTATTTTAATAGTATTGCAATTTTTTGCGTTATGCTCCACTAAGTGACTGTGCTAATACAATTTGTATTAAAGGTAAGGGTGAAATTATTCAATGATAATAAATTTTAAAAGACTTTTTATATTAATCCTGGCGGCAAACATCTACCCTACCTCAGATTCATGCGCTGATTCAGTTGTTAAAGGGGATATTGCATATGGGGAATATTTGTCCTCTGAATGTGTTACCTGCCACCGGCAAAGTGGAAATTCCCAGGGAATACCGTCTATTACAGGTTGGGAACCCAATGATTTTGTTGATGTGATTAATATGTACAAAAGTAAGGAACGCGCTAATCCGGTAATGCAATTAGTTGCTAGTCGCTTAACAGATGAACAGATAGCGTCATTAGCTGTCTATTTTGCAAAAATTCCAGCGGGTAAATAAGAAAGCCGGCTTTTTCAAGCCAGCTTTCACCTTTTTGTTGTGCACTTATCTTACGAAAACATATCCGATGTAATTCCAGCATACCATCCAAGAGACTCTTCAAAAGTAGTTTTCCGGAGATCTGCCGATTCACCTTTTTTTGAAATAAATTTGTTGGCTATTTCAATTTTTTCCGCACCGGCGGTATAATTAGCACCAACTTTTATACCGTCGTTTGTTGCGACAAGGCTCCAGCATGTGTTGGAAAAGCGTGGCTCAAAAACACGTGAGCCAGTTAACGCTCCTCGTATAGCATTGGCGGCCACCTTAGCCTGGCTGTTTGCTGAAAAGCCAGATTTT
The DNA here is from genome assembly GCA_002722175.1 of Magnetovibrio sp. Taxonomy (GTDB): domain Bacteria; phylum Pseudomonadota; class Alphaproteobacteria; order Rhodospirillales; family Casp-alpha2. The sequence continues at coordinate 30,470 of PBKU01000044.1, forward strand.
GGCATTTTACTAGCTACTGAAGCGTCGCCGAGGACGTAAATATTTGGATCCGCTTTAGATGCCATGCTAGATGGAACAATTGGGCACCAGTCACCATCACTAACCCCGGCATGCATCGCGATTGCTCCAGCTTTTTGAGCTGGGATAACACAAGCTGCATCAGCTTTAAAGGTGTCTAAATCAGTGACAATTTCCATTTTTCCGGCATTGACATTTTTTATGCCCCCGTGTGTGCCTTTATCAATCCAGTCAATCATTCCAGGATAGTGTTCTTCCCAGCCTTCCATGAACAGTCCTTGTTTCGAGAATTTTGGTTTAGGGTCTAGAATGATAATTTTAGCTGTTGGGTTTTTTTGCTTCAGTATGTGGGCTATCATCGAGACGCGCTCGTAGGGTCCAGGTGGACAGCGATACGGATTTGTTGGAGGAACCATCACAAAAGTTCCGCCTTTTTTCATATTGTGTACTTGACGCTTAAGAAGTTGAACTTGCGTTCCTGACTTCCACGCATGCGGCATTTTAGATTGGTCGCTAGCCGAGTATCCTGGAACACTTTCATATTTTAGGTCAATGCCCGGTGACAAGACCAACCGATCGTATGAAACGGTTGAGCCTGAACCAAGTTGCACTTTCTTATTGGAATTATCGACAGCAGTTGCCCAATCGTGAATCACATTAACGCCGTGGTTAACTGCTAGGCCGTAATAATTATGACCAATGGACCCATAATTTCTAAACCCACCGAGATAAAGATTAGAAAAAAAGCATGTATAATAACGTTTAGATGCCTCTATTAATGTGACGTTAAGGCCGCCTTTTGAGTCCTTTGCTAAATAGCGAGCGGCAGTTGCCCCTCCTGCTCCGCCGCCTATAACAACTACTTTTGGCACTGCACCAAGTGCAATAGATGGAACCGCAAGCCCTGCAAGGCCTGCAGCTACTCTCTTATTAAATTGGCGTCTTGAAACTTTTTTCACGTTTCCCTCCCAAATAAAAGAAACTCTTTTCAGAATAGTTAAGATGAGCTGAACAAAGCTAAGGTCATCTGTATTAGTATTAAGACTTATTATTACATAATAGTGAGAACTGGTTATTAATAATAAATTTTTGAGTATATTAAAATACTAAAGTTAAAAGTAGTATATTTTTTCCCGAAATACGCGTAAACTTCTTTCACCTTGGCCCAGTTAGGGTTAGCCTTTTTGGGATCGGCAGAGTAGCGAGGGCAAGAAAAGACTATGGTTACAGACATGAGGGGAGGAGCTCGCAAGGCGAGCGTTCTCTTAAAGTCTCTGGCGAATGAAAACCGATTGAAGATTCTTTGTGCCTTGGTTGACGGTCAGAAAAACGTAGGCGAGCTTGAATCAATTTTACGGGTGCGCCAACCGACCCTTTCACAGCAGTTAGCTAGATTAAGAAGTGATAAGTTGGTTTCTACTCGACGCGCATCGAAGCAAATTTATTATCGTATTTCGAGTGATGAAGCACTTGAAGTAGTAGGTCTATTGCATGATCTGTTCTGTAACGATGCCACTAAAGCCGAGACGCCATTTCATGTGGCTGCCGAATAGCTATGTTGTTCTTATACAGGTTCAACTAACTATTTTCTTTTGAAATCTGCATTGCATCAATGGCCATAGGAGATGACGCTATGAGTTGGTTTTTAGCATTAAACCACTGAAGTTTTTTATGTAGATTGACAACAGAGCCAACAATAATCATGGCAGGGCTTTCAATTTCGTTGACTTTTGATTTCTTGGCTAAATTATTAAGAGCACCTATTATTACGCGCTGGTTTTCAAGGGTTCCACTTGCAATAATTGCCGCTGGCGTTGTTTCATCTGCACCATGTTTCACAAACTCTGTCATTAGTTGGTCAAGTGCATTTAGTCCCATATAAATACAAACTGTTTGATGGGGCTGAACTAAAACCGGCCAATTTAAATCTAGAACACCGTCTTTTGTATGGCCTGTCACAAAAACACATGCCTGGGCATGATCACGATGTGTTAAAGGAATTCCAGCATAAGTTGCACAACCATTTGCTGAGGTTACGCCAGGCACGACCTGGAATGGAATTCTTCTACGGGAAAGTTCTTCTATTTCTTCCCCTCCACGTCCAAACATAAAAGGGTCTCCGCCTTTAAGCCGCAATGTCCGCAGTCCTTTTTCTGCAAGTTCCGAAAGTAATTTGGAAATATCTTTTTGAGGTAGGGTATGCTCGCCAGCCTTCTTGCCAACAAAAATTCGTTCAGCGTCTCTGCGGACTAAATTTAATATCTTGTCAGAAACCAATCGATCATGAAGAACAACATCGGCCTGCTGCATTAACCGTAGGGCTCTGAAGGTTAGCAGATCGGGATCACCGGGGCCGGCTCCGACCAGATAGACTTCCCCCAGTGAAGTCTTGTTAGATTTTGAATTGATTTTGGTTAGATTTTCATTTAACAAAATTTCGGATTCGTGCAGCCGACCCGCTAGTGCAAGGTTTCCAGCCGGCCCATCGATAATGGCTTCCCAGAATCTCCTTCTGTCATTAAGTGCTGGAAACGTTTCCTTTACTCTTTGTCTCCATTTTGTTGCAAGATGGGCAATTTGGCCAAGTCCGCCCGGGATAAAGGTTTCAAGACGGGCACGCAGTGCTCGTGATAAAATTGGGGCGGTTCCGCTTGATGAAATAGCAATTTTAACAGGACTTCGGTCAACGATAGCTGGCATAATAAAGGTGCACAGTTCAATTTTATCAACAACATTAACGAGGATTCCAGATTTCGTTGCAGCTTTATATACTTTGCGGTCAAGTGCACCTCGCCCTGTAGCGGAAATTACTAACTGGATGTTTTCAAGGTCGGAGATATGAAAGTTTTTGTGAATAAGAGAAACACGCTCTTTATTGGCAAACATTTCAAAATCTGTGGAGAAGGACTTTGATATTACACGAACTTTACCCCCACCAGCGAGGAGTGCCTCGACTTTTCTAGCCGCGACTGACCCGCCACCGACGACAAGTGACCAACTGTTCGTAATATCCAAGAAGATTGGAAGGTGGGTCATCTGCTTGTTTCCGATCCATTTTTTTCTGCAGCCCAAGTAACGAGAGCCTGCCCCCAGCGGCCAGCTAGATCAGGGTCCAAATCCAACACAGTAAATCTATTGCCTTCACGAATATAGAGTCGCAACAGTGTTACACCTTTTTCAAAAACTACTTCACGTAATTCAATCTTTTGACCGAAAGGCCCCTCAAAAGACGCAATAGTTTGTGAGGTTTTGTCGTCTTCCAACACTACTTTCGGCCGCTCCAGATAAAAGCTTCTTCGATCAAAGGCTCCCAATTTCTTGGTGTATCCGGGTAATCAGGCTTTATGTCTATTTCTAAAAGGCAGTTTCCTTCAAAATTGGTATTCTGAATTATGCCTATTAATTCCTGAAACGATGAAACGTCGGTATTTCGTATGCAGATTCTACTTAAAAGCATTGTTTCCTGAGGCATCGCATTTTTCCTTTTCAGAAGATATTTTAATTTGACCTTGGTCAAGCTAACTTATTTGATCAAAAAAACGGGCTCTATACATAAGTCTACTAGCACCCCTATCCAAAAACCCCTCGCGCTTATGAAGCACGTTGTTGCATATTAATCCTTGTCCTTCTTTCATTCGATGTACAATTATTTGTGGATCATCGCTGTTCAGAATTTTTTCTAATGCGTGCGTTGCGGATTGAACAGTTTTATCCTTTTTCCAGAAAACGTTCCGTTTTCTTGCTGTGTAGCGCATCCGAAGTGTCCCCCGGTCAATCCAAAAAACAGGTCCCGTTACCTGCGGGCGCAATACATTGCCGTCGATTTTATTGGCAGGGATAGTCATTGCGTCCTCAAGCATTAGACTGGAGATATATAATGGATCCAAATCCCGAAGACGTATATAGACAATTTCCGGATCTATCAGACTTGACTTTCCACCGGCACTTGCCTGCCGGACACAATGAAGCAAAAAAGATCGTACGGGGTTTTTGTTGGTGGCATAGTAACCATCGGTATGCCAATTAAGAGGCCTGTTTGAATAGGGAATATAATCTTGGCGCGTCCCATCTAAACAAACCTTCAACTCGGCCACAGCATTTACACCACCACTACTAATTGTCTTTTCACTGTTGTGGAGGCCAAGAGCTTTTGCAAAATAGATTATTTGGTTAGTGCCTACAGGCTTTTCTGTGCTGTAAAAAGAAAAATTACACCTTTTACAGCGATTTCGGATGGAAGTTAGTTCAGCGTTCGTCGGTTTCGACAAATTTTTAACTTCTACAAAAAGATTCGATGTAGAAAGTATCGAGGAAGTTAGTTTGTGTTTACGCCACGACAAATAAGCCTGCTCGCTTTTCAGGCAAAAGGGATTTTCTTTTTTTTCCATCGATTTGATCAGTTACTATCAGTTATTGAAAAACACAGTCTCGAAAATATACCATCTATTTTGAAGTGGTTAAGCCTAATAAATATCCTTTTTACCAGAAGTAACTTAAAACTAACTCGCAAGGTCACTGTTCAAAGTCTTGATAATTTATATTTTTTGAATATGATATGTCTAGCTGATTATATGATAGGAATCTCGATTAGTCAGTGTGCATACAGGAAATAACTATTTTTCTAGGTTTTTTTGCGAAAAGTGTATTGGTTTCAAAGTTTTTGTAGATTAGGAGAAGCCCATGGCCAAGCAAAAACATAAGACAGTGTTGCTCGATGAGCTTGAGAGTGGTCCTTGGCCAAGTTTTGTCTCTGGTCTGAAACGACTTCGTGACTCCGATGACAAAAAATATGCACCCATGATGAATGATTTGCTTGGGCAGCTCGAGCATTCTTATGAAACAACGAGAGGATTTTGGAAGGGCGGAACCGTCGGTGTCCGTGGTTATGGTGGCGGCGTAATCCCACGGTTTTCAGAAGTTGCAGAAGAGTATCCGGAATCAAAAGAATTTCACACGTTACGCGTGATGCCTCCGGCTGGAATGCACTATACAACAGATTTTTTAAGAAAAATCTGTGATGTTTGGGAAGAGCACGGTTCTGGGTTAATAGCATTTCACGGGCAATCGGGCGACATTATGTTTCAAGGGGCGTCAACTGAAAATGTGCAACATGCGTTTGATGGCTTGAATGAAATTGGTCTTGATATGGGTGGTGCCGGCCCTGCACTTCGGACAGCCATGAGCTGTGTGGGTGCGGCTCGGTGCGAACAATCATGTTATAATGAGCAGAAAGCCCACCGAACTATAATTAATACTTTTCTCGAAGAGATGCATAGACCAGCGTTACCTTACAAATTTAAATTTAAATTTTCCGGGTGCCCGAATGATTGCGTAAATGCGATACATCGTGCTGATTTTGCGGTAATTGGAACGTGGCGCGATGATATGAAAATCAACCAGGATGAGGTGAAAGCCTATGTCAAGGAGGCTGGGAGAAAATATACGATTGATAATGTTATCACCCGCTGCCCGACCAATGCACTAAGCTTAAATGACGATGACACACTAGAAGTGGATAATCAGAGCTGTGTTAGGTGTATGCATTGTCTTAATGTAATGCCGAAGGCACTGGCGCCAGGCGATGATAAGGGGATAACGATTTTGATAGGTGGAAAGCGGTCACTGAAAATTGGTGATTTGATGGGGTCTGTTATTGTTCCATTCATGAAACTAGAAACGGATGAAGATTTTGAGCGATTTACGGAGTTTGCGGAGAGGGTGATTGAGTTTTTTGCTGAAAATGCCCTTGACCATGAACGGGTAGGGGAAACGATAGATAGAATAGGGCTTCCTAATTTTCTTGAAGCCGTTGGAGTAGACATTGATCCAAATATGATAAACCATCCAAGAACAAATTCCTATGTTCGGACTGACGATTTTAATGAGGCTGCCAAGCATTGGATTAGCCGGAAAAAGGAAAGAGCCGAAGGCAAGGATAATATCCGCGATGATTTTGTCGCAGCGGCAGAATAAGTGCGAAACTCTATATATTTGAACATTCCGAGGCGTGAGGCAAAAGATGTCCGAAGAAAAAAAACAGCATAGAAAACCTATTGAAAGTGGCGTTCCCGATCCTATGCAGTTCATGCATCCGGTTTTGAAAGCTAATTTTGGTAACTGGGATTGGCATGAGCGCCCTCGTCCTGGTGTCCTGCACCATGTATCAAAGACGGGAGAAGATATCTGGACAGTTCGGGCTGGGACCCAGCGACAAATGGATGTCTATACAATTCGCAAGCTATGTGATATTGGCGATAAATTTGCAGAGGGGCATGTTCGCTTTACTACTCGATCTAACATCGAGTTTATGGTGTCAGATCAGGATAAGGTTGAACCATTAATTGACAAGCTGCAAGAAGCAGGGTTTCCAGTTGGCGGTACAGGAAACTCAGTCTCCGTTATATCTCACACACAGGGTTGGCTGCATTGTGATATTCCTGGAACCGATGCATCAGGTGTTGTCAAATCCCTGATGGACATGATGTATGAAGAGTTTGTTAAAGAAGAGATGCCAAATAGAGTTCGTATAACCACTTCGTGTTGTCAAATTAATTGTGGTGGACAAGGCGACATTGCAATCAATGTGCAGTATACAAAGCCTCCAGTTATTAACCATAGTCTAGTTGCAAAAGTCTGCGAACGTCCCGCTGTTGTGGCCCGATGTCCTGTTGCAGCAATTCGTCCGGCGATGGTCAATGGAAAGGCAACCCTGGAAGTTGATGAAAAAAAGTGCATTTGCTGTGGAGCATGTTATCCCCCTTGCCCGCCTATGCAGATCAATTCTCGAGAATCAACTAAACTGGCGATTTGGGTTGGGGGGAAACATTCGAATGCACGCTCTAAACCAACGTTTCATAAATTAGTAGTTTCAAACTTACCGAACAATCCCCCCCGTTGGCCGGAAGTTGAAGAGATTGTCCGTAAGATTCTATACGCTTACAAGGATAATGCGCGTGACTGGGAACGGATGGGAGAGTGGATTGAGCGTATCGGCTGGCCTCGATTTTTTGAGTTGGTCGATATGCCATTTACACATCACCACCTTGATGACTTCCGTGGAGCGAGGAGTTCACTCAACTCTTCTGCTCATATTCATTTTTAATTATTAAGCAAGTGAACGGAGCGTGGCATGAAGTTAGGACTCCTTGTTAATGAAGGGCCTTTTAACCACCAGGCTTCCGATACCGCCTACCATTTTGCAAAAGCTGCAATTAGCAAAGGACACCAGGTGCTTCGTGTCTTTTTTTATTTTGATGGTGTTAATAATGCTAACAAGTTATCAGAACCTCAATCGGATGATCGCAATATAGTTAAGATGTGGGGGGAGTTAGCTTCAGCACATAACATAGATCTCGTAGTTTGTGTCGCTGCAGGTCTTCGCCGTGGTCTTAAGGAAGAAGTTTTGGCTGATGGATTCCGCATTTCCGGACTTGGCCAAATGATAGAGTTAGGGCTAGCTGCCGACCGAACAATCGTGTTTGGTGATTAAATTGAGAGCGTGTAAAAATGCCAGAAGATAGCATTTTTGAAACAAAGGGAGTAAAAAAGAACTTTATGTTCGTCTGCAATAAGGCTCCATATGGAACAATTTACGCGCTTGAAGCGCTAGAAATGATAATGATTTCCGCAGCGTTTGAGCAACATGCGGTGATAGTATTTATTGATGATGGGGTGTTTCAGATTAAGAAAGGCCACAATACTAAATCAACAGGAATGAAAAACTTTTCGCCTACGTTCGGGGTAGTTTCTATGGAAAAAGAAGATGCGGATGAGGACGATGAAATAGATATGGTTTGGCGAATAGTCGTTGAAAAAGAGTCAATTGAAGCACGTGGTCTCAGTGAGGAAGACCTGGTATTAGAAACCGAGGTTCTTAGCAGTGGGGAATTATCTGATTTGATGGCAAAACAGGACGTTATTCTGACGTCATGAAGTAGGGTTTTATTTGATGCGGATATTAAATGTAGTAAATAAATCTCCGTTTGAAAGGAATTGCCTTGAGAGTTGTCTTCGGTTGGCAAACTCAGGCTCTTCGATCCTCTTAATTGAGGACGGTGTTTATGCAGCTTTGGGCAATACGGCTAAAAGTACCTTGATCAAAAACGATCAAAAGAATCTAGGTTTTTATGTTCTTATTAATGACCTGGATGCGCGCGGCTTATCCGAAGCCCCTATGATTGATAGTATAAGTAGGGTCGATTACGACGGCTTTGTCGACCTTGTCGTGGATCATGATTCAATCCACTCTTGGCTTTAGGGGTTAGAGTTTGGCTTAAATCTTAATAGGAGTTTGATGATATGGCATACGAACTAAACGGTGAAAGTTATGACGTTGATGAGGAGGGTTATATTACCGATATCAGCTTATGGAGCAGGGAACTGGCTGATCTTATAGCTGAAGGGGAAGAAATTACAATGACCGACGAGCACTGGGAGGTTGTCAACTTTCTGAGGGAATATTACGAGGAATATCAAATTGCACCAGCAGTTCGTGTTCTTACCAAGGCAATAAAAAAGACCCTTGGACCGGACAAGGGGAATAGTGGTTATTTGTACGAATTGTTTCCTTATGGACCCGCAAAACAGGCATGCAAGATAGCTGGCCTTCCAAAACCCACAGGTTGCGTTTAGTCTTTATCTTTCCCCAATAACCCGGGGAACCATTGTGCCAAATCAATTAGGGGAAGCACATTAGTATGTTAAGCATTTTTTTTGCATGGTTATTTTATGCAGCAACAGGAATATTACTGGTTGGTGTCTCAGCAAAGGTGAGGCAATATCTGGTTACCCCTGCCCCGTTGAAAATCGCGACGACACCGGCCCCGACTACTAGCTTTGGCATTTTCCTTCGGATGATACGTGAAGTTTTATTGTTTGAAAGTCTTTTTAAGTCATGTCGCTGGACATGGATTTTTGGATATCTTTTTCATTTTGCCTTTGCGCTCGTCATAATTCGACATTTACGTTATTTCACCGAACCTATATGGTGGTGGGTCGCACTTATTCAGCCATTTGGGAAATATGCATCTTTTGTGATGTTGGTGGGCCTTGCCGGTCTTTTGGCACGGCGTGTTTTTGTCGACCGTGTTCGTTATATATCAGCACCATCTGATTATCTCATGCTTATTCTTTTTTTAGGGATAACCCTATCTGGAATTTTAATGACCTTCGTTGAGAATGTAGATGTCATTAGCCTTAAGATGTTTTTTCTTGGTTTGATGTATTTTGACTGGCAACCTCTGCCGTCTGACCCATTGTTGGTAATCCACCTCTTATTAGTGGCCGTGTTAATGATTGTTTTCCCATTCTCGAAACTGTTGCATGCCCCGGGGCTCTTTTTTAGTCCTACGCGCACTATGGTAGATAACCCACGTGAGATGCGATACAAACCGAGATGGAAAAAGGATCATGTTCATGGTTAGCAGGGGTTTAGATACTAGATATGTCTAAGATTGATTTTCAGGTTCCGGCAATAGAAGAGTTTACAGAAACCCCAAAGATTGCTGTAGACGCAATGGCGCATTCCAGGCCATTTATTGCGGCTCCGGCGCATCAGGAAGCCTTGGGCTTCCCAGGAGAGTTAGTTGAAGATTGGCACGGTATAGCCATAGGAAAAATGGGGGAGCTGATCAGTAAATATCAGTCCCTCCCTGTTTTTTTAGACTCGTGTGTTAAATGTGGGGCGTGTACAGATAAGTGTCACTATTTTCTAGGTACTGGAGATCCAAAAAATATGCCTGTTGCGCGACAAGACTTGTTTCGCAAGGTTTATCGGCGTTACTTTACATTCGCCGGAAAGTGGCTCCCATGGCTTGTTGGAGCTGAGGATCTGACGGAAGAAGTTTTAGATGATTGGTACAATTATTTTCATCAGTGTTCGCAATGTAGACGTTGTTCCGTTTATTGTCCTTATGGAATTGATACAGCAGAGATCTCCATGGCAGCGCGTGAAATATTGGATGAAGTGGGTAAGGGACAGAAGTATTCAAATGAAATCATAGGGAAAGTCCATAAAACTGGAAATAATCTCGGTATACCAGAGCGGGCACTACGGTCAACTCTGGATGATCTAGAGGAAGATATTGAAGAAGATACGGGGGTACCGGTAAAATTACCGCTTAATCAAAAAGGCGCGGAAGTGCTCTTGGTAACCCCATCGGCGGATTTTTTTGCTGAACCCCATGTTGATGGACTGATCGGATACGCTAAGGTGTTTCACGCAGCTGGAATTAGTTGGACTTTGAGCTCATATGCATCGGAGGCTGCAAACTTTGCAGTGTTTATTGGTTCGTACGATCAAATGAGTGAAATTACCGAACGCATCCGGAAGGCAGCAGAGGATTTAGGCGTGAAGAGGATTATTGTTGGCGAATGCGGACATGCTTGGCGGGTCGCTTATAATTTTTGGAACACTTTAGTTGGGCCATTTGATTTTTTAGATCAGAGCTATCCGATACCCCAGCACATATGTGAATTTACAAACGATTTAATTAATAGTGGCAAGTTGAAATTCGATAAATCCCGAAATGACCACATGACATTGACTTTTCATGACTCGTGCAATGTAGCTCGCGCTTCACGGATGGGAGAGGTTCCGGGTGGTCAATTTGAATATCCACGTGCTGTAATTAGGGCTTGCTGCAATAATTTTTTTGAAATGGCAGAGGACACGATTGGTGAATCGACTTACTGCTGCGGTGGCGGTGGTGGATTGTTGACCGATGATCTTTTGGAACTTCGGGTTAAGGGTGCTAAGCCGAGAATAGACGCATTGCAAAAGGTTCGCAAAGATCATGGGGTTACTCATATGGCTGCGATTTGTGCAATCTGTAAAGCACAGTTTTCAAAGGTAATGCCTTATTATGACATCCCAATGACGACTATTGTGAGCGTTCACCAGCTAGTTAGCAACGCGATTATTTTGCCAGGACAAAACCAAGTCGATTCCCAAGAAGTTATGAAAGATACAGAAATAGATTAATTTACTGCGGTATGACACATAGTCTGAATTTGGAGCCTAGGATATTCAAAATGAATGAAGCAGCAGAAAAGGAAAATTTGACGTTTCGGCGATATAAGGATGGAGATAATACCCCTCCGCCCTGGGAAGAAAAAATCTTCACCGCAGACTACTCTCACAAGTGTCCGACGTATGTTCATCGAACAGCCCCTTGTCAGGCGAGCTGTCCTTCTGGCCATGATATTCGAGGTTGGCTTGCAATTGCCAGAGGTATGGATAAACCGCCGATTGAAGGAGTAACTTGGCAAGAATACGCATTTCAGCGAATGATTGAAGCCAATCCGTTTCCTTCAATCATGGGCCGGGTATGCCCTGCACCCTGTGAAGATGGTTGTAATAGAAATGAAGTTGATGAGTTTGTTGGGATTAATGCTGTTGAGCAATATGTCGGAGATTGGGCAATTGATAACGGTATAAAATTTCTTCCACCTGAAGTAGAAACGGGTAAGAAAGTAGCCATTATCGGGGGTGGGCCAGCAGGTTTATCAGCAGCATGCGTATTACGAAAGCGCGGACACACCGTTGTAATTTTTGAATCACAGGAAAAACTGGGCGGCATGATGATTTATGGTATTCCAGGGTACCGTACGCCCCGGAAGATGGTCGAAGCAGAAATCCAGCGTATTCTTGATCTCGGTGTAAATGTTGAACTGAATACAAAGGTTGGCATTGATATATCCATAGAGAAACTTGAACAAGATTTTGACGCTATACTGTGGTCTATAGGTGCCCAGAAAGGGCGCCCTTTACCAGTGGATGGTTGGGAGGGCACTCCTAATTGTGTATCCGGGGTAGCTTTTTTAGAAGCGTTTAATCAGGATCGATTGAAATATAGTACAGAGAAAATTGTCGTTGTTGGCGGGGGAGACACCTCGGTCGATGTAGCTTCCGTTGCGCGGCGCCTTGGCCATATAAAAGCATTTGTAGAAAAAGATCGCCCGGAAAATGTGGTGCTTGGCCATACTGCACACGATGTTGTAGGGACTATTGCGCGGCATGGGGTTACGGCATTTCTAACCTCTTTGTTCCCCATTGATGAGATGACGGCAGCTGCACGTGAGAGAGAGGACGCCCTCCGTGAAGGTGTTGAAATTCGGGGTGGCGTTATGCCTCTTTCTATTGCCAAAGGTACTGACGGAAGAGCTACAGCTATTAGAATGTGCGAATGCACAATGGATGGAATGAAGCCAGTCCCGATAGATGGAACAGAGTTTGAGGTGGAATGTGACCTGGTCGTGTCAGCGATTGGACAGTTAGGTGATCTAGAGGGTTTGGAAAGTCTTGATGGTGGCAACGGATTTATAAAAGCTGACAATGGTTTTAAAGTTTTGGGTTCGGAGCTGCATTTTGCAGCTGGAGATATAATACGGCCCCATCTATTAACAACAGCTATTGGTCAAGCCAATATCGCCGCTGAAGGAATTGATAGTTTTCTTAATAGCCGCACTTTAGAAAAACGTCCAAAAGTTGACGTGCATCATTTCAATCTATTAACAGAGTTACGTCAACGTGACCATAATATTGATGAATGGGACGCTGCCCCTACTAGAGGCACTAACGATGCCGCTTTTGCAATTCATAATTATGAGGATCGTGGTCATAACCAAATTATCCCGCATGATGAACTTTTTTTGGGGCATTACAGTTATGACGAGCGGCTGCGTCGCAAGGAAATCCATATTGATGCTACCCAGGTTTTGGGAAATTTCAAAGAACGCATAGTTGGCTTGAGTGAAGACCAAGCTCAGCATGAAGGTGAACGTTGCATGAGCTGTGGAATGTGCTTTGAGTGTGATAATTGTGTAATTTATTGCCCACAGGATGCGGTTTTTAGGGTTAAAAAAAATGAGCGAACAGTGGGGCGTTACGTTGATACTGACTACGATAAATGCATTGGGTGTCATATTTGCATGGATGTTTGTCCTACGGGATATATTCAGATGGGGTTAGGTGAATAACTGAAGAGAGCGGTGATTATCTCAAACTAGAACAAATAAGTTCTGAAATATGTTTTATACACCAGTAGATGACAGGAAATCTTAAATAAAACAGCATTGTTTAGCTTTTAAAGGTGCAGCAGCGTGTTTGGTAAACAATTAGCTAATTGTCAAATTTCATACCTACCGTGTCTGGTTGTCTTGTAATGTTGCGACAATAGAAATATGCCCGTTTGATGAACTTTCAATTTAGCGTATACATTGTAATCATAGCAGGTAGCATTTTGAGCATGATGACGCAGCTAGCAAACGGAGCTGACCTGGGGCCAGAGATTTTTCAAGGAAAGGGCTCTGAATGCGTGGCAGAATCCGAGTTCATGCGAATTAACCATATGAATGTTCTGGTGCACCAAGGTGAAGAAACTCTCAGAGAGGGCATAAGGGGGGGTAACTTTAGTTTAAAAGAATGCATATCTTGTCATGTCGTTCCAGGCGATGACGGAAAACCAGTAGCCTTCGATAGTGAGCGGCACTTTTGTCGGAGTTGTCATGATTATGCAGCAGTTAGTATTGATTGTTTTACATGCCATAACTCTGTTCCCGATGTTGAGGAGTTCACTGAAAAAAGCCAGAATCTGTCAATAATGCTTCCGTTCCTAGGATTAACTGAGAATGAATGATAATGTGGATAGAAAATGCGAGCCCTGTGATCGCCGCACCTTTCTAGGTGGTGCTATTTCAGCGGCGAGCCTAACAATTGCTCCGGGTGTTACTCTTTTTTCAATACCGTCTTTTGCGCGAAAGCCGGGAGAGAGGGCTTCAAACGTGAATCGATGGGGTCTTCTTATTGATATTAATAAGTGTCCCGATGGATGTAATGAATGCGTTAAAGCATGTCATAGAGAAAATGGTGTTAAAAGTCATGGACGTCCTGAGACCGATGCAAAGTGGATTCGCAAGATCACTGTTTCTGGATCAGGCCGTCGCCCTGAGTTTGAAATCCCAGTGATGTGTCAGCATTGTGAAAATCCACCGTGCGTTGACGTATGCCCTACCGGGGCGTCGATGAAAAGGGCTGATGGAATTGTTCTTGTTGATAAACATACTTGCATTGGTTGCCGGTATTGCATGATTGCATGCCCCTATAAAGCGCGATCTTTTGTTCATGAAAAAACAACAGGACAACGTTCCTTTGCTCCACGTGGTAAGGGTACAGTTGAAAGCTGCACATTATGTGTCCATCGCGTTGATCAAAACCGTCTTCCAGCGTGCGTTGAACGATGCCAGGAAAAAGCAGGAGGTGCAATGATCTTCGGAGATATTAATGACAAGAACAGTGCCATTTCAAAAGCTTTAAGAAAATACCCATCAAAAGAAATTCGAGGTGACCTTAATTTAAAACTAGGCGTTCGGTATAGAGGAATACCCTAATGCAAGGCATTGGTTACCGAGAAATTCCTAGTATTCATTATTCCTTTTTTGTAGTGCTTGGAATTATGTTTGCTCTGATTTTAGCTGGCCTGTATGCAGCATGGTATATGGAACATCACGGTCACTGGGTGACTGGAATGGACAACCAAATTGTTTGGGGGGTTCCGCATGTTTTTGCTATATTTTTAATTTTATCCGCTTCTGGAGCGTTGAATATTGCATCGATTGCAACGGTTTTTGGAAGAGCTTCGTTTAAGCCTTTAAGTCGGTTTTCAGCCCTAGTTGCCATTGCGCTTTTAATAGGTGGTCTCTCCGTCTTAGTTCTTGATTTGGGACGGCCGGACCGTTTGTTAATTGCCATGACACATTATAATTTCCGATCTGTATTTGCCTGGAATATCTTTCTTTATGTGGGCTTTTTAATTCTAGTCGGGTTTTATGTTTGGTCCATAATGGATCGAAAAATGGAGGCACTCCGAATATTTGCTGGCGCAACAAGTTTTTTGTGGCGACTTGTTCTTACCTCTGCAACGGGTCTTATTTTTGGATTTTTAATTGCCCGTGAATCATACGATTCAGCAATTCTGGCACCTATGTTCATTGCTATGTCGCTTTCTTTTGGACTTGCTGTGTTTTACCTCTTTTTGCAGGGGAGTTTTTTTGTTTCCCGACGTAAAATTGGAAACTACATTGTCGTCCGACTAGGTAAGCTCTTACGGATTTTCGTTTCGGTTGTTTTGTATATTGTAGTAATCAGCCACTTAACTAATCTGTATGCTAGCGAGCATCAGGATATTGAAAGGTTCTTCCTATTATCCGGGCGTGAGATCACGGTAATATTCTGGATAGGCCAAATATTAATTGGTTCTTTCCTGCCCTTGCTATTGTTATTTCCGATTGACAAGCCTTTGGACACTGTACGCATGACATACGCATCTGTTTTTGTAGTAATTGGGGGAATTTCGCAACTTTATGTCATTATAATCGGGGGGCAAGCTTACCCTTTGATACTTTTTCCTGGTTATGAAGTTTCAAGTTCTTTTTTCGATGGTGTAATTAATGTCTATACGCCAAGTTTAATAGAAACGCTGCTGGGCATAGGAGGCGTGGCTTTAGCAGTGAAGATTGTTTTTTTGGGCTCTAAGATTCTTCCGTTTCTCCCTACGAATCTTGATGATAAGAACACGGACCCGCACTATGAAAGTAGTTAATGTTTTTTTTCTAGTTAGTGGACTAGAATGGTTTGTACCATGAATTTAGAGCACCCCTTTGCGCAATACGTAAGAATTCTAGGTAGAGGAAAAAATCTTTCACGTTCATTAACCGAAGAAGAGGCTGAAGCTGCAATGGCCATAATTCTGAGGGGCGAGGCGAGGCCCGAACAAATTGGGGCAATGATGATGTTGCTCCGTGTCAAAGAGGAAGACCCTGAAGAAATTGCCGGATTTGTTCGGGGTGCACGCTCTACTTTTGAATTGCCCTTAGCTCCATCGGAAGTTGATTTGGACTGGTCCTCATATGCTGGAAAACGCCAACAACTTCCCTGGTTTTTGCTAGCTGTTTTTACATTAGTGGGTGAAGGTGTCCGGATATTTATGCATGGAACTGAAGGGCACACCCCAGGCCGCCTCTACACACGAGGGGCATTAAAAACTCTGAGCATTGAACCTGCTTCGAATCTAACAGAATCATCAAATCAAATTAATAAAGTTGGATTTTCTTATTTGCCACTCGAAGGGATCTCTAAAATCTTGCGTGATCTTATCGATCTTCGATCTATTTTTGGCCTTCGGTCTCCAGTCCATACATTTGCGCGCATGTTAAATCCTTTTTCTGCACAATTTCTTTTACAAGGTATATTTCACCCCAACTACATGAAAATTCATCAGGGGGCCGCAAAACTTCTAGGCCAGCACCATATGGCAGTTTTCCGAGGTGAAGGGGGAGAAATAGAACGCCGACCCAATAAACCTTTGACTGTTGATACTGTGCATAACGGAAATTTTGAATCGGAAAATTGGCCACCTTTATTGACTGAACCGCGTCAACCGAAGGATTTGGCTATGGACATAACACGTCTAAAAGAGATTTGGTATGGAGATGAAACTGATCCCTACGCTATTGCTGCGGTAACGGGGACTTTAGCAATATCCTTAAAACTTTTAGGTAAAGCGTCAGATGTCGTAGATGCTCAGAAAAAAGCTGAAAAAATGTGGCGAGATCGAAACAGGAAACGATTGTTGCCATGAGGGCTGTTTTGATAGCTGCCGCACATAAATCGTCAGGTAAGACGACATTAGCTGTCGGTATAACAGGGGCACTCCATCGAAAAGGTCATCAAGTGCAGTCTTTTAAAAAGGGGCCTGATTACATCGATCCCATGTGGCTTTCTTTAGCGTCACGTGGATCATGCTACAATCTTGATTTTCACACTATGGATGCGGAAGCAATTCGTGAAATGTTTTCTTTAAGATCGAGAGTAGCAGACAGGGTCATTGTTGAGGGGAACAAAGGGCTCTTTGATGGTATTGATGTGGAGGGAAGCGATAGTAATGCGGCTTTAGCAAGTTTGCTAGATTTACCAGTGGTTTTAGTAATTGATGCCGTTGGAATGACTCGGGGCATTGCCCCGTTGATTCTAGGGTATTCAAAATTTGGAGCGGAACTCGACATTGTCGGGGTAATATTGAACAAAGTGGGAGGTATTCGCCACGAACAAAAGTTAAGACGCTCTCTTGAATACTACACTGATGTTCCTGTTTTAGGGGCTGTTGGTTTTGATAAAACTATTGGAATTAAGGAACGCCATTTGGGTCTCATGCCAACTAATGAGCTACCCTCTGCCCAACAGAAAATCAAAAAATTGGCGCAGTTAGCGTCTTCATGCATTGATTTTGATAAGATGTTTCCGCGCGATAGAACGTCAACCGCGTCTCCTTCTATTTCAGCTAGAGGAATTACAAAGGATGTGCGTATTGCAGTAGCAACTGACGCAGCGTTTGGGTTTTATTATCCGGATGACCTTGAAGCTCTAGAGCTAGCAGGGGCTCAGATAGTGCCGTTTAGTGCAATAGAGGAGAAAGAACTTCCGGATGCCGATGGCCTCTTCATTGGCGGAGGATTTCCAGAGGAATGTGGCGAGCTGTTATCAGCGAACAAGGCGTTGCGCATGGAAATAAGAGGCAGGTTGGAATCCGGATTTCCTGCTTATGCAGAATGCGGGGGGCTCATGTACTTGTGCAGGTCCATTGTTTGGAACAGTGATTATTTTGAGATGGTTGGGTTTTTTCCAGCCGATGCGGTAATGAACGAAAACCCTGTAGGGCGTGGCTACGTCCACCTTCGGGAAACAGGATTATCCCCTTGGCCAGGGACAGCTAAGGGGCAGGAGATCTTTGCCCATGAATTTCATTATGCTTCACTCAAGGGAATTCCCGATTCTACTCAATATGCTTATGATGTAATTCGTGGCTATGGGATTGACGGGAAAAGGGATGGCGTTGTATTAGAAAATCTGGTTGCCAATTTTGCCCACCAAAGAAATATTGGTAATAATTTATGGGCTGAACGATTTGTTGAATTTGTGCGAAGCGTAAAACGCCAAAAAATCAATTATTTTAACTAAGGTTCGTGAGTTATTACAGGTGCATTTTGTATACGGATAAGATAATATTGAGTAAACCCTAAAAGTTTCAGGGGGAAATAAGAAGAACAGCTTTGGGTTTTTCTTCGTAATTACTTCCATTTTGATTTTTTTCCTCTAATGGTAGCAGGCCGAGATAGCTGTGGATTTGCCAAGCGTCGAGCCAGATGACGACGGCCTCTATGTGAGCCTTGGTTTTTTGACACCTTTAGAGATGTTTGTGAGGATATGGAAGAAGCGGCTTCGGTTGGAAAGCAGCTTGGCTTTTTGTTTGAGCAAAAAGGTTGCCCTTATTGTCACCAAACACATCTTGTAAACTTACGAATTTTAGAAGTTGTTGATTATATAGAAGAGAACTTTCATGTAGTAGAGATGAATCTATTTGGAGATAAAGAAGCGATAGATTTGGACGTTGCTTGGCCACTGGAATCCTTTTCATTTTCTGCATTCATTTAAGTATGTTAAGGAAAAAGGATTTAAAACCGAATTCAATTTCCAACGGTGGTTACAAAAAAAAAGCGGAGAGGTACGAGTCTCAGGGGAAAGAAGTCAAAATATGGTAGAAGCTATTGATTGAATAATATTCCATATCATCCTTTAAGGGCGAAGCGTCTATGGTTTTTTATAGAACGATTTTAAAAAGTCATTTAGATTGCCTTCCTCTAAATATTTTATTCCTAGGTATCCTCCAGCAAAAATTGATAACAATGCTATTATCGAACCAACGGAAAGAGTAGAAATCCCTGAGATTCCTTGACCAACCGTGCATCCAAGTGCCATGATCCCACCTATACCCATTGCTGCTCCACCAGTTAAGTGACGAACCATATCCAAAGTGTCTGAGAATCCTTCAACCTGAAAAGTACCGCGGGATTTTGCGATTATGAAGGACCCGAAAATCACCCCGGCGACTGATGCGATTCCAAAATTTATAGTCGAACCCGTAAAGGTCATTAGATATTGCAGGCTATCAGCAGTTGGATTAACAAAAGTCAATGAAGTTAGCGGAGTTGGCTCGAACTCGTCATAACCTAAAACTCCAGTTATTAGCCATCCTATCGAGATAAGCGTTCCAATAATAACTCCGCTCGCTATATTATCTGCTGAGTTTCGAAATTCAGAATTCTTGAAGCAGAATATAAATATGGCGCAAACAACACCAACAGTTAATAGTGTGCGAATTGCTTCAGGGGCCGAATTTGTAAATACAGTTATGAGCTCAGGTATTCCCTGTGTGGATGCGCCAAGTATAGACAAATCTACACTGGTCTTTTTTTCAATCTCTACTCTTATCACACCAATAATGCCACGCAATGTCATGTAGGCAAAAAATCCCATCGTAAATATTACAATTAAAGATTTAAGGTTTCCGGCGCCAGCTCGCACTAATGCCTTGTTACCGCAACCACCCGAGATAGTCATCCCAAAGCCAAATAACAAGCCTCCAAGTATTGCGCCGAACCACCCAAGGTTTTTCGTTAGATATATTGAAGAATGTAAATTGATTAATCCTGTAAGGTGAAATATTTGGCTTAGGGCTACCGATATAGCGATCGCCAACATCCAGGCTCGGAAACGATTCCAATTTTGCATTAAAACAATATCTGAAATTGCCCCCATAGTGCAGAAGTTAGTTTTTTGAGCCGTGGCCCCAAAAATAGTTCCAACAAAAAAACCGCAGATTGCAACCGTATAAGCAGTGGTGGTTTCTAGCATGGGACGTTCAGTTAAATCCAGAATAGTTAATTATAGGTAACACAGTCTTTATTTATAGTGGGTACATATTTTGTCCAAATTTAAAAAAAAGTCTAGGATTGCTGTACTTAATTTTTTGAATGTTGATTTCCCAACTGTAGTCAAAAAAGAAATTTGGTAAGTTTTATTTCTTGCTGTATTCTTGCAAGAATAGCAACAAACTTTGTTGCGGTAAGGTAAAAAAAGATAAGGGAAATATTATGGCAACCGAAACTCTGGATACTAAAGGGCTTAATTGCCCAATGCCCGTATTGAAAGCAAAAAAATCTATAAAAAGTCTTAATGTTGGTGATACCCTTGAAGTTCTTGGAACAGATCCAGGTTCGGTAAAAGATTTTGAAGCATTTTGCAGCGCTACTGGCCACAAATTACTAGAGTCGAATAGTGCTGGCGACGGAATATACAGATTTTTAATCGAGAAAAGTTAAGCAATTTATAAAATTAATCTTGGTTAGGTTAGTATAAAATCGGTGTTATTCGAACTTAGTCTTTTTAACTCACTTGGTTGGATTATTGTTTTATTGGCAGCGATTGCCTCGTTGGTGGTCATTGCTATATTCAAAAATCCAACACTTGTTAAAAAAGGTTCAGTTCAAAAGGACAAAGATGTTTCCTTCGGCTATCACATAAATCAAATAATTAGCATACATCCTGATGGGGTGTACGGTTGGAATTATGTTTTTCGCAGTGAAATGCATAATGTGGAATTTGCTAAAATTTTAGGATTTCCAGCGAATGCCCAACTCCATTATCATAATCTCAAGGAAAAATTTTATGGAGGTCCTCTCCAAAGTTTTGAAGAGGCAATGTCATCTCTAAAAGCCGATGGTAAATCCTTTAGTATTAGGTTAGAGAGTTTTGATTTTGTGTATCATATAAACGGCTTCCGACTGAACACGAGTGATCACAAACCACTTGCTGATTTGATTTTATTGAGGAAAGACGAAAACAACATAAAAACGAGTTTGAATAAAAACAGGCCTGAGGTTAACGATCAACATTTGGTCACGTTATTAAATGCCCTTCCTATTCCGTTGTGGATTCGGGATAACACTAGGAGTGTTGCGTTCAAAAATGAAAAGGCTAAAAACATTCCAATGTTCGGTGGAAAAAGCACTCCTCATCGCCCTAACGAGACAGGTGCAGCAAAGGCGGGCAGAAAAATGACAGAAGCTAACCTGCGTGTTACTGAGGTGCCTTTTGCCTATTCGAAGTTCAAAGGGTCATTAGCTATTGGTATCCCTTTGTCTGAGGCAACCAATAGCGAGCCCGAGTATGATTTAAACTTAAAAGCAGTTCTTAAAAGAATTAGGCTAGCTGTTTGCATTTTTGGCCCTAACGGGAATATCAGTGTATTTAATGATTCCTTTTTGGAGTTGTGGGGATTAGAGCCGGGGTGGTTAAAGACACAACCAAGCATGAGAAATTTTCTTGAGCGCCTCAGGGATTTAAGAAATTTGCCTGAAGTTCCGGATTTTTCTTTATTTAGGGATGCTGAAATAACACGTCTTTCAGAGGGTATTTCGGGAAATGATATGTTGCATCTACCAGATGGGCGTACAATTAGCCGCTGTTGGCACCCGGATCTTCAGGGAGGCCTAATATTTTCTTTTGAAGATGTTTCAGGAAAATTGAGTCTTGAACGGTCAATAAAATCGTTAGACGCTGTTCAACGTACAACGATTGATAACCTCCCCGAGGGGATAGCTGCATTTGGTCAAGATGGGCGGCTAACAATTTTTAATCCTGAATTTTGCCGTTTGTGGAATGTTTCAGCAGAAGATCTATCTATAGGATTATCTGTAAACGAAGTAGTGCAGATCATGCGGCCTCTTCTCCCAGAAGAAGATATCTGGGCTGGAGCCACCGAGGCGATTGCAGCGAATCTGCTTATACGTGAATTTCGTTCTGGACGCATTGATCTAGTTAATGGCAGCGTTTTACAGTATTCACACATACCTTTGCCAGATGGTGCAAAATTAATTAGCTATTTGGACATTACCGATTCAACACGGGTCGAAGATGCTTTGCGTGACCGAGCCCGAGCATTAGTTGAGGCTAATCGGCTGAAATCCGAGTTTATTGCTAATGTATCGTTTGAAATTAGAACGCCCTTAAACACAATTGTTGGCTTTTCTGAGATGCTTAAGCAGGAATACTTTGGAGAATTAAACCATCGGCAAAAGGAATATGCCCAAGGTATTATTGAGACGTCTAGGGGGTTAACAAAAATCGTATCTGATATTATGGAGCTTACTTCAATTGAGGCGGGGCTTGAAGAGTTAGATGTGGGGAGCATCGATTTGCATGCTCTTCTTGCAGAAAGTTTGAGCCGGTTAAAAGAGCGTATTCAGCAGAATAGTTTAAAGCTTGAATTTGATTGTTCGCCGAATATTGGCCGGATAGTTGGAGATGAAAAACGATTATTGCAAGTTGTGTATAATTTGTTGTCAAATGCCATAAATTTTTCACCACGGTATGGGGTGGTTTGTTTAAAAGGAGAGCGCTTAAAAGATACGGTTGTCATATCTGTCTCTGATAATGGCATCGGGATACAAAAAGTTGATCGTGAGCGGGTTCTCCAACCATTTCAAGTTGGCTCTGGACCTCGGACGGGAGTAGGGTTAGGCTTAACCCTTGCTCGAAATTTCTTGAATTTGCACAATGGATTCCTTGAGATTACTCCAGCTTCCCCCCGAGGTACTGTGGTTCGCTGCACCTTGCCGATTGATCCGACGGTAATTCCTGACGAGGGCCAAGTGTTGTCTAGGCTAGATGATGAGAAAAGATAATAGTAAGAAGAATTTTATGTATACCAATACGAGTTTAGACAATCATGGCCCTTTTTTCTAATTGATCAATTGTCATTTGTCGAAAAGTCCCGGACATCTGCTATATAGCCTTTGATGGCTGCAGCCGCAGCCATCGCTGGACTTACTAGGTGTGTGCGGGAATTATAGCCTTGGCGACTTTTGAAGTTTCGATTTGATGTTGAAGCACATCTTTCTTGAGATTCTAATTTATCGTCATTCATAGCAAGGCACATCGAGCAACCAGGTTGACGCCACTCAAAGCCAGCTTCAAGAAAAACTTTGTCTAAGCCTTCCTGTTCAGCCTGATCCTTGACTAAGCCCGACCCTGGTACTATTAAAGCCCGAACACCATTTGCGACTTTTCTTCCTTTTGCTATAGAAGCAACAGCGCGGAGATCCTCAATTCTACCATTTGTACATGAGCCAATAAATGCGGCGTCGATCTTAATATCGGTCATATTCATTCCTGGTTTAAGTCCCATGTAATCTAGTGATTGTTTTACTGATTCTTTCTTTCCTAAGTCATCAAAGTCTGAGGGAAAAGGAACAGTGCCATTAACAGGCGCTACATCTTCAGGGCTTGTTCCCCATGTCACTTGTGGAACGATTTCCGAAACATCTAAGGTTATCTCCTTATCATACTGAGAGTCTCTATCACTCGACAGTGTTTTCCAGTAATCCAACGATGTTTCCCAATCCGCACCTTTTGGGGACATTGGTCGACCTTTTAAATATTCAAATGTAATATTGTCTGGAGCAATCAATCCTGCTCTTGCGCCCGCTTCGATAGTCATATTGCAAACAGTCATTCTGCCTTCCATCGAAAGGTCCGTGATCGTTTTTCCCGCGTATTCAATAACATGGCCCGTCCCCCCTGCGGTTCCAATTTTGGCTATTAATGCGAGAATAAGATCCTTAGCGGTACATGCTTGGGGAAGGGTGCCCATGACGGAAATTCGCATATTTTTCAAGTTTGATTGGAGAAGGGTTTGTGTTGCTAAGACATGTTCAACCTCAGAAGTTCCAATCCCAAATGCTAGCGCACCGAACGCGCCGTGGGTTGCCGTGTGGCTGTCCCCGCAAACTATCGTTGTTCCTGGTAGCGTAAACCCTTGTTCCGGTCCGATAATATGGACAATCCCTTGGCGCAAGTCTTGTACGTCAAATAATGGAACACCAAAGTTTTTGCAATTCTCTTGTAGCATTTCAACCTGAATACGACTTTCATCGTTTTCGATATTTCCGCCCCGCTCTGTGGTTGGTACATTGTGGTCGGGTACAGCTAAGGTCAAATCTGGGCGACGAACTTTACGTCCAGATAGTGCTAACCCTTCAAACGCTTGCGGGCTTGTAACTTCATGGACCAAGTGTCGGTCAATATAAATTAAACAGGTACCATCTTCCTGGGTATTCACTAGGTGTGAGTCCCAGATTTTGTCAAAAAGCGTCTTAGCCTTGGCCATAAACCTCTCCGAAAAAATTGCTAGCTCAATGTTCTGCCACTTGTGCTTGCAAGACCAGTATTAAGTAATCTGTTTAACACATACCATATTAATTTGTGAGAAAAAAATAGCATTATTCAGATTCTGCGTTTTCAGCAGTTTTCGGTTTAGCTTTTTCAGGTGCAGCCGGTTCAGACACTGGCGGACTAGTTGAACTTTTCTTTGTTCCCGTCGCCAGTTTTGCAGCATATCCGGCTTTCTTTTCCGCAATACGTGCTGCTTTGCCTCGCCGATCACGCAGGTAATACAGCTTTGCCCTTCTGACATCACCATGCCGGATCACTTTGATGGATTCTATATTGGGAGAATATAGTGGAAATACACGCTCAACTCCTTCACCATATGAAATTTTCCGAACAGTGAAAGCTGAATTAATTCCAGCATTACGACGGGCTATGCATACTCCCTCAAAGGATTGAACTCGTTCACGAGTTCCTTCTACAACTTTAACATTAACACGCAACGAATCCCCTGCAAAAAATTCGGGAGGATTGTTCTCTTTCTTTAGACCGTCATTATATTTTTTTTCTAGTTTTTGAATCGTGTCCATATGTAATTCCTTTGTTATTACGAATGTCGGCCTAAGTAATCTTCCCATAAATCGGGGCGACGCGTTTTTGTAATCTCTTTCGATCGTGACAAACGCCAATCTTGGATTTTTTTGTGGTTCCCTGAAACCAGGGTTTCTGGCACTTGTTGACCTTGCCATTCTTGTGGCCGTGTATACTGTGGATATTCAAGTAACCCATCTTTAAAGCTTTCCTCTTTTAATGAGCTAGGGTCACCTATCACTCCGGGCAAAAGACGGACACAGGCGTCAACCAAAGCAATTGCAGCGGGTTCGCCCCCTGACAAAATATAATCACCAAGACTTAGTTCTTGTCCTGGAAATACTTCCATTACCCGACTATCAATGCCTTCAAAGCGCCCACATATTGCTATTAACCCCGCCCCCTCGGCAAGCTTAATAACTGTCTGCTGTGTTATTTTTTTTCCGTGTGGTGTTAAATACACTAATGGAAGATGTGAGGCAACTTTGCTAACTTTGCTGATACCCTCGCCAACAACGTCAGGTCGCATAACCATTCCGCTTCCGCCGCCATATGGCTTGTCATCAATTGAATGATGGGGGTCTTTTGTGAATTTCCGAAAATCCCACGTTCTCATGGCCCAAATATTGGAGGCCAGCGCCTGGCCAGCTAGTGAACACTCAAGAGGGCCGGGGAACATTTCTGGAAACGCTGTTAGTATATGTACATTCCATACTGAATTTGGCGTGTTTAGTTTCATTTTTTCCTGTGCTTGTCAAATTTCTAATGGAGGTTTGACAACAACTCTTTTCCTTTTGAGGTCTACTTCCGGTACTGTTTCCATAGCAAATGAAACCATCATGCCGTTAGACAGCTCCAAAATATCCCCTGCCCCAAAATTAAGAATATTTTTGATAACACCTAACTTTTCCCCTGTTACTGTTTCAGCGCTTAGCCCTAATAAATCAAAGAAAAAAAATTCATTTTTTTCCTTTTTGGGTAACATCGACTTTAAAATAAACAGCCGCTTCCCCTTTAGTATGTCGGAAGTATTTCTATCTTTTATTCCCGACAACCTTACTACTAAAACGCCTTTCTTTTGGCTAACTACCTTGATGTTGAACACATGACCAAGGTCATCCATCACAGGGCCGTATGCCGCTAAGTTTTCCGGTTTTCCAGTAAAACTTTTTACTGTAACCTCACCTTTTGTACCACGCGATCCTGTAATTACGCCAACACAAATGTGATCCTCAGTAACCAATGCCGATGTCACTACTACTATTTGACCTAATAAGAGGTCACTCCCCGTCTTCCTTCTATATATTTAACAAATATCTACTTTAATTTTTCCTTTTTTATGCTTTTACCCTTTGAATTATCTTTTGTATCAGAGGCTTTGGTAGCCACTGCTTCAGGATTTTTCTCAGCTTCCGGCTTATCCCCGGCATCAGCGGCATCGGCTGTTTTTGGGTCCTTCCCGGCTTCCGGCTTATCC
>PBKU01000045.1 GCA_002722175.1 Magnetovibrio sp.
TTAAAAATTTGGAAAGAAACGGGGAAAACTATTGTTTTGATAACTCACTCAGTAGAGGAAGCCCTACTTTTGGGGGAAAGGCTGTTTGTGATGGCTCCCAGACCCGGTCGAATTCATAAAGAATATAAACTTCAATTTGCTTCAATGGGATTAAAAGGTGACCTGCGAGAAATAAAAAATAATCAAGAATTTGTGAGCAAGAGAGAAGAAATTCTTAGTATGATCTGGGATATGGAAGAGGAAATTATGGGCAAAGAAATTTAAAATGATTACTGGAACTATTACCTTTTTAGTAATTTTTGCTGTAATTGGGTCAATACTTTATGGACGTAGATTGATTAAAACTGAAAAAACCGATGCGGTTTTTGGTAATCCAGAAAGAGCAAAAGGAGGAATTCACTGGGTAATAGTTGGAACTAGCGTTCTTTTACTGGCCTGGCTTTATTTTTCATGGGATATAGCTAAATCTATGTACCCAAATTCTGCAAATGAACTTTGCCAAGTCGCAAAAGTCAATGAGTCTCTCTTATCGCTCAAATATCTTTTCCCAATCGAAGAAAGGCAGTTAAAAAGTACAGCTTTAATTAAACGTGAAAGAGACAATATAAATAATTATATCGTCGATATCAAAAATTCACCAAATTTTAGTGATCAAGATAAAAAGATATATATAGATTTACTAAGTAAAATTCAATCGATGATACCTTCATTAACAAGTGAAAGGTACATGGAAGAAGCAGTCAAAAATAAAATTAAAAGTTTTGCTGCGAGAATTACTTCTTTAACGGAAGATTTTCCAAAAAATACTTTTCCAACAATTAAAAATATAGAAGACGAAAACAAAAGAATTAAAGACTTAAAGAAACAAGCGGGCTGGGGTGCGACGGGAATGGAAATCCCACCTATTCCTGAAAGTGAAAAAGGTTTGAAGTTTGATGCCGCCGCTAAAGAATTAAATAAAATTAGTGATGAGTTTTTCGAAATTCGCAATCATAATCTAGAGTATTTGGGGCAAGCAAAGGTCATTAGAACCGCAATTAAAGAGTACAAAAATAAATTGAATGATGACCAAGAAAAAGAAATGGTTCTCATAAAAGAGATTGCTAAACTTGAAAAAAGAATAGCATTTGCAAGTGTTTTTCCGCCTCACGCATTAGATGTTATCGAACAATCGATCAGAAGATTTGATATAGTTCAAAAAGAAGAACAAGGAAATCTGCGGATCATAGATGCACTATTGTTCCCTGGTGGAACTATAGTGGCGAGCGGGCCAGTCTGTGCAGAAGCAGGCCCAGGCAGGTGGTTACCAAAACCATCTGATACTTTTAGGATATTCGGAGACCTTCTAAAACCTAGTGTGGGTTTCAAAATGATTCCTATGTTTTGGTACGAAATGATGGGAGTTAATAAAATAGTTGGTTTCCTTCTGCCTGATTGGATAGCTGACATTCTTCCAGGTAAATACCCAATCCATACTCAGGATGGAAGAGTAATCCCAAATTTTAAAAGTAAAGTTTTAGATATTGTTACTGGCGAATTTGAAGCTTTCAAAATACCTGTTCCTATGGGGCACATCTGGGACTCATTTTTAAGAGTATTTTTAGGCTTAACCCTCGGTATTATATTTGGTGTTCCATTAGGGTTATTTATGGGGCTAAATAGATTTGCTAAAGGTTTCTTTGATCCTTTAGTTGAATTGTATAGACCAGTTCCACCACTAGCCTGGGCCCCTCTTGTCATTACCGTCTTTGGTATCGATAACGTCGGCAAAATATTTCTATTATTTATGGTGTCATTTTCAATTATGATCATATCCGCGAGAGCAGGCGCATCCGGCACTCAATTGTCAAAAATTCATGCTGCGCATTCACTTGGAGCATCTAGATGGCAAATTCTTAGAGAAGTAATATTTCCAAATTCGTTGCCTGAGATTTTAACAGGGGTAAGAGTAGCCATCGGTATGTGTTGGGGCACATTAGTTGCTGCAGAGTTTTTAGCGGGAACAACTGGAATAGGATTTGTTGAAAACGTTGCAAGAAAATATATGCAATATGAAGTTATCTGGATAACTATATTCGTAATGGGTATGCTAGGACTCTTATTTGACATTACAATTCGGAAAATAATCGACAAAACAATACCATGGCGTGGCAAAGGGTAATAATTTAATCTAACTTTTCTTAAACCCTCCACCAATCCAAACTGAAAAAGTGCTCAAATGATTGATAAACTTGATAACGATCTAGGTAAAATTTTACGTGAAGCGTGGAATTTATTAAAAAATGGATGTAAAGACAGAAACTCAGCATTTCGCTGCCCTACTATTTCGACAATTAACGTAGACGGCCACCCAACCTCACGAACATTGGTCCTCCGGCACGTAGATTCTCAACATCGCATGCTTCGGTTCCATACAGATCGACGATCACCAAAATATACAGAACTAATACAAAACCCAAACCTTTCGTGCCTCTTTTACAATGCTCCGAAGAAAATTCAAATCCGACTTCAATGCTACGCAACGATCCATATTAATAATACAATTGCTAGAAAAGCCTGGGATCAAAGCACAAGAATGAGTCGGATTTGCTACACCATCAACTCATCGCCGGGAACACCCGTACAGAAGCCGCCTCCAGCCCCCGCGCCTGGTGAACAAGAAATTATAAAGTCATTTTCAAATTTTTGTGTGATTATAGCAAAAATAAAAAAAATAGAATGGCTTTATCTATGTTCTGCAGGGCATCAACGTGCCGTTTTTGAATGGACGCGAAACAGTTCTTACTGGGCATCCTGGCTAACCCCTTAAATATAGGCACGATAAGTGTTTTCGGGGCCATACTATACGAAAAATTATTAAAATAACCGTTTTGACCTGTTTCGCTAGGATCGTCGATGAATAAAAATAAGAACAACAAATTAATCGGAATCCTGCTTTTTTCATTTGCAGTTAGCATAGCTTCAGTACAAGCCGGGATTGCAAAACATCTGACCGCGACTGTTCCCGTAACAGAGATTGTCTGGTTTCGTTACACGGGTGTTTTTATAATAACAGGGTTACTGGCACTCTTTCGATTTAAACTTTCAAAGCTAAAACCAATCCAAATAAAACGCCAGATTCTGCGTGGCAGCTTAATGGTAATTGCCACCTTCACATTTACTACTGCAACAACCGTTATGCCATTAGCGAATGCAACCGCGGTTATCTTTGCCTATCCATTTTTGATTGTACTTGCAGCACCGATAATGCTTGATGAAAAAGTTGACCGCAACAACTGGATTGCTGTAACCGTTGGTTTTCTCGGAGTTCTTTTGGTGATCAGACCAGGTCTCGAAGGCTTTACCTGGCATTCCATATTAGCATTGACGGCCGGTCTGTGCTGGGGGATTCATCTCCTTGTTACACGTCAGCTGACCGCCAACATTGATCCTATACTTCTAGCTCTTTCTACTGCATTTATAGGAATGGTTGTAGCAGGAGTTCTAATGCCTTTCGTGTGGGAGCCTCTGAAACTGAATGATTTCTTTCTTCTGATCGGACTGGCTTTTGTTTCTAGCTTAGCGCAAATAACTGCTATTGCGGCCTGCGCTCAATGCGAGACGTCGATATTGGCCCCATTTGGCTATTTCGAACTGATAAGCGGAATCACTGTTGGCTTTTTTCTTTTCGGCGATTTACCGGACACAGTCACATGGCTTGGAATGTCTGCTATTCTCATATGTGGAATTTATATAGCGATACTCGGTGGGCGTAAGCGTGTTATTGTCGGCAGAGCTCGCCCAACTGCGTAATCAAGCACCACACGCCGGAAACAGATGATAAAGGTATCCGCCATTACCATTGAACAATCTTTTGCAACATCCTGGTTCGGCAGTTACTGAAACATCGAACTCATCGAACAAAACTTAACCTTGTTTCTTTTGCAGCAGACACGAGACAAATGATAGTCGAATACAGCCTCTGAAGCTTCAATTTAGAACCCGATTTATGACTAAACATTTGGCAAATAAAAGTACACAGAAAAATTTCATTCTACATCTAATAGTCAAATTTTTACAAACTAGTTTTCAGGCAGCACAACTCATGTCCACACCGCAACACATTGGCGATTTTATTTTACCATGGTCGTTAGGGCATTTTGAAATTTGCACTTCGTTTCCATCATCTAATTGCAGAACATCGTCGACTAAAGGTGAATCACATTTTCCACATGATGCATTAACGGACATTCCACACGCATTGCATTCATAAGTTGCCATACTTCGCCTCCCTTTTAATACCTGTTTTTTTACCAGACTCCATGGTACCCAATCTTATATATTTCTTGCAAGAATGTTTAACTAATTTTATTTAGAGTACATTAATTCGGTGATGGTGAATTAATTAAGCTATCACCATAACAAGCAGACAATATTGCCGTAAAAAAGAAAGATAAAAATGGATCCGATACAGATATTACTTTTGGTTATTTGTTGGGTTACATCAGGGATCTATATAACCATTAAAACACCAGAACGTGGATTGTTGGAAAATCTACCTTCAATTGTCATCGTTGGAATACTTAGTTGGTGCATGGTAGGTGCTGCTTATTGGATGGTCATGCCTGACTAAAAACTTAATGGTTTTTATTGTTCCAGATGGAAGACAACCTCAATATAATAGTTATGTGTATAAAAAAACAGAAAACAGTTAACTCAATCAACTCTTTTCTTCATGATCGGGAAATCTACCGTTATCGAGCCTGCCCGCAGAAATTTGAGCGTTAATGTGACCTTACTCCCTGCATTGAGCTGTGTTTTTAGTCCCATAAGCATTATATGCAGACCTCCTGGTTTCAATTCAGCTAATTTCCCTGCCGGGATAACAAACCGATCCAAATGCTTCATTTTTGCGACACCATCCTCAATAACAGTGTCATGTATCATTGACATTCCTGCAATAGGACTACTCACCTTGATCAGCGAATCGTCCGTCGAACCGAGGTTTTCAATAGACAGATAGCCAGCACCAGCCCTGGCATTCCGCGGGCTAGCCTTCACCCATGTTTTTGATAAGACTAAATCATTAATTTTAAAAGTTTGTTTTTTTTCCGCAACGGCCTGCTGCGCGAAAATCACAGTACACACGAAAAGTAGAAAAAAAATACTATTCAATAAATTCATATTAAAACTCCATTAACCTAAAGTAGTAATTTATATTTTCAAAATAGAATTTAAGGATAGATTAAAACGAATTCTATATACTGACTTTATAAAGAAATATTTTATCAAGATGCGCAACTATCTTTCCATTACTTTTTTATACCTGGGGTTCACTTTAAGTGACGGAGCCCTCAGAATGATCGTCCTTCTGCATTTTTACGGGCTTGGTTATTCCCCTTTCACATTGGCTTTATTGTTTATGCTTTATGAAATAATGGGGGTCTTCTCAAATATAATTGGAGGCTGGTTAAGTACTCGTTTTGGAATAAACCGTATGCTAGTTATTGGAATACTTCTTCAAATTTTCAGCGTACTCTTTTTATCTGCTATAAATAGAGAGTGGGCCGAGTTGATAGCTGTCCTCTGGGTTATCGGAGCACAGGGAATATCCGGCATTGCAAAGGACATAACTAAAACGGCCTCTAAGTCGGCAATAAAACTAATTTCGCCTGACAAAGGCAGTCAACTGTTCAAATGGGTCGCCTGGTTTACCGGATCAAAGAATGCTCTCAAAGGTGCAGGTTTCTTTGCAGGAGGACTATTGCTTGAAACGGTTGGCTTCCACCCTGCTTTATGGGGAATGGCTCTGGGTCTTGGCGTTATCTTGATTGCGGCAGTAGTTTTCTTGCCAAAAAATCTTGGCCTAGGCACTTCTTCTCCCAGCATAAGAGCACTATTCAGTAAAACCAAACAGATTAACATGCTAGCAGCAGCTCGCATCTTCCTCTTTGGTGCTCGTGATATTTGGTTTGCTGTAGGGTTACCTGTATTTCTCTATTCAATTGGGTGGGATTTCTGGAAAATTGGTGGATTTCTAGCTCTCTGGACTATTGGCTATGGTCTCGTCCAGGCAGTTACTCCAAACTTGATACCGCAGAAACGGGGATTAAAATTAAGTACTTATTGGTGTGGATTACTAGCACTTGTTCCAATTGGAATTTTGCTGTTACAGAAAATGGAAACTACTATTCCGGATCCAACCTTGATAATATTGGGTCTCTCAATATTTGGTCTTATCTTTGCTGTTAATTCCTCTCTTCATTCCTATCTAATTCTGGCGTTTGCAGAATCAAAAAAAGCTGCCGAAGATGTTGGGTTTTACTACGCTGCTAACGCTCTTGGACGATTGATTGGTACTTTTTTGTCAGGCTTACTGTACGAGTTTAATGGGTTGGGGGCATGCCTGGCTGGATCCGGTTTATTTTTAGTTATTTGTATGAGCACCACTTTATTTATCAATAAAAATGGTTAGATTGGACTAATCATTTTGTAAATTTCTATCGTTTTGACCATATTTTTATAAGTGCGGGTCAACTAATATTTTGAAGTTTTTATGAAAAAAATCATTGAAAAAACTTTTGTTGATACTTTATGCAACATTATTCCAGATGATGCTGAAAGTATCTTAATTTTGTCGCGTCTATGGATATTCGCAAACAAGTTACAGCCACGGAAAAAAAATTTTACATTCTGGCTATTTGACTTAATTGATGAACTTGTAGGACCGGATAGAACTTTAATATATCCGGCTTTTACCTTCTCATTTTCAAAGACAAAAAAGTTTGATTTGCTAAAATCGATTCCTGAAACCGGAGCATTGCCAAAAGCAGCTATGCGTAAACCTTCTTTTAGCCGAACACCAGCACCAATGAATAGTTATTTTGTTCGTGGACCAAAAAAAGAACAACTCCTTCAGGTAAAACAAAAAACTACATTTGGATCTGATAGCGTTCCCGGGTGGATCGAAAAAAACAATACGCTGATATGCGCACTTGGTCTCCCAGAAAAAAACATGGGCTGGCTAATGATCCACTATGCCGAGCAGACGCGTAAAGTTCCTTATCGTTATTTCAAAAAACTTAAAGGCAGATATTATCTAGATGGAAAAGCCAATGGGTTCTGTTCTGAAACACATTATGTCAAACCTTCTTCTATAACGTTGGTTCAGGATAACACTCCCTTGAATCAAAAACTACATGATCAGGGTTTAGTAATATTGCCATCCGATCCCTCTCTGCCATTTAAATCGGCGTATGCAAAAGATATCGTTCGTACTTCGTTGGAAATTTTGGCTGCAAATACCTTTCATCTAATCGTTAATAGTGACGATGCCAAACGATGGATAAAAGACCATAAGTACACTGAAATTAGTGCATTACCTGAAAAGAACATGAATTAATGTCCCCTAATCATGACCAATATGCCATGTCAAAATGGAATAAGCATAAGATATCCAAATTAATCCGCATGTGCTTAGCACCAAAGTTCGAAACCTGTGGGGTAGACCCAGATACCATCGGAAATGATGCTGATCTTTTTGCATTGGGTGTTTTAGATTCTTTTGGCCTAATTGAACTTCTGTGCGAAATTGAAGAAACAACTGGCTTGGACGCAAATCTTGTTCCTGAGGTAGAAGAAACTCCTGAAGCAGCAATAACGCCCTCTATTGATAAATTAGCGTCAGCTTTTTTTCTCGATGAAAATTAATGGCAATCAAACTATTTTTAATCAATTTCACCTGCATTAAGTCTATTTATAATACCAAGTCGATCAATTTTACCATTTTTATTGAACCTGATTTTTTTTATACAAAAAACCTTTCGCGGTAACATATAAGATGGCAAAAATTTTTGAAGTTTCTTGCGAACATATGACAAAGAAAATGTTTCATCAGTAAACAAAACTGCGGTAATTTTTTGATCACTTTTATCCGATTTTTCAATCCCATTAGAGAGATAGCATATAGCTGCTTCAACCCCTGAGAGTTTTCTCAACTGAGCTTCGATATCCATCAAATGAATCCTATACCCACTTAATTTTATTTGGTTATCTTGTCTGCCCTTACAAATAATTTTACCATGCATCACATCTACGATATCACCCATAGAAAACCATTCCTGTCCATCTAGTTCAATTAAATGCGATTTTTCTGGTTCTCCTATGTAACCTGGTGTCACCTGAGGTCCAGAGATTAGCAACAACCCATCACTCGAGATAAGAAATTTATTACCGCTTATTATTTCCCCTAATGGGGCGTATCCATAGTTGCTAAACGTCTTTAAATCACTATAGAGGCAACGATGATAGAAGGCCCAGGTGGTGATCTCTGTTGATCCGTAAAAATTAAAAACCTTTATCTTTCTTCTGCTTACAAACTCTTTTAACAAATCTAATGGCAGAGGATCACCACACGAGGCAACAATCGTTAAACTTTTGAACACAGAAAAAAAATGTTTTGCCCTTCGCATTCGCTCTAATGTTGATGGCACTGTTACCAAACACGAAACCTTATTTTTAACTAGGGATTTATTTGGTGAAATTTGGTCATAACGATCGTTTGCGCAAAAAATTCTTCCGTTGCAGTATAAGCATGTAAAAAGAATATTAATTGAAATTACAAAACCTAAATCGTGATAGTCCCCCCAGACCAGTTTTTTGCTCCCAATTATTGGAGAAATGCTTGTCAAGGCTGCCGAAATATTTAAGAAACTAATTTTTACTCCTTTTGGCTTTCCTGTAGAACCTGAGGTAAAATATATTATAGCGATATCAGTATTTCGAATTTTACGCCAACCAGTAACCCGACTACCCTTAAAACCAACCATATCTTCAAAAAAGAGCACTGAAGACACTAAAGATTGAAACCTTCCTAGCTCTGCTGGCGAAAATTTGTGTGAAGTTAGAAGGACGTCAGGCGCCGCCAATGTCAAGATATCCATTATTCTCTCAGTGGGCATATCTAGACTCAACGGGACCCATGTATTACCTGAGAAAACAGTAGCAATGATTGCAGAATAGTGCATGCAGCTTTTTTCCGCTAAAATAGCAATTCTCGTTTTCTTTTTAGGAAAATTGAATCTAATCGTATTGATTAGGTTAAGAAATTCGCTAAAACTTGTTTTGTTTCCATGACTGTCTGTACAAAACGTTCCCGAGGAGGTGTATAGGTTTTCAAGTGATTTCAACCTGATACTATCAAAAGAATTACTTGAACTCACCTTAAGAACTACCCATAGCTTTTATCCCCAAATGCCCCCGCCGATTGTAAGGATTTTCGATAACAAGTTATTGCGTCAACATCAAAGTCTCTTTTAGGCCTCCTCTCATCTAAAAAATATGGGCTCTTCCTTCCACAAACGTGCAATGCCCTATCGGAGCTCTCCATCTCGTGCTCAGTTGTTGATGACACGTATCGAATTGCAAAACCAATTCTGTAATTTTTGGACGCGTTACACCCGCTTCCGTGTACTGTGTTCACATGGTGAAGTGAGAACTGCCCGGGTAAAAGGTTAATTGTCACTGGCTTGTTTTTCTGTACGTATTCGTCAAGATTATTTTTATATGATAGCAAATCATGGTCCGGAGTGGTTTTTATTCCCTGTTGATATGCATCCCGCGGGTTTTCAACATCTAATGTTTTAATTAAACCCATTTTATAAGACCCTGGTATTGCCTCCATTGCGCCCGACCTGCCGTTACTTTCAGTTAAGGCAATCCAGGCTGTAACGATTTCATTGGAAGTTAGCTGCCAGTAGGGGTTGTCCTGATGAAAACTGACTATTCGTCCATCCTTTGGCGCCTTGAAGAAAAATGCTGATGACCAAATATAAATATCAGGGCCTATGATTGAACTGACCTGTTTTATTATTTCGCTGTCAAAGGCCAGTGCATCAAAAAAGACGGATAATAGGTTAGGTTTAATGCTAATTTTTTTACCATAAATCTTTTGGGCGGCCTTTTGGAATTTGAAATACTCTGTTTCAAGCTGACCAGGGATAAATTGACCACTAAGCTCAAATGGCCACGCCACACCATTGGATACATAATCATGTATACCTAGCATCAAAACCCCGATTCATTCATGGTTTAAAAACTTAACAGAATAAAAAACTTTTCAGCATTTTTTCACTCTGTCAGTCCTATTTTATCAATTAAAAATTGACTTGATAACTAAAATTAAGGAAAGCCGGTAATTTTTTTAAGCTTAACATTATTGTCTGTAGTCACCATAAAGTTGCTAGTATTGTGAATAAAACTGTAAAAAGTACCAACAAACCTAGAAATAATTGAAAACCATGATTTACATTACATAGCTTCAAACGTTACTTTATAATAACTCAAAGGGTTTTTTAAATTATCTTTCAACAGATCAATAAGATATAATGAAAAAATATGAAAATAAAAAACTGTTCACAACGAATATAAAATACCTTT
Organism: Magnetovibrio sp.; assembly: GCA_002722175.1. Lineage (GTDB taxonomy): Bacteria > Pseudomonadota > Alphaproteobacteria > Rhodospirillales > Casp-alpha2. The sequence goes on from PBKU01000045.1 coordinate 10,417, forward strand.
CGAAGTCTCACCCACAATTTCTTACAATATTCGATTCAGTCAATCTCACTACAAATTTAGTGATCGATGATAATGGCGAATATGACATTGACGTTGGTGCCGGCCAGCTTCTCTACGGTAATAACTCAAAAGGTGCTGCAGAACGTCAAGTTCAAAATTATATGGATTCCCCTGCTCGTTATCACAGCGCTCTTGCATCGCCAACAGACAGAGCTAGTTGGAACTACGTAGATAATGATTCACCATTAGTTACTTTTCTTGAAAAAATGGAAAATAAGCTGATGACATATCCAGATGCTTCATCGACATTCGATCCATCGAAGAGCGTCGGATTTTTGTTTGTTTTTGGCCTTGGCCTTGGATTTCATATCGAATTTCTTGCAAAAGTTCTCAAATTTAGATGTTTAGTTATCATTGAACCTCATGACCAAATTCTACTGCATAATCTGCATGTAATGGATTGGGAAACTTTTGGCAAAGGACTCACGGACCGCGGACAAGACATAATTTTCATTCGCGGAGAAAACCTCTTTGACCAATTTTTGGATGCTGCTCATTCAAAAAACTACCCATTTCTAGGAGGCTCATATCTATATTCCCATTACGATATGCCGGAACTTACAGAACTGATGTCTGAAATATCAAAAAAAACAGCATTTATTTTCGCGGCTTTGGGTTGGACCGAAGATCAACTCCAAATGTTTCGCAACAGTAGCATTAATCTATCTAGTCCTGGGTTTTATCTGCAAGAAACTCTTTCAAATTCGATACGTACTCTGCCAGCAATAGTTGTAGGTGCTGGTCCATCGTTAGATAAAAACATCGAAACCATTAAACGTTATCAGGATGATGCTGTAATTATTTCATCAAGCAGTTCTATTAGCGCTTTGCTTGCTAATAATATTACACCACATATTCATTGTGCTCTTGAAAACATCGAGAGCCTGGGATTGGTATTGGAGAATCTATCAAAAAAACATGATTTTTCAAATATAACATTGTTCGCTAGTTTTACTGTTAACGAGCGGGCTGCCGCATGTTTTAAACGAACAGTTTACTTTTTCCGTCGTGATATAGCTGCTAGTCATTTCTTTTCCAAAGGGGGCATCCATACTGAACTTGCCGAACCATTGACTGGAAACACAGCTCTCCTCTGCGCACTTTCTTTTGGTTTTAAGGAAGTATATCTATTTGGTCTCGATTTTGGAGCACGTACCAGTGAAATTCATCACTCACAGCACTCGGTTGAATTTGCCTATAACGACGATTACTCAACCCCTTTTGAATTTGAGACGTCGGTCCCTGGAAACTTTGGTGGGACAGTAAATAACGGTTGGCTTCTTGAGTTTAGCCGGATTAGGGCAAATCTAGCGATTGAATACTTCGAAAATGTGGTGGCACGCAATTGCAGTGAAGGTGCCTATATACCGTCTGCTCCTCCACTCGACCACAATTCACTGGCCATACCGCATTCAAGCACCACGCCAGAAAAAGAAATTGATGCAGCATTACTCAACCTAACATATTGTGAAAAAGGACCATTCAAGGTTGAGAGGCTTAGCCAATTTCAAAAAGACTGCCAAAATTTTCTCGATACATGTATAAACATCACCAAGGCAACTAGAACGGAAGATCTAATGTCCGGGCTAATTATTAATTCAATTTGTGAAAAAATTATTGAGGAACATAATCTTTGGGCTGAAAAAGAACCCGCGGTCCACTCACTGTTCAAGGGTGATATTCAAACTGTCATATCCACAATTCACCACTATACACTAATTAAAACTATTAAGTTTGACAACAAAGTGATTTCAGAAATTTCCTACGTTTTAGAAAATTACTTGAGAAAATTAGGTGAATTAGTAGAAGCAAGAATTAACTTGATAATTGAAACCTCCACCAGAACAAACCGGTAACTAACTAGTTGTTACTATTTAGACTCCACAGGGTTGTTTCAGAACACCCATTCCATATTAAAATAATCGCAGCTGCGTATAAAAATAGGTATGCTATTCTTCTTAATATCGTTAAAAACCCTATGGAAAAGCAATGACAACCGCAAAGATTGATCTTAACTCTCTTGTAAACTCAAATGCTCCGGGGCAGTGGTCAGAAGAGATTGTCTGGACAGTATTTTGTTATATTGTTAACCAGGCATCACCATTGCCTGGATTGCGTGATGTGCTTGGCGATTATCGTGAAATTTTTAATAGCGTCTTTTTAAAAATAAAAAAAGAACACTCCTGCTGCTTCTGGAGATACTACCGGGAAGATCCCTTGGTGCCATTAGTTAACCCAACAAACATCGAACATTTAACCCGTTTATTGCATGCTTTTTCAAATCGGTTATACAAAAAAAAGGCTCCACAGGCGCTTTTAGATAGCCTTTTTTATATCATGCGAAGTCACTGCAATATTAACTTGTTTTACCGGACACAGGAAATAGATTTTCTGTTCCCTTTACATGCAATGGGTAGCGTAATTGGGGATGGAGAATTCGGCCCATTTATTGTGACTACTCAACAATGCACAATTGGCCAAAACCGAGGAAAATACCCAGCTATCAAAGGGGGATTGTGGATGGGACCTGGTTCATCAATTCTCGGATGTAGTCACATTGGTTATAACGTCCGTGTTGCTGCCCATGCTTTTATCATAGACCGGGATGTCCCTGATAACGTTGTTGTATTTGGATCGGGAACCGACATAAAGTTTAAAGAAAACAGCGAAGATAATCGGTCACTTATTTTAGATCAGGGTTACTGATTGATGCCGTTTCTCCCAGACCACGCTATTATTTATACGAAATAAATAGAATCCATTACTACTAGTTAGATTAATGTTTTAAGATAAACGAAGTTCTTTTAAAAAAAATAAGTCAACTTGAAGTGTAAAAAGGTTGGAATGGGAATTTTACTAGTCTGCACTAACCAAGAGACGAAGACGTTGGTAAACCCGGTTTGGTTGAATTGATTTCTAATAAGATCTGTTTAATCATTATGATCGCAAACTATTCTATCAGCTTATTTTTTGCTAGTTGCTCAGCAATTTGCAACACATACTTGAAGCTGATTTCCTTTGAAGTTGCAATATCTAAAAGTGAGACCCCATCCCTGATACCATAAAGGATTTGCCTAATTTTTTTAAAGTTCTCGTGTTCATTCACATCGTCAGAATACAAATCGAAGCGAGTAAGATAGACTGGCACCCGCTGGATGAACTTTAAATTCCGGTTATTTTCCATCATCCAACAAATCTGGTAGATTATGTCAGCGGCCCTATCAATGTTTCCTTGCACTATCAACTCCGGGCGATCCAAGGAACTATGGTATTCATCGCACTCCGTCATTTGGACGGACATTGATGGAACTCCAGCAAAATCGAAGACCAGTTCATCATTTCCATAACCGCTGAACAAATCATTCAATGACACGTCGTCAAACATCATTTTAATTTGACGTCCGAGTTTGTTCCCTGGATTATCATTTTCCATACTAGCATTAACCTGCCAATTCCGCCCCCACCCAACATATTCACTGAAAATACCTAAAACAGTGTTCTCCAAATAATCTGGTCGATCATGAAGCAATACAGCAGAACCTATGGTTTCGGGGAACAGAAACCAGCGATAAGTATATTTTCGTGACGATAAAGCCTTGAGCCGCTTAAAAACGTCAATGGTGGCTAAGATTCCCGAAAAAGAATCATTTACCTGGCCTGGATGACAGTAATCAGTCAAAAGCGCAATGGTTTCATCTGTATTACCCGGCAGACATAACTCTCCAACTATCATCTCTCCGTCGCTGACATGAAAATCGAGATGAACATAGTATTGAGAATCGGAAAGATTATTTAACACATTTCGGGGTAAGGTAATTGCCCAATCTTTTAGGCGCATTTGGTAGTTGTACGCAAATCGGTGTTCATAAAAAAAAACGTCATCCAGCTTTGGGTGTAGTCGAACGTGTTCAGTCAGTGTTTTTAAATTGACAGTACCAGTAAACGAGCTTGAATATGGAACCGCAAAAAGAGGGTGGTCATCATATGAGGCCACAACCTTTCCATCCGATCCCTTAAGCCAAGCTTCTTTCACATCCCATTGGGGTGGTATTATCCAGGTGCCAATATCGGCACCACTGGAATATTTATGAACCTTGAGCTCGTGTCCAACGGCATCGGAGATATCCTGAAGCATCGGAAGAATATCAGAAGAGACTATAGTCCGATTTTTCTTATAATGACGAAGAACAATATCAGAGTGATTAAAGTTGTACATTTGTGTCACTATTTCAAAATTCTTCAGTTTGTTTTTAAGTTTAAATCTGGAGCTCCGTCGTACGGAATTTCACCTAGGCGAAATCTAGGTGGGGCGGCAAGGAAATACCATGGGTCATTTTTTAGTTTTTTAATAGCTTCATCATAATACAATCGTCCGGGAATCAGGGATAACCAGCTTCGACCCAAGCGCTCAATTTTTATCAGGTCGTTTTTAACCAGATACTGATCGAAAGCGGTTAAATCATTTGACACCTCAAAATCCAAATACCTTAAGCTAGCAAACATTGGGGATTGATAGATTATACCGTTTACTTTAGTCGTTATATTTAAAAGCTTATTATATAGGTATGGGAGACCTAAAACAGTCTCTGCATGATGATGAAACGAATTTGACCATCTTGAGGAAAAACCAAAATTAATTACTTTGACATCCAATGAAAGCATACGATCAAAAGCTGTCTCGGCGCCATAATTTGTTGATGCTAAATTTTCACAGATAGTTTCGGCGTTTGGACCATTAGCTGAAACAGAATTAATTGGATGAATGCTTCTATAGCTACCTGTCAAAAGCCTAATATATTCTGTCAATATACCTGTATCCGACGGACTTTTATCTAGATCAAATACACCACCACTTCGAGCAATATTGGTAGTAAATGTAGGCACAACAATTGTACCAGTCAAACCAACAGCTTTTCTAAAACTACTATATATAATATTACAAATTGTTGATGACGAAGTCCCACCTTTAATTTCACCAATAGAAAAAATTTGGGAATGAACAAATATGGTATCACCTTCGACTACGCCAAGTTGACATAAGCAGTTAAATATATCTTTAGCGGTTACAGATCTCTGGTTTTCCAAAATATTAATCGTCCTGCAAAAATAGACGTCTAATCGATGATAACGACGTAAAGTTATAGGCAGTTAATTCACAATCCGGAATATTAACTTCTAGTTCTTTCTCCAACCGCAAGATGAGCTGAAGAATTCCAAAACTGTCAATTACTCCACTTTCCAACAAGTTCTGATCATCATCTATATCTTTGACCGAGGTAACTTCCTCGACAACAGCTTTAATTATATCTACGTCCATCATATATTTTTAATAAAGCATATGGGTTGTTATTTTATTTTCTACAATCTGTTAGAATACAATCTTGCGAGAAAAATGAGCAATGTAAATTGTTAGTTTTGATTATTAAATTTAGGCTATTCCAATAGGAACATTGCTTGAAATTTCATCGGATATTTTATAATACAGATTAGCAAAGACTCGACTTTCGTTTAAAAGCTGGTAGGAAGACCGTTTATTACTAATGCTTTGGACTTTATCCTTAACAGCGAACTTATCTATCACTTTCTCTATAGTTTCAGGTGCCCTGGCAAGATAATAGAACGGACAGTGCTTTCAAGCCCTCGATATCAAACTGAATAACTGACTGTTTCATAAGTAGGTAGAGTAATTGTTCATGCTGTTTTAAAAAACTTTATATTAAAATGACAGATTCTGGACTATTTAGCCACAAGATTGGGATCAATGTTATAATCCACAAGACGTTCGATAATCTTTTCATGATCATATTCTTTTGTTTCAATATGTCTCTTTATAATAAGAAGAGATTCCCAGACTCTTTCTAAAGACTCGGCGCCAACAGATAACCGTACAAATCGATCAGTACTATGGCCATACGCTGACCCCGGTACAACTGCAATGTTATGCTCAAGCAACAGACTCAATGCAAACTGCATTGAGGTACCCTCATAAGCGCCAAGATTCACAAAAAAATAAAAAGTGCTGCTCCCAGAAAACCGTGAGATACCTAGTTTTTTTAGCATTTCATCGACTTTAGCGCGTTTTTTAACAAGGTCTTGAACCTGAGGTAAGGTAATTCCAAGCAATTCGTCAAAATATTTTGCACAGTATTGGAGCAGTAAAGTAGGAGCACATGTTATCAAGTGTTGGTTAATCTTTAGTAGAGTTTTAATTACCACAGGAGTAGCAATAGCATAGCCAATTCTCCAACCTGAAATGCCCATGTTTTTAGATAGTGAATTAGTTACTATAACTCCATCTTTACTAGGTACTATTTTAATCATCGAACAAAATTGATCATCCAAAATAAAATCATTATATACCTCATCAACAAGGACGTATATTCCGCGTGGACGGCATAAGTTATAGATTAAGTTCAGGTCTGCCTCTGAATAAAGGCGTCCAGCTGGATTGTTAGGATTGTTTATAATTAGCATTCTAGTCTTGAGGCTAAAATAATGACTAAAACTATCAACTGGACAGTTGTACGGTATAAATTTCGGTGTTGCGCCAACCATTCTAGCCTGCTCAGAATAACTCACCCAAGCAGGCTCAGGGATAAGAATTTCTTCTCCAACTTCGACAAGCCCTAGCATGATCATATAAATTAAAGGCTTGGAACCTGCGCTAATCAACAAATCATCAGTGCCGGATACAGCAGCGTCGAATTTATCACGATAATAGCTTGCTAATCTGCTTCGCAGCTCAGGTAGTCCAAGAGAATCTGAGTAGTGACAACCCTTGGCAAAGTCTAATTTGCTAAAATCCATCATTGGGATGTCGAAGAATGCTTCTCCAAGAGATAGTGTAACAACGTCCTCACCACGCCGTTTCATTTCATACACCAGCTCGTTAAAGTAAACAGAAGTTGCTTGAGACATTTTGACAACATCATTACGCAACGGCATTTCAGGGGGGTTTTTATCGGTTACAGTCTTCAAGCTCATTTATCTAGAATCTCAATAAGTTTAAATTTTTGAATCTTACCACTAGCCGTTTTTGGCATCTCGTACAGTTCCTTTATTTCGCTAGGCCACTTGTATTTCGCCAACTTTTCAGTCAGCCAGACGCGCAAGCTTTGGACTGCTTCCTTTCCCCGTTTCTTATTTGAAAACACGACAAATAACATAAGGTCTTCCCCATAAAATTCATGAGGAATACTAATTGCCGAAGCCTCCTCTACGTCGGGATGTTGCGATGCAATTGCTTCTACTTCTGGAAGCGTGACAAGGTATCCGCCCTTTTTTATAATTTCACGACTGCGCCCTAACAAAACTAAATTATTATTCTCATCAAACATCGCAAGATCACCGGTTGAAAAATATCCATCTACATCTACCTGCTGCATGATGGAGCCATTTGAATTGTAATATCCCTTAAAGAGAAAGGGTGTTTTGACCTGTATTTCATTGCCAGTTTTCGGTAAGCTGGAGTCACTTACTGCTACCTCTCTTAAACGAACATCCACATATGGCAAGACAGCTCCAACAGTGCGGTTGTCATGATCTAGTTTGCCAAGAACCTCTGATGTAATAAAAGTGGTTTCGGAGAGAGCAAAGTTTTCGAGAATAGAAAAGCCAAACGCTGTCTCAGCATCTCGCTTGGTCTGCCTTTCAATCATCGCTGTTCCAATAAATGCACCTTTTATCATTTTATATGACCTTATATGACGTCCACCGGTACGCCTATGTAATGTTAATAACCCGCGAAGAATAGTTGGAACAAGCCACAAGGTATTTACATCAAAACGCTCTACATCACTCCAGAAGTTTAATAGAGATGTGCCTGAGAATGATTGAGTTATCACAAAACTCCCACCCGTTGCTAATGGAATTAAGCATAGATTAAACAGGCCACCTAGGTACGAGACTGGTAAATAATTTAGGAAGCGTGTTTGAGAGTTTATAAACTCATGAAGACTTACCCATGATTTTGCAGCAGACCATAACACATCGATTTCATAGACAAGAGCTTTCGGTGTACCAGTCGTGCCACTGGTCTGAATAAAAATTTCGCCACCAGGAGTGCCGTCAAATAATTCACCTCCAGGAAATTTATTATTTTCAATTTTTTCAACAGATATATTTTCTATTGAAGTACCATTTGATTTAAGTTTCTGTTTATTTTTGTTTAAAATACTATCTGGAACAATTACAAGACTCGCCTTAGTAAGTTTAATCCATTCATTAATTTCGCTCTCAGAACTTTGGGAAGATATGGGTGCAAATTTGCCGCCACAATGAATTGTAGCTAAAAAAACTAATATAGCCTCTAGTGAATTAGGTAAAAGGCTGACCAGCACCCCATCCCTCTTAAAACCAAAACTCATCAGGAGTCTAGCAGTCTTAAGGGTCATTAAAGTTAGTTCTTTATATGTAATGTCTCTATCAGTTCGCGCGTCAACAACGGCAATTGCTGCTGGTTGTCGCTTTGACAAAGCTTCAAACTCATTAAGGAAACTGGCGATATGTACTGCCATTAGAACATTAACATTCCATTTTGAATCATCATCTTGTCATCAATAAAAAGAGACGGGTTTTTAAAAACAAAGTCAACATGAAACGATACATCATTTAAGCCGCCAACTGTATAATTTGATCCAAACCCCATATGCATTGTACCTAAAGAACCTTCGTCAGTAAGCATCACCCCCGATAATTTAGCAAACGGGTTCAAACCAATACCAACCTCTGCTAGAATGCGTGTCTTCTCAGATCCATAATTGTCAAATAACTTCTCTAATTTTCTTGGGGTAATTCCGTTGCCAGATATATCTACAACTTTTCCGGCCTTAATTTTCATCTTAACAGGATCGCGCAACATCCCAAATCCTGCAAAAGGAATTGAACCATCAACAACTAGCACACCATTTGAGCCATCTTCTAATGGAGAAATATTAGCTTCAATATCAGGCGGCGAACCAAGATCACCAGCATCTTTGACAAATCCGGGGCAGCAATTTGCTGAACGCCCATCAACCTTGATTTGAAGGTTAGTGCCAAGAGCACTTGTAATATAAAGGTCTGTTCCAGCCGACAGTTCATTCGCTAACTTTTTAACTGTATTAAAATATTTACGATAATCAACGACGACGCATGGATCAGCTAAAAGGTTTATATTAAACTGCGGCAAACTAAGGAAACGTCCGCCATTTTTTGCTTGCAATATCCGGGCCTTGCTATGGGCCATTGAATTTTCACGCAGACAAATAAGTAAGTCTGCATTTACGAGATCGGGTAGAATTTCGGAGGGGGGCTCCTCCCCGTGCATTAGTGCCACGGGTAGTTTTATAAGTTTGAAATTAGCCTTCAATTCAACTGCAGCTCTCTTGAAATATTTACTTAAATTTGCAGTATTTTTATCAAAAACTACTACTAAATTCTCACTCCTCTTATACGAACCGCACGAGACGATCAGATGTGTTGCACCCTTTAAACAAGCTATTTCATGAGAATAATAAGACATTGTGTTTTATAAATCTTTCAGGAATACATTTTAAAAATGAAGGGCGCCTTTCAAAGAAAGAAATTAAAATACGCATCAAAAGCGGGTGATTAGCACCGGTTATTGCGATTCCACGACCTTAATTTGCTAGCAATTGTCACTAAGCAAACAAGCACAATAAAATACATTCTTTGGTCTTCACCCACTTTAATAGAACTGCAACGCCTATCTAGTTAGTCGATATATCGAATAGCTACAAATAGCTTTAGCTACCGAAACTTCGCCCAACAAACTCCCTTGGTTATCTTGATGATTGATGGGTGTCAATGGTTCTTGATTGATAAAGCAGTGAGGGTGATAATGTGTTATAAGCTCGTATACATATCATTTTTTTATTATTTCTTTAGTAGACTAATATTGCCTTTAACGTCCGCTAATAGATCAAAGAAGCTAACTCTTTTATCATAGCTAATAAAGTTCCAGATACTTTGATCTACACCTATAATCGTAATCAAAGATTCTTTATTCTTTGATACACATCAATCAAAATAGGATTAGTGGTAAAATAGCCGCCTATCCCACGTCCAAAAAAATGGATATTATCACAACTCTTTTTTGCTTGTCTTAAATAATCTTTGTTACGCTTATCTAGTTTAATGGATGGCAATGGAAAGCCATTCAAAATGATATCGGAAAATCTATATAAAGGCTCTAAATTTTCTGGAACAATACCGATTTTTACTAATTCACTTATTACTATTTTACTTAATACTTCCAAGTCCGGCGGCGAAGTAGATACAACCTCCGCAGTTAAATTGAAGAGATTTGTTCCATTTCTTTGAAAATTCGGATAAAGCGTAACCCGAAATGTTTTAAATTCAGACTGATAACATTGAATGTAATGGAGATCCGTTATTAAAAGCTTATCAAATACAAAATGATAAACGCTAGTATATAATGATTGGATGGCTTCCGTTTCTGAGTTGGTGGAAATTCCCGCCGCCTTTAAAAATGCTAATGTTGGAATTGTCCAAGCAACGAGGTCGCAATCAATCTGTCGCCGATCATTTAACAAAATAGAATTTATTTTATTATCTTCGATCTTAACCTGAGAAATATTTGCTCCCGTAATAATTTTAATATTAAAATTTATCATCTGTCTTTTGAGAAGATCAATCCAATTACCGATACCTCCTTTAATTGGATAATAATTTTTAAGATTTGAATTACCTTCGCTAGATGAATGAAACCCCAACTTTTCATCATATAGAGGAATTTTTTTTATTTCGCGAGTAGCTTGTGCTGAAAAACCCAATAGTTTGCTAAGCCCTAAAACTTTATGTGAGTTTACCGAAAGTTCATTCAAGGGACACCCATAGTATTTGTTGGAAATAATAGGACGGAAAAGTTGTTCAGTAAGCAACTTGCCAAACGTACCTATGAGTTGTTCTTCAAGATTGTTATATTTAACATTCATATTAGTGCAATTGATGAGCTCAGCCATCCCCTTGTAATAAATTTTTCTAGAAAGACACCTTAAATCAAGAAAAGGACTGTTTTTATTTAATTGCGAACCATAATAACTCCCACCCCTGAGGTTACCGAGAACACGCCAGGATCTAGGTGTGACCCCCCTCAATATAATTTCATCAAGTTCTTTTATTCCCGTTGATCGAAGGAAATGTGATCCGTGATCAAAAGAAACACCCAGGTCACAACTAATAGAGTTATAAAGTCCGCCGAGCTCGTTCTCCTTTTCAATTATGCAGACATTATTATATCTCTTCCTAAGAAGAATTGCAGAGACAATTCCGGAAACACCGCCACCAACAACGATTTTCATTGCCATACACCAAAAAGACACACGGTAGAGACTTTACATGAAGAAATTTGCTGCCATAGCTTAATCATCTGATTATCTGCACCGTGAGAATACTCTGGTTACTTCTGTTTGCACCCGATTAGGTACCACATAGCGACTGTCGCAGGTTTTGCAAACATTTCCGTCCTCACATCATGAACACAAGATATAATTTCAAAGGGCTCAAAAACTTCCAAGACTTCTTTAATACCAAAAAAGCATGTGTTCAGACCTTGCTCCGTTAATGTTTCGTCCTTGAATGCTCTATAAAATAACCTGCTTATTGGCTCGGCGTTATAAATGGCGGAATGAGAATTACTGAATAGACTGGTAAGCATGATCCCACCCGGTTTAAGAACCCGATATGATTCCGCCATCACCTTTTTACAAGATTCAAAATCATTGTGTGTAATAGACCCTCGATCTAGAACTAATGAATAGTATTTATCTTTAGCCGGTATAGACGTAAAATCAGCGTTAAATAGACTAATGGCTTTATCGTTTGGAGGAATATTTTTTTCTGCAAGACGGAGAGCTGATTGTGCTCCGTCAATTCCATCTACCTTTGAAAATCCAAATTCGGCAAGGAACCGAAGATTGGCTCCTGAACCACACCCAAGCTCCAAAACTCTCAGGTCCGATCGATCTGGTTTTTCTGCAAAAATTCGATTAACCGTTGCTACCACCCAATCGTGGGGAAAGTGATTAACTTGTTTTTCTTTTGAGTAGATAAAATCTTCCCAATTTTTATCAAATACCATTATTAATCCTACTCATAATCCTTAAGATTAACACGCCCATTAAAAAGCTCATTGGTACAGGAGAAATAATTTTTTGATTCAGCTGTAAGAAAGTATAAAGGATCTTTTTCGATTTTCCTGATCGCATAGCTTAAAAAATCGTATAGGTCACATATGGAATATTTAAACGAACCATTCAATTTATGATATTTCAAAATACCCTCATGCGCTAATTCATTTTCGATTTTTCCAACGTCATACTTCACAACCGAATTCAATGGTCGAACGTGATAGAGAAGTTTGACAGTATGCTTTCGACCGACCATATCAATAACTGTCCCAGGAAACACTTTGTCATAACGATAAAGTGGACCACCTTCAATCTGACGTTCAATATAGTGAATGAAAGTTGGAGAGAATACAGAACCAAAAGTCGTCAAAAACCCCCGTGATTTGACAAGTTTTTCAAAGTCGGAACCAACACCAAAAGGATCAATCAAATCCATGCACTTTTTCTCGAGAACTCCTTCTTTATTACTGCAATTAGAGAAAACTGGAATGTAAGTACGTGTTTTTAGAAATTTTTTTCTAAATTCTTCACTAAAATTGCCAACTTCACTAACATCCGTTCTCGCATCAAAGAGACCTGTTTTTGTAAATCCGTAGTTGTATGTTGGAACAACTAATATTCCCCCAGAAATCTCGGTAAGATCACTCAGCATTCTAGTAAACGCAACTTCTACAAGTTCTTTGGAAGTTATGCAGCCATCAGAAACATGAGGAAATGCAGACAGATATACAAAGAGGTCTGTATGCACATAGTGCGGATTAGGTGCCATTTAACGGTCTCATCTATTCACGCCAGTCAAGCTTCCCACTTGAATTAAGAGGAAATTCCCTGACACAATAAATCTTGCTTGGTCTTTCGTAGGGCTCTAAAAACGATACTGCGAATTGATTAATTTTCTCGCAAATTTTATGCTCAGCTTCATTATCATTTTGCCGAACGAGACAAATTATTTTTCCATCAGATATTCGGAGCTTGATCGTACCATCAATTACGCCTTCGAATTGACGTTCAATAGAGAGTAGATTGACACGATAACCCGATACTTTGTCATAATCTCGGATTCTACCGATATAATGAATAAGGCCTGTTTTATCTTTAAAACAAAGATCGCCAGTCGGATAATAAGAAAGTCCGTCTTTGACGACAAAAGGGGTCTTTGCATTTACATAGCCAGTCATCATTTGAGGGCCTGATAGATATAACTCCCCAGTGTTGTCAGGGGGATTTGCCACAATGTTCACCTTTACGTTTGGCAAGGGATAGCCTAATGGGATAGACGCAAGGTCCGTGTCAGAGAACAACTCGTCGGTGACCTCAAAATAGGTAGCGTTGACAGTAAATTCCGTCGGTCCATACATATTAAATATGGTTGCAAATGGGCAAAGTTCTTTCAATTGTCGAACAAGACTAATGGAGAGAGCTTCACCTCCCGAAAAAACATTTCGTACGCATGAAAATGAAAAATCTTCAATTTTCTTTTCAAGTTCAATGATTTTTTCCCATGTTGACGGCACTGCATAGATCGCTTCAACATTTCTCTGTTGGGCCAACGCACATAAGGATAACAAGTTTTTTGATTCTTCGGTAATACAAATTTCGGCTCTGAATATTAACGCAAAAATCAAATCAGCGATTGAAATGTCAAAAGTCAATTCACCATTAATTATCAAAGATCGAGCAGTAAATTTGCGAGAAAACTGCGATTTTATTGCGTCAGCATAAGCCACTAAAGAATTTTTTGAAATTGCGACTCCCTTCTTTTCACCAGTACTACCCGAAGTAAAAATGATATATGCTAAATTATTAAATTCAGAATTGATATATGACGCCTCATTCTTTTTCCCCGATACTTTTTTAAAGCTATCATTAGTTAATAAAAATGAGATACCAGATAAATCAATATATTTCTGGTTTAATGAAATGGGAGTATTAGTGTGCAATGGAAGATAAAAACCACCTGAAATCCAAGTTGCAAATATAGCTGCAAGATAATCTGCATTTCTTTCTAATAATATGGCTACACTTTTCGATGAGCTCGGAACCGAAGCCCATGATTGATTGAACAAATTAACATATTGAAAAACTTTTTTATAAAATTCCGCTCTCGTAAAAGTAGCCGATTGGTCAGTTACAAGGACATCACTATCGCTGCCCTTCAGATATGATTGAACTAATTCTCTAAGTCTACTCACTGCGCCATACCGACGAAAATTCTATAAATTTGAAATCCTATTATTCACATTGACACAAATCGATTTTTAGAGTCATACAGAAATTGTCATTACTAGTATATCACGATATCCAATTTTACCTTTATCAAGAATTTTAATTGGATCTGTACAATGGTAAAAACGTTTATCATTAAGAATAATGATCTCTGATGGCAGCATTGTTTTAGTAAAATAAGCGTTTGTACTATCTAGTTCTTCACGAATGTGGGATACGCCGCCACAGATGTTCGATGCAGAGACGCAAATAATAGATACATAGTCAAATCCGTCTCTATGCCACCCTTCAGGTGTTGGGTACCCAACGTATTTCTCTGAACATGTAATTCGTAATTGATGGAATCCAACTTCTGCATTCAATCCACCAACCAATGGGCATACATTGTTTATATACACCACGCAAAATTCGGAACAAACGCTATCATCAACTAGCTCAAATTTTCGATGAAGCCCCCCAGCGTAGCTATTTAGAGATACATCTTGAAAAAATTCATCTTGATTTAGAACCTCCGATATTCCGTCCTTGAACTTAACCCTAGAAAATCTTCTTTCTCTGAAAATCTCGCCCGGTTTCAAAAAACCATCAACCGGATGATTATTGTAACTCCGAATCACTCTTGGTGAAAAACCAGGAAAGTTTTTTAGTGCAAATTCTACTTTTTTGTTTTCGTTCATTTTTTAGCTACTATACTTAGCTTAGCTGCACTTTATTCGTTTTCAAAATTTATTATTTTTTCAATTATTCTAGCCCAGTCATCTACACTTTTGACATTACCTGCCAATGTTAGTGGAATATGCACATCAAATTCTTTTTGCAACGCAAAATAAATATTTATGTGGCCTAACGAATCCCATTGAGGAAAATCGCCAATCTTAGAGTCAGGTAAAAGTTTCATTCTCGATATCGATAAACTAGAAGAAATACAGTCTAGTGTTCGGTTGATAATTGCTTTTGACACTATTTATACACCTTCAAAAGTTAATATTTTAAATTAAATGTGATTTCATTTCAAATACGACACGCGGTTCATGTAGAATTAAAAGTGCAAGCTACTTTTAAAGGACTGTAGTTTTTCTGAAGACTGATCAACATTGATGAAAACTAATATAAAGTCTTTGAGTCGCACCATTTATTGTTAAACAAAATGGTTTTCATTTAATTTTGTGCCATAAGGCATTAGTCATAAGGCTTTAATATTGATACCTAGACATCACTGTTTTGTTATTTTTAAATTTTCCCTTTTTGTTTTAAGCAATCAGCTATAAATATCTTTTCAATTTTTTCTAGGGCAGACAAAAACTAAAAAAGCTCTTGGAATCATATTCTTTTGTGGAAACTAATAATAAATAAGAAGCTTGTTCTTCGAGGAATATTTTTTTGAGAGAATATTTTTAAAAAAAACTTTTATCATCGAATCAAATTATTGTATTTTTAATGCATGGGGTATCTATTAGTCTGGGGCAAATCGATTGTTTTCTTTAGGCTTGAAAAACCCCACTATGGTTCAATTTTGATAGTTAATTTTAGGGCCATGTTATGGTTCTCGGGGACAAGTCTATGCATCTTTTTGCTAAAGCATGTAAATGAAATGCTTTGAATAAAACAAACTAATTAAAGCCACAATACATGCGTGCCTATCAAAATGAAAAAATGTTTAATAACAACGTTCAGTATTTATCAAAAAATGTTGAAGGGTTCACCAACGAATTTGATTCGACAATATTAAACACGCGGCTTGTAATTGATGAAAACAAAGCATTCGATATTGATCTTGGTGGAGGAAAACTTCTTTACTCGAATGGAGCAGAAAAATCTTCTAAAAAACAAGTAGAAAATTATTTGGATTCGCCAAATCGGTATTTTATTCCCCTGCACGACCCAGAAACAAGAGCATCTTGGTATCAAGTGGATGAGAACTCCCCTCTGGTAACATTCTTGTTGAACATGCGTGAAAGAGTGTCATCATTTCAGAACCCCACTACATATGCGCCATTCGGTGGATTTTTATTTGTTTTCGGTATCGGTCTTGGATTTCATATCGAACTGCTTATCGAAAAACTTAATTTTAAAACACTTTTTATCATAGAACCACATGACGAATTGATATTCCATAACTTGCATGTAATAGACTGGCAGGAACTTAATCAAAAACTTATAAAA
>PBKU01000046.1 GCA_002722175.1 Magnetovibrio sp.
CCTTTTGTAAATATTCCTCCACCTAATCGAGCAAAGATTGAAATTAATGATGCACCAAAACTCAGTTCAACTAATGCTTCAAGTATTGTACGCAAGGATTCCGGGTTTTCAGTCCCCAAGGTATTGCGGAGCACGAGGTAGTACAAAGAAACACCAAGTAAGGCAAGTCCAACTACTAACATTCCTGTTACAGCTCCAGACTTAAATGCTATGTCCAAGCCACCGCCGACGCCTTCAACTCGAGCTGCTTCAGCTGTACGAACATTTGCCCTCACCGACACGTTCATGCCTATGTATCCTGCGACACCCGATAGCACCGCACCGATAAAATACCCTATTGCAACTGTATGCCCCAACTTATAACCCAACAAAAGACCAACGATAATACCAACAACGGAAATTGCCGTATATTGGCGGTTAAGATAGGCTCGCGCACCCTCTTGAATAGCACCTGCAATTTCTTGCATTCGTTCATCGCCCGCAGGTGCCGAAAAAACAGCACGAACGGCATATGCACCATACACTAGAGCCAAAGCTCCACTCGCTATAACCAAATAAAAAAGATTGTCCATGCAAATAGCTCCTTCGATTACAAGCTCCGGCGTTGGCCGATATGCTATTTATTGATTTTTTTTAAGTTTTTAGTCAGAAAACACTGAAAACTATAAATGACAGATTCAGTAGCTAGAAGCAACAAGCATCCAACTAATTTTTTATTTTCTAGGTGCTTCATCCGAAATTGATTTAATTATTACATCTTCAATAATTTTTGTCCTTGTTACTTGCTTGCTAAGCATAACTAAGCGCTCTCTTAGCGTCTTTTTGTCTAGACGATTTATTGCACTTAACATGCGCGGTATAAAAGCGTGCAAGTCACTAAAATAGGCGTGTGCTAACTTTGGTTTTAACCGAGTAACTATACCTAAATTATCAGCGCCGCGGGTCTTAAGCCTTAACTCCATCTTAATAACTGAAATTACCTTATCATCCTGAACTAAATGTACTGTTATGGGATCCAAATCAAGCATTTGGATTTTCCCTTTAGCCTTTTTTGTGGCTTGCACCTTACCTGAACTAGGTTCGCTAAACGGACCTATGTTAAACCACTTCAGAATCCCAACCGAAGCTCCGGCAATCATTAAGAATATTGCAAATATTATTATTATCTTTTTCATCTAAGCCTTATTTCTTTATTTGTCTCCGAAAACATGTCTGTACCCAGCTACCTCTAGCCTTATTTTGCTACCATCGGTATCTCTAAGATTAACATCACCATCACCTTCAGTTGCATATCCGATTTCAGTTACTGGGACATCTAAACTTTCCCGTATTCTTTTAAACTCCACCATATAATCTTGTGAGACTGTAAAGGCTAATTCATAGTCATCTCCCCCTGAAAAGATATAATTTTTCAAATCTGGAGAGATGGAAGATATGTTTCTTGCGGCCATTGAAACAGGTATCTTACTATATTCCACTTCAAACGACACATGTGAAGCTCTTGCAATATGCGATAAATCTTGAACTAATCCATCAGAAATATCTATTACCGAACTAGCGACCCCACGCAAAGCTTTCCCAAGAATCAATCTTGGCAAGGGGTTCCGGAATCGATCAACTAAAGTTTTAATATCCTGATCAGCAGCGTGTGTGAGCTTCCCTTTAATAGCTAGCAGTCCAAGTGCACTATCCCCAATGGTACCAGAAACAAAAAGCTGATCACCTGGTTTTGTCCCCCGTCTAGTAAGGGCGAAGCCTGACGGGACGGTCCCAAATGCTGTCACTGTATGGGACATTGGACCCTTTGTAGCTACCGTATCACCCCCAATCAGGGTAATTTGATTTGCGCTTGATATATTACCAACACTTAACGAAAAAGAATTAATCCAGTCCTCAGAAATAGTGTTCGGCCATGCAGAAGCTAATACGAAAGCTAATGGAGTTGCTCCCATCGCTGCAAGATCAGAAAGGTTACAACCGATAACCCGCGAGGCAGTAGTTTCCGGAGTTGCTAATTCGGGAAAATGAACACCTGCCACCAAAATATCTGTGGTAACGACAATATCGTGACCTACTATTGGCTTTATTAGTGCAGCATCATCCGTCAAGCCAAGCGCACCCGGATAATCCCTTGCTAAGGGAGCAAAGTATCGACTTATTATGTCAAATTCATTAAATTTTTTAATCATTGACCTCCATGGAAATACCGTGTGGTCCACACGGGAAAAATAAAATCACAATGCTTTTATTCATGAGGAGTTGTGCCAGAAAATATTTGTTTTTCAGAAAAAGCAATAGCAGATATTTGTATACAAGAAATTTCGAGAAAAACTAGAAAACTCAAAATTTTCTCAAGACCATTCTTGACATGAAATTTGGAGTCAGTCCGGGAAATTTAATTATTTAATTAATTTAAAGTATTCCTGGAGTTCAATAAGTCGAAGACAAGCCTTTGCTGCGTCACCTCCTTTATTTTTCTTTGCTGGGGAAGCCCTCTCCACTGCTTGTTCAAGATTTTCACAGGTAAGTATCCCAAACCCAACTGCAACCCCATAATCAGTGCTGATGTTCATGATAGCTCGGCTCGTTTCGCGACATATGTATTCATAATGATCTGTTTCTCCACGAATCACACAACCGCTTGCAATATATCCAGCATATTGCGTAACATCAGCAAGTTTTGTACTTTTCATTGCCATCAAAATAGCAGTAGGAACTTCGAATGCTCCTGGAACTGGTATACGTTCATAGTCAAAACCAGCTTTTTGTATTTCATTAACCATTCCGTCCGCCAATGAATCCGCAATGTCCCTATAAAACCGCCCTTCAACAATCAATATCTTTTGATTCTTTGACATCTAATTCCTATCACTCACAAATTAATTGCCCGTTGACCAACAATCTTAATGCCATAGCCTTCAAGACCTATTACTGTGTGTTTTGTGTTTGAAAGCAAAATCATCTTCCTGATCCCCATATCAAGCAAAATTTGGGCACCAACGCCATAATCACGGAGTTGACCATCTTGATCATTGTCATTTCTGTTAAGACGCTGATGAACCTGATCTGATAAACTCTTCGGATGGGGTTCACGAATGAGTACGACCGCCCCTCTCCCCTCTTTTGAAATTATCTCCATTGACCGCTGTAAAGCCCCGGTCTTTCCAATTTCCTGATCACCAAGCACATCACTTAAAATATTCATTGCATGCATTCGTACTAAAATTGGTGATTTTCCAGAAATATCTCCTTTTACTAGAGCAATATGTTCAGCGTAAGTTGCCTTATTTACATAAACGTACATTCTGTACGCACCGCCAAAACAGCTTTGAAAGTCTAATTCGGCAACGCGTTCAATTAGCAAATCATTTCTCAACCGATACGCTATCAAGTCCGCAATAGTTCCTATCTTTAATTGATGATGTTGTGCAAAATCGATTAAATCTGGCATCCTAGCCATAGTTCCATCTTCATTCATAATTTCACATATTACACCTGATGGATTAAGACCAGCTAACCGTGCAACATCAACAGCAGCCTCCGTGTGCCCAGCTCGAACAAGAACGCCTCCCTCACGAGCCTCAATAGGAAAGATATGACCAGGGGAAACAATATCATTAGGTCCCTTGGATGGATCAACGGCAATAGAAATCGTTAATGCCCGATCTGATGCAGAAATACCCGTGGTTACACCTTCACGGGCCTCGATGGAAACAGTAAAAGCTGTTTGATGTCTTGAAGTATTTCGTCGAACCATTAATGGCAATTCAAGTTCCTTCAACCTTCTTCTTGTCAGGGCTAGACAAACCAAACCACGGCCAAACTTTGCCATAAAGTTTATAGCGTCAGGGGTTGCCATTTGAGCAGGTATAATTAGGTCACCCTCATTTTCACGGTGTTCGTCATCAACTAGAATAAATATTTTTCCATTTCGCGCATCTTCAATGATATCCTGAATTTTTGCTAAATAGAAACTGGGTTTTTTGTTCTTGCTTTTGCCCAAAATAGGAATCCTACTAAGCTTACGCCCCTTGCTCACAATCATTCTTCCCTTCCAAAAAGCGTTCTACATAACGCGCTAGCATGTCAATTTCCAGATTGACCGAATTTCCCTTATATAAGCTATCAAGAGTAGTTTCCATCCGAGTATGACCAACAATATTTACTTCAAATTTATTTTCCAACACTTTGTTTACCGTTAACGAAACACCATCAATAGCAATAGAACCTTTTTCAGCAATTAGGCGACTAAGCCTTTGAGGTGCTTCAAATAACATTCGCATTGATGTGCCATCTGGAGTTGTTTTCCTTAGCTGAGCAATTCCATCAACATGACCCGAAACTATATGCCCACCCATTTCATCGCCCACTAACAATGATTTCTCCAAATTAATCCTAGTCCCTTCATTCCACAAACCAATAGTAGTTCTTGAAAGTGTTTCGTTTGAAACTTCAACAGCAAACCAGCCTTTTCCTTTTTCTACAACAGTTAAACACACTCCTGAACAACAAATTGATGCCCCTATCTTCACTTTTTCCGTATCAGATACAACGGAAACAACTAAGCGAACGGGTTCATGCTTAGATATAGAACGAACAACACCAACCTCCGTAACTATGCCTGTAAACATCTAGTCCACCTATTTTCGACGACGAAAAATTTCTTCTATATCACCACTATCTTTATCGATAGATCTAACCGTTGTTCTATCAAATAGCAGTGCATCCTTTAAATTATTTATATTCATCTCTCCAATAGCCTCTCCACCACCACTTCCTAGTAATTTTGGAGCACGAAACCAGTGTAATTCGTCAACCAGGCCTGTTTTGAAAAAGGAAGTGGTCAATTTGCTGCCGCCTTCGACCAATAAACGAGTAACACCTTTGTCTGCTATTATTCTGCAGATCCCGGCTATATCAAGTAGGCCTTTATTGTCAATTTCTGCTTCAATGATGTTACAACCATTTGATATCAGCTCATCTGCTCGACTGCTAGGCTGATTAGCCCTTGTAATAATCCAAGTGGGGAAACGGTGCGAATGTTCAACTATCTTTGCAGCAACTGGTGTTCGAAGGTGGCTGTCGAGGATAATACGAATTGGTGAACAACGCTCTAGGCCTGGCAAACGGCATGTCATACTTGGGTTATCGGCAATTACCGTTCCCACCCCTGTAATTATCGCATCACACCTAGCCCGCAAAAGGTGTCCTCTCCTCCGTGCTTGTTCTCCTGTAATCCACTGACTTTCGCCGTTTTGCGCAGTTATTTTACTATCCATTGTAGTCGCAAGCTTCATTATTACGTATGGACGGTCATTTTCCACTCGGTGAAAAAACCCTTCATTTAGCTGGCGTGCTTCCGTTTCAAGCAACCCAACTATAACGGAAATACCCGAAGAGCGGAGTCGGGCGATTCCAGCCCCCGACACTCTTTCATCGGGGTCAATAGTTGCAACAAAAATCTTGGAGATCCCAGCGTCAATTAATTGTTCAGCACAAGGTGGCGTTTCTCCTTCGTGGGCACAAGGTTCAAGTGTAACATACGCTGTTGCCCCTCTACAAAGTTTTCCAGCATTCTTAATTGCAACAGTTTCAGCGTGTGGCCGTCCAGTCGGTTGCGTCCAGCCTCGTCCAACAACATTACCAGAAAGATCTTCACGAACTAAAACGCACCCCACGGCAGGATTTGGCCAAACATTTCCCAACCCTCGACCAGCAATCTGCAGAGCCGCCCGCATGTGATCAATATCAACTTGCTGAGATTCGGAATTAACCAACAGCGCCTTCGTCACTTAAATTTTCTACAAAATCTTCAAAGTCCTTAGCTTCTCTAAAATTTCGATAGACCGATGCAAACCGCACAAATGCCACTTGATCTAGATTTCGAAGGTTTTCCATAACCATTTCTCCAACAACTTTAGTTGGGATTTCATTTTCGCCCAAAGTCTCTAAGCGTCGCTGTATAGAATTGACAATGCGCTGAACACGCTCTTCACTGACCGGTCTTTTTCGCAGTGCGATGCTTAAGGACCGACTGAGTTTATCTCGATCAAAAAGCGTTTTCTGGCCATTGCTTTTTATCACATTAAGCTCACGAAGTTGAACCCGCTCAAATGTAGTCCATCGAGCACCACACGCCGGACAATAACGTCGGCGCCGAATTGAGGCATTATCTTCTGTAGGCCGGGAATCTTTGACCTGGGAATCCTCATTGCCACAGAATGGACACCTCATCGATTTTCTCCCTTACTACATTTCACCATAGACATAAAACATTTCTTATTCATATATTGGAAATTGACTACAAAGTTTTCTTACGTTGTCCCTGGCAGTTCTTTCGACGGAAGTATCACCATCTGGGTTTATTACAAGGCCGTCGAGAACATCACCAATCAAGTGGCCCACTTTTTGAAATTCTGAAGTCCCAAAACCACGTGACGTAGCAGCAGGAGTTCCTAACCTAATACCAGAAGTAACCATTGGCTTCTCCGGGTCATTTGGAATACTGTTCTTGTTACATGTCATTCCAGCCCTCTCAAGCGCCTGTTCACTAGAATTCCCCTTAAGTTTCTTGGGACGCAGGTCGACTAACATCAAATGGGTATCTGTCCCACCTGAGACTATGTCAAAACCTCTCTCTAAAAGAGTTTCTGCTAAAACTCGAGCATTTTCAATAACTTGTTTTGAGTATATTTTAAACTGTGGTTTTAGGGCTTCCCCGAAAGCAGCTGCCTTCGCTGCAATAACATGCATTAAAGGCCCACCTTGAAGCCCCGGAAAAACAGCAGAGTTTATTTTCTTTCCTATTTCCTCATCATTTGAAAGAATTATTCCTCCTCTAGGTCCCCGAAGCGTCTTATGGGTTGTGCTCGTAACAATATCTGCATGTGGGAATGGTGACGGGTGAACACCAGCCGCAACTAAGCCTGCAAAATGTGCCATATCAACCATAAGATAGGCCCCTATTTCTTCAGCGATATCCTTAAACCGTTTGAAATCAATCATTCGTGGGTATGCCGACCCCCCACAGATTATTAACTTTGGAGAATGTGCTTTGGCTAATTTTTCTACTTCAAGAAAATCTATCAGATGTGTATCATGGGTTATCCCATATTGCACTGAATTAAACCATTTACCCGATTGTGATGGAGGGGCCCCATGGGTCAAGTGGCCACCTGAAGCTAATGAAAGCCCCATGATCGTGTCGCCAGGCTTTAAAATAGCTAACATTACCGCACCATTTGCCTGTGCTCCCGAGTGAGGCTGCACGTTAACATAATTACAGTTAAACAATTTCTGAGCACGCTCAATTGCTAGTTTTTCAGCCACATCAACATATTCGCATCCGCCATAATATCGTTTGCCTGGATATCCCTCAGCATATTTGTTTGTCATTATCCCGCCCTGCGCTTCCATTACAGCTCTTGAAACTATATTTTCTGAAGCTATGAGTTCTATTTGACTTTGTTGGCGTTCCAATTCATTGGAGATTGAAGCTGCGAGCAAAGGATCGCTATCTTCTAATGATGAAGAAAAAAATTCTCTATATTCATCACTTATATAACCTGATTTTTTTTTGTCAGACATATCTACATTGCCCTTTAATCTAATTCCTTAAAATTATTGTTCAAAAGCATCATATACTGGGGAACAAAGTTTACGAACGCGCCTCTCATGTCGTTCTCCAGTAGAAAACTCTGTATCGAGAAAAACTTCTAGACAGCTCTTGGCAATTTCAGGAGTAATAACTCGACCCCCGAAACACAGCACATTCGCATCATTGTGTTCTCTGCAAAGCTGGGCTGAATATTTATCATGAACTAAAGCTGCTCGGATTTTTGGATGACGATTCGCAGCGATAGAAATACCAATGCCGCTACCGCACATGAGAACACCCCTATCAGCTTCCCCATCCGCCACGGCCCTTGCCACTGAGTAACCAAAATCTGGATAATCTACAGACTCTAGCCCGTCAGTTCCAAGGTCCAATATTTCAATGGCCCTCTCGTTCAGAGTTTCGCTCACAATTTTTTTAAGTGCGATCCCAGCATGGTCGCATCCAACAGCTACACACCGCACAAGCATTTAAAACTCCTAAAACCAATAACTTCGATTATTGTTTCTACGTCCTGAACCTATTCCTTACCCAATATATGGCATTCCCAGGTAAAGAAAAAGCTACATCTTATTAACCTTATAAGTACACCTCGCACAAAGTTTCTCCTCTGTTTCGCAGCAAGTAAAATACTCTTGTTTCTAATAATTACTGAAATGTACTTACTCCTATGGTTACGCTAATTAGTTAGCACTGCTCAGATAGATCAATACGGTCGCAGGACCTTGTCTCCCACTAGAGCCTATATCGGCAAACATTGTATTTAAGTATTAATACCAGATGCTAGTTGCGTGTTCAGTCGACCTGTTTGCCATTCCCCTATGAAAATAAAACTGAAAAACTATGGAAAAAGCTAGTATATATGTAGGATAGCTAAAGCAACAAGTTAGTTAGTAAATTACTTTTTATAAACTTTACAAATGTGATTAACATAAGGAACTATTTTTAGTACTCCCAAGGAACCCAAGCAGTGCAACACCTTTTGTTCTAAAATGAATATAGCTCTTTTTTTAAAAAAAGCTGCATCAGTAGTCGGGGAAAGGCCTGCTGTTGCGCTTGGCACTAAAACATTCGCAACCTTTAAAGCACTCGAAGTGCACGTTGCTGCTTTAGCTCGGCACATGAAAGAAAGAGTTGGGCTGGTTTCAGGTGACAGAGTTGTTCTTCTAATGTCAAACGTTCCGGAATATATTGAGGTTCTTTTTGCATGCTGGTGGGGAGGATTTATCGCTGTTCCGGTTAACGCCAAGCTCAATCCTCACGAAATCAAATTTATCTTCAATAATGCGGAACCCAAGCTTTGTTTTACAACGCCAAACCTCGCAGCAAACATCTTGTATGATACAAATGTAATTATAACTAATTCAAAAGAATACAAAACCGCACGAAGTGGTTATGGGACGAAAATAGCTGATCTGTCCCCTGACCAGTTGGCTTGGCTATTTTATACGTCTGGAACAACAGGTAAACCTAAGGGAGCAATGTTGAGCCATCGCAACTTACTAACGATGTCTGCTTGCTACTTCATGGATATCGAACAAATTCTCCCGGGAGAGTGTATTTTACACGCTGCACCGATGTCGCATGGCTCTGGCCTTTATGCAATTCCTCATATGGCCGCTAGATCTATTCAATTAATACCAGAATCTGGTACTTTTAACCCGGACGAGTTATTTGAACTATTCCAAAAATGCAAACGAATTTCTCTTTTTGGGGCCCCCACTATGGTTCGCCGTTTGGTAGCTCACAAGGCTGCTGCCCGGGGGCCAGGTAACCTGAAAAGTATAATTTATGGAGGTGGCCCCATGTATATTAATGATTGTAAGTTAGCAATGAATTTACTGGGCAACAGACTTATCCAAATCTACGGACAGGGAGAAAGCCCCATGACTATAACTGCCTTATCTAAAGCGCACCATTCAGATAAGAAACATCCGAACTACGACAAACATCTGGCATCAGTCGGGATTCCGCAGTCACTCGTTGACGTAAGGATTATGAAAAATCATAATTTTGTTTATGAAGCTGGAAAAATCGGAGAAATTCTCGTTCGGGGAGATACGGTGATGCGAGGATACTGGAGAAATCCAGAAGCCACTAAAAAGAAAATAATCAATGGTTGGCTTCACACCGGGGATATCGGCTTTATTGATAAGGACGGATTTGTAACACTAATAGATCGAACAACTGATCTAATTATTTCTGGGGGTTTAAATATCTATCCGCGTGAGATAGAGGAACAACTGATTATGCATCCTGGCGTAGACGAATGTGCAATTGTCGGAAAGCCTGACGCCGAGTGGGGAGAAATAGTTACTGCATTTATTGTCACCACCCCAAATCACCATATATCTGCAGACGACTTAGACAAATTGTGTATAAATCGACTCGCGCGATTCAAACGACCACGAGTTTATAAATTTGTTAAAACACTACCAAAAAATAACTATGGAAAAATTCTTAAAAAAGATCTGAAAAAATTTATCTAAACTCTTAATGTGTCTTAGTTGGGATCCATAGAAGCAAAGAAATATATATTTGGGCCCACTAAAATTACCCTGATATTTTGTCAATATTCCGCGACAAGACGTAACGCAGTTTTTGCTCGGCTACCCGGGCTAGCTCCTTTCTTCCCCGTGAAGTGTCCCCTACCGTGACAACCTCTGTATTTGTAATTGGATCTATAGCACTAACCCGCGTCACTTTCCCGATTGTTCGGAACTCTATAAGAACCTCATTCAACGTTATATTTTTAGATTGCATACTCATTTGCTGGCACAGTGCCTACATATTCCGGCGATACTGCCCCCCTGCTTCAAAAAATGCTTCCGTTATCTGACCTAGAGAGCAAACTTTCACAGCATCCATAAGAATCTCAAAGGTATTGTCTCCTTCAATCGCTGATTTTTTTAGCAACTCAATCATTTTAGGACTATCATGGATATGCTTTCTATGAAAATGTTTCAAACGTTTAAGCTGCCTGTTTTTTTCTTTTGTGCTTGATCGTTGAAGTTCTGGGGTTTGTTCATTTGTGTTAGCAGCACCCTGAAATACGTTAACTCCAACTATTGGATATGCACCCGAATGCTTTAACCTCTCATAATGTAGGGATTCTTCCTGAATTTTCGAGCGTTGGTAGGCGGTTTCCATAGCGCCTAAAACCCCTCCCCGTTCAGATAGCCTTTCAAACTCTTTTAAGACAGCTTCTTCCACTAAGTCTGTTAGTTCTTGAATAACAAAGGAACCTTGATTGGGATTCTCATTTTTTGACAGTCCCCATTCTTTATTGATTATCATCTGTATAGCCATTGCCCTTCGCACACTATTGTCTGTTGGAGTGGTAACTGCCTCGTCAAATGCATTGGTGTGTAAGGAGTTTGTGTGGTCATATATTGCAACGAGCGCTTGCAATGTAGTCCGGATATCATTGAAAGTCATTTCCTGTGCATGAAGTGACCTACCTGACGTTTGAGTATGATACTTAAGTTTTTGGGAATGTTCGTTTCCTCCATATTTGTCGCGTACAGCAATTGCCCAAATTCGTCTAGCTACTCTTCCAATTACTGTATATTCAGGATCCATTCCATTAGAAAAAAAGAAACTAAAATTTGGTGCAATATCATCTATTTTCATGCCACGCGCTAAATAGGCTTCTACAAATGTAAAGCCATTGGCAAGGGTAAATGCTAATTGGGTAATAGGATTAGCACCCGCCTCAGCAATATGGTATCCTGAAATTGAAATCGAATACAATTTACGTATCTTATTCTTTATAAAATATTCTTGAATATCTGCCATTAAACGAAGAGCAAATTCAGTAGAAAAGATACATGTATTCTGACCCTGGTCCTCTTTTAAAATATCTGCCTGCACCGTACCTCTAACGTTCTGAAGAACCCAGATCCTTAAATCAATTAATTCCTCGTCTGTCAGCTTACGTTTTTTCTTACGCTCGTCTTCTTCTATTCGTTGCTCAATAGCAGTATTCAGAAACATTGCCAAAATAGCAGGAGCTGGCCCATTGATGGTCATTGATACTGAGGTTCCTGAATCACACAGGTTGAAACCTGAATAAAGTTCCCTCATGTCATCCAATGTAGCTATAGAAACCCCCGAGTTTCCTATCTTTCCGTATATATCTGGACGGTCAGACGGATTAAATCCATATAAGGTAACCGAATCGAAAGCTGTCGAGAGACGCTTAGCCTCCTGTCCTTCAGAAAGTAGTTTAAAGCGGGCGTTCGTTCTATATGCATCGCCTTCCCCCGCAAACATTCGGAGTGGATCCTCTGTATCATTCTTGAAATGAAATACACCTGCTGTAAATGGAAACCTACCTGGGAGGTTTTCTTTAAGAAGAAACATTAAAATTTCGCCTTCATCTTGAAATTTCGGCAATGCTATCCTCGAAATTTTGCTTCCACTTAATGTCTTATGTTTTAATGAAACTTCGATTTCTTTTTTCCCAATTTTTAATACCATATTTTGTCTTGAATAGTCTTGAACAATATCGGACCAAGAATTTAGTAGTGCCTTTGAAGGGCTATCCATGGCCATTTCACGTTCTTCAATTAATCCATCAAGATCTGTCGTTTTTTTTCCCACAGTTGCAAGCATTTGTTTAGCAGCCTTTAAATGTTGACGCTCTCTTGCAAGCTGGGACTGAAATACGGCCGCATCATCATATCTTCTGATAGTGGATGCAATTTCTGATAAGTAGTGAATTCGCTCCGAAGGAATAATTGAAGAGTGCCTATTATCATAGCCTTTGTTTAATAGTTTAAGCTTAGATTCTAAAAGCAAGTATTTTTCAATTTTTAACTTAGCAAATAGGTTTTTGAATAATTCTGTTACACCTGCATCTGAAAATTTAGATGCCATGCAACCAAAAACCGGCATTTCTTCCGCCGACAAATCAAAGGCTTTTCTATTTCTTAAAACTTGTTTCCTAACATCGTGTAACGCATCTGCTGCACCTTTTCGATCCATTTTATTAATTGCTATAAAGTCAGCAAAATCAAGCATATCAATTTTTTCCAGTTGACTCTGGGCACCGAATTCGGGGGTCATTACATATAGTGAAACATCTACGTGTTGCACTATAGAAGAGTCCCCTTGGCCTATTCCGGGCGTTTCAATGATGATGATATCGAACTTTGCAACCTTACATAAATCGGTAATAAAAGGGAGAAAAGAAGGGATTTCTGCCCTCGCCTCCCGAGTAGCAACTGATCGGACAAAGATGCTCGATATGTCAATAGCGTTCATTCTAATCCGATCGCCAAGAAGAGCGCCTTTTGTCTTTTGTCGTGTAGGGTCGACGGCAATTACCGCAATCTTTGGTTCAACTAAGCAATGTCTAAAACGAAGAATCAATTCGTCCGTCACTGATGACTTTCCGGCCCCCCCCGTACCAGTAACACCAAGTATCGGAACCGGTTTTTGTTTCGCTGCTAATGCAGAAATACGTTTCAAAAATTGTTTATCAAGTTTTTCTAGTTCTATAGCTGTAATCAAACGGGCTAAAGATACATGATCGCCATTTTGTAGCGCTTTTATATTTTGAGGAATATCGCTGCACAAATCATGGTCTGCCCGCTCCATCATATCAGCGATAATACCCTCCAGGCCGATTTTTTGCCCATCATAGGGTGAATAAATTTTTTCGACACCATATTTCTCAAGCTCACTGACTTCCGAAGGAACAATTACACCACCTCCTCCTCCAAAAATCTTTATGTCCTGCCTGCCTTTATGCCTAAGTGAATCGACTAAATACTTAAAATACTCAATATGACCACCTTGATAAGAGCTAATAGCAACCGCATGAACATCTTCTTGAACAGCAGCTCTACTTAACTCCTCAACTGATCGATTATGGCCTAAATGAATTACCTCCACCCCGGCATTTTGTAGAATGCGACGTATTATATTGATTGAAGCATCATGACCATCAAACAAACTTGCAGCAGTTAAAAAACGCAAACGGTTCTTTGGCCTAAACATCCCGCCGACCTCCCTACCATTGCTAATGTTCTTTTTATTATTTGTGTGTAGCAGCAAGACTTCCTCTCCACGAAATCATTGGTTAAACTTAACTTGCACTGGCAGCTACGATTCTTTTAAATCTAACTACGTAGAAAAATCCAAAAACAGAGAATTTTCTTGGCAACAATTGAAAATAAACAACTCGATCATCCTATTAAACTAATTTTTTCGAGGACCATAAATATTTAAATATTGGGACTTGTAGTTTATAATCTATCTGTTATTAGAACTCTATAACAGTTAAAAAACTTCTTTTTTCGTTCCATATTTTAGAATAATCGGGCATTGCGCCTAGAGTTTAAACACCTGCCTAATAAATAAGCATTTTCTTTTCTTTTTGTTTGAGGTATCTTCCTATTGTTTTTCACCTAACCCATTATTATCATTTGATAATTAATGCTTTTTTTAAAGTCTGGCACGCGAGCTGCATACAAGTGAGCAAAAGCCGTGAATTACCTGAGGCTAAAACAAGTTAAATAAAAGAGTTCCTTTATGAAAAAAATTGAGGCAATTATTAAACCGTTTAAGTTGGATGAAGTTAAAGACGCTCTTCAGGATATTGGCTTACAAGGAATAACCGTATTAGATGCAAAAGGTTTTGGAAGACAAAAAGGTCATACAGAGTTATATCGTGGAGCCGAGTATGTTGTCGATTTCTTGCCCAAGGTTAAACTAGAAATAATAGTTGAGGACAGCATTGTTGAGCAAGCTATTCAAACTATTCAACAAACCGCTTTCACGGGACGGATTGGTGACGGCAAGATATTTATCACGCCCGTTGAAGAAGCAATTCGAGTACGTACCGGGGAGAAAGGGCCAGAGGCTATTTAAAGGTTTTTAACAGCGTAAGAGAAAACGCAAAAACTGTATTAAAGGGAATAGAAAATGTCGGTTAATTTAAAGGACTCTAAAGAGGTATTGGCCTATTTAAAGGATAAGGAAGTTGAGTTTGTTGACCTCCGCTTTACGGATCCACGTGGCAAGTGGCAACACCTAACAATGTGCTCAGACTTTATTGAAGACACTTCTTTTTCGGATGGAATTATGTTTGATGGCTCTTCGATCGCAGGTTGGAAGGCAATAAACGAATCTGATATGGCGTTAATTCCAGATCCGTCAACCGCTGTTTTAGACCCGTTTGCAGCGCAGCCATCTTTAATACTTTTCTGCAACGTAATGGAGCCAACTACAGGGCAGCCTTATGTGCGGGACCCCCGTTCAGTTGCACTAAAGGCTGAGGCCTATCTAGCAGCATCGGGCGTAGGCGATAGCGCGTTTTTTGGTTCAGAAGCTGAATTTTTTGTATTCGACGATGTACGCTTCGATGTCCAGATGCATGGTTCGTTTTATGAATTTAGCTCAGAAGAAGGACCCTACACTTCCGGTTCTTTGGTCGATGAGGGAAACTTGGCCCACCGCCCTGGAATTAAAGGCGGCTATTTTCCGGTGCCACCTGTAGATTCCGCTCATGACTTAAGAGCTGAAATGATTACTGTTGCGAAAGAAATGGGCTTAAAAATGGACAAACACCACCATGAAGTCGCCCCTTCACAGCACGAATTAGGAATGGCTTTTGATACTCTTGTCAAAGCAGCGGATAATCTTCAAATATACAAATACGTAGTTCAAATGGTTGCGGATACCTATGGCAAGTCTGCTACGTTTATGCCAAAACCTGTAGCAGGAGACAATGGGTCGGGGATGCATACTCACCAATCCATATGGAAAGATGGAAAGCCCCTTTTTGCCGGCACTGGGTACGCTGATCTATCTGAAACTGCCTTGTTTTATATAGGAGGTATAATTGCTCATGCTAAGGCATTAAATGTGTTTACTAATCCAAGCACTAATAGCTATAAGCGACTGATTCCAGGATTTGAAGCGCCGGTATTATTAGCATATTCAGCGCGTAATCGTTCAGCTTCTTGTCGCATTCCGTTTTCCAATTCACCAAATGGAAAACGTGTAGAAGTTCGGTTCCCGGATGCCACAGCAAATCCATATTTAGCGTTCTCTGCCATGATGATGGCAGGATTAGATGGCATCCAAAATAAAACACATCCTGGTGACGCGATGGATAAAGATCTTTATGACCTACCCCCAGAAGAATTGACCGATGTGCCTACGGTTTGCGGATCCTTGCGGGAAGCTTTAGATTCCCTTAGTCAAGACCACGATTTTCTAAAGAAAGGCGATGTCTTTACAGAGGACCAACTCTCAGCATATATGGATTTGAAATGGGAAGAGGTATATAACGTAGAACACACCCCGCATCCAGTAGAGTTCAAGATGTATTATTCAACTTAATCGATAACTTCACATTAATAATACTGCCTCATTCCGGTATACCCATAATCCATAAAATGGTTTTTTAAAATTGAGTCACATATCAACAAGACTATGTATTGGTTGACAATGTTCTTGTTTTGTTCTATTATTGCCGAATAAAACAAAACAGGGTGAAATCAGAGCTATGACATCAAAACATTTTGCTAGAGAACTGGGAACTTTTTTGCTAATTGCTACTACTGGCTACATAAGCTTATTAATTCTGTAGTATGGCTATCAAAATTTGGGGTTTTATTACTAAATTTGCGGTTTTTTTGATACCTTCTCCTTTGCAATTGTATGTATTACTACCTCTCTTAATGCTGATAAAACGATGAATATTAGTGGAACTAGTAAAGCGAGGAATTAATTTACATTCTACTAGCATACAGTTAGATGAATTAACTCTACAGGCCTAATGTCCCAGAAGGCTAGAAATCGAATACTGGTATTTCATGAATAGCTAATTGGATTAGCGTCCCTATCTTTGATCTTATTCGTAATTTGAAAGAATAGACCAATTAATTGTTTGTAGAGACGACTATAAAAAACTAGTATACGCTATATCTTGTTAAAAATTTTTAATCAGCCACATTATCATGAATATTTCTAATTTGCTTCAAGACTTTAATAATTTAGGTTGCAGTGTTGTGATGCAAAAATCTAATGAGCATTGATTATGAATCAACGTTTTTTATAAATAATAATCAATTGAAACAGCATCATTCAGTCACCAATAATTGGAAAACTAAAAAATTTGGAAAACTACCCCTGTGAAACGCAAAAAGAGAACGGCATTTAGCTCTGTAGAAGCTGACTATACTGCCAAGGATATTGAAGTCCTTGAAGCCTTAGAGCCTATTCGCCGAAGGCCTGGAATGTATATTGGGGGTACTGATGAACGCGCACTCCACCATTTGGCTGCAGAAATACTAGATAACTCTATGGATGAAGCAGTCGCAGGTCATGCAACCCGGATAGAAATTGAACTAAATGAAAGTCTTACGCTAACCATTAGCGACAATGGTCGCGGAATACCCATTGATCCGCATCCAAAGCACAAAGATAAATCAGCTTTAGAAGTCATATTAACAACACTTCATTCAGGTGGAAAATTTAATGGGAAAGCCTATATAACTTCAGGTGGGCTCCACGGCGTCGGTTTATCTGTTGTAAACGCCCTATCCAAAAGCTTTTATATTGAGGTCGCCCGAAACCGAAAATTATATCAGCAAAGCTATTCAAGAGGAAAACCTAAAGGCACCCTAGAACATATAGGTTCCACAAACAATCGTCGAGGGACTGTTATTCAATTCAGCCCAGATCTAAGTATTTTTGATAAGAACGTGACCTTCAGCCCACTTAAGCTTTTCAACATGACGCGCTCTAAAGCCTATTTGTTCCGAGGTGTTCAAATTCGGTGGAAATGCAACAAAAAACTTCTCAAAGGACATGACAATATACCCGAGAAGACAGAATTTCACTTTCCAAACGGACTCGCTGACTACCTAAAAATCGCGCTAAACAGCAGCGAAGCCATCATACCCGGTATATTTTCTGGAGAAACTAGCTTTTCTGATACTACAGGTCGTGTCGAGTGGGCGGTTTCTTGGCCAACTGTTGAAACCGGTTTTTTTCACTCTTATTGCAATACCGTTCCAACTCCATTAGGTGGAACGCACGAGCTTGGTTTTCGGAATGCCCTATTAAAAAGCATAAGGGGGTATGGGGAATTAATAGGCAACAAACAAGCCGCTCAACTTAATGCTGACGATCTTCTTGGCGGTGCATTTTCTATGCTTTCCATTTTTATATCAAACCCTCAATTTCAAGGTCAGACAAAAGAAAAACTGTCAAACGCCGATACCCAAAAAATTGTTGAATCTGCGGTTCGGGATCATTTTGATCACTGGCTTTCCGCTGCTCCAAATGAAGCAAATACGCTTCTTTCTAATGCAATAGAACGAGCGGAAACTCGCCTCAGAAAACGTCAGAACAAACATACAAAACGCCAAACTGCTACAAGACGGCTTAGATTGCCAGGTAAGCTAACGGACTGCGCACTGGCAAGCAGCGAAGGTACTGAACTATTTATTGTAGAAGGCGATTCGGCCGGAGGGTCAGCCAAACAAGCCCGCAATAGGACGACACAGGCGATCTTGCCAATTCGTGGGAAAATATTGAACGTAATATCTGCTACCACCGACAAAATCGCTCAAAATCAAGAAATTGCTGATGTTGTGGAAGCATTAGGGTGTGGTATGGGGGATCATTACAACGGTGAAAATCTCCGATATGAAAAAATAATTATTATGACGGATGCTGACGTTGATGGCGCTCATATTGCTTCTTTACTAATGACACTATTTTATAAAGAAATGCCAGAACTTGTGAGCAATGGACACCTTTATCTTGCACTTCCCCCGCTTTACCGCATAACTGCCCGCAATCAATCTGCATATGCGATGGATGAAGATCACAAAGAGCAACTAATAAACGGTATATTTAAGGGGACCAAAGTCGAAGTAAATAGATTTAAAGGCCTCGGCGAAATGCCGCCTAATCAATTAAAAGAAACTGCAATGGACCCCAAAAAACGGTCACTTCTTAGATTGACCCTACCTAACAAACTAAAAGAGATACCAAATAAGTCAAAAAACAACCCTAATGACATAATAAATCAGTTAATGGGTAAAAACCCAGAGCTGCGGTTTTCCTATATCCAACAAAACGCTCCCTACGTAAATACGGTTGATGTTTAATTAACTGAAATTTTGTTAATTATTTTATTAACTACTATTAAGTTATTTTTTAATGTTTAATAGTAATATACGGTTTTGTCAAGCAATCCCTTGCTCTCTTCTTTATCAAACATAATATTTAGGTTTTGTACTACTTGACCGGCTGCGCCCTTTCCAAGGTTGTCTAGCAAGGCAATAATGAGGGCTTGTTCCTTCTCAAAGTTTGCAAATACATGAATATGCATCTCATTTGTGTTGTTTAACACCTCAGGATCAATGCTCGTTATCTCCTTTGTTTTTGATATTAATGAAACAGAAACAAATTTTTTTCCTTTGTAGTGATCGCGAAGAACTGAGTAGATGTCGGCTGGGTTTGGATGCCCGGCTATTGCAAAAAGAGGTAAAGGGACCTGAACAATCATGCCTTGACGATAACGACCCACACTAGGCACAAACAATGGGGGGTGCAGAAGGCCCGACTGCTTTTGGATTTCAACAATATGCTTGTGCTGTAACGATAGGCTATAAACTCTGAAGCATTCTTCAGTAAAGCTAGAATCCTGAGGGTTTTCAAATGCAGAAATCATTGCTCGACCGCCACCTGAATAACCAGAAACAGCATTGATAGTTGCTGGGAAATCTTTTGGTAATAAACCCGAAAGTATGAGGGGGCGAAGAATACTTATTGATGCGATTGCATAACAACCTGGGTTCGCTATCCGCTTAGACTTAGCTATTTTTTCTAACTGCAACGAATCATATTCAGGAAAACCATAAGTCCACCCATCCATCACCCGATGGGCGCTCGAGGCATCTATAATGCGCACCCTATTGCTGCTGACCATTGATACTGCTTCTCTAGCACTTTCATCAGGCAAACAAAGTATAGCTACATCAGCACTATTTAGCGCCTCCTCTCTAGCCTTTAATGTTTTGCGATGTTTTTCGGGTAGACTGATTAGCTGGATATCAGTGCGCAAAGAAAGCCGATGCTTTATTTGGAGGCCTGTTGTCCCCACTTCTCCGTCAATAAATACTGAAACTGTCATTTTCTTTCTAATCCAAAATTAATAAAACAAACTATCTGCTGCAAATGATCCATAATTCAATCACCCTCCTGATTGATACACTTCGCTTTATATTGCTGAACGTTCCAGTTAATAATTAACTAGAAATCCGTTATTATTTTTATCCATTGAAAAATTGCCATCAATCGCCGCATATATCCAATCACTTGATTTTTTTATCCCGCCTAACGGATACATGTGGACGCCAGTTAAACCGCAAGTGGGGTTCACCGTCCAATACTCTGCAAGCGCTACAATTTGCTTATCAGGGGCATTTGTCATCATTAATTTACTCACATTCTTTGATTGACGTTTTAAAAATTTAATTGAAGGACCGACACCGCAGGCTATAGCATAATTCAATAAAGTTTTTATTGAGGCTATTCCTGGAAGGCCAATTCGTACCGGCAGTTTATTCCCTTCACGCTGAATTGACTGATCCCATTCGATGATTGACTTAGCATCAAAGCAAAACTGAGTTATAATATATAGTTCTGCTTCTGTGCGCTCTGAAAACGCATTTTTCCATTTTAGCGCGCTAGTTACTTCTGTATCGGGAATATCAGGGCTCCCCTCGGGATGCCCAGCAACTCCGATTTTACGAATATCGTATTTATCTAATAATCCAGTTTCCATTACTTGCATAGAGCTTTCAAAACAACCGATAGGTTGTTCTACAGCCCCACCAATAAGCAATAATTCATCAACATTCACCTCATTTTTCAGGTACTTCAATGATTCTTCTAGAAAAAATTTACTTGGTAAGCTCCGAGCCGCAATATGTGGAACTGGTATAAACCCCTCTTCTCTGAGACGTTTAGATGTTCTTAAGGTATCTTCATAATCGGAGCCAGGTAAGAAAGTTACATAAACCTTCGTCTCCTCTCTCAAAATTGTGTTAAAATTGCTGATTTTAGCGGCCGACAACGGGGTAACTTCGGTAGTAAAGTCACTTAAAAATTTTTGTATGTTGCTTTTAAATACATTGTTATTGTAATCCGTGCTTTGTGTCATCGCTATTCTCAGACTCCTAAACCTCATTTACAGCGTTCAACTAACATTTTATTTTAAGTACTATAATACTTCCAAATCTTGACATCTTCATCATATTCTTGAAAATTTGTCCGGTTTCGAACGAAATCATCGCCCCTGGTTTTTTGGGTAAATAAAGACAACCTGCTAAACTTACTTTTTGTAACATTAAGTAATACCTATGAATCAGGTTATGTCACATCGTATTCTTAACATCTAAGGTAAAAATAATAATTGTTTAACGAAACTTCTGTTGAACTGATACCTCTAGTCATATTTGTTTTGATAATGGTTGGAACACCAGGGCCAGCTAATCTATTGTTAATGTCTGGGGGGGCGAGCTTTGGTTTTCAAAGGTGCTTGCCTTTTATTACAGGATTAATATTAGGAAAATCAATTCTGAATATTTCTATAGGGTTTGGCCTCGGCACCTTCCTAATGGAAAATAACGCAGTACAAATTTCTTTTAAATTAATTAGCGCGATTTTTATGATTTACCTTGCACTTAAGACGTGGAATAGAGTTCCTGCCAAAAATTCCGAACACCCAACATTCTCCTTGAAACAAGGCTTGTTAATCCACCCGTTAAGTCCAAAAAGCTGGGTCATGCTCGTGCTTGCTTGGACAGAATATAGTTCTAGCTATGAAACGTTTACCGTAAAACTACTGGTGTTATTTCTTGTTTTTTTCTTAATACAAATAACGTTCCATACTATCTACTGTATCTTGGGCGCAGTTATTGGAACTATTCTTAACAATACACCATATCTCCAAAAACTTATGACGTGCTTAACAATATTAGCTGTACTTATAGCCTTAATATTTTAAACATCACTTCTTGTCTTACTTGTAATATATTTCAAAGCAACCGCTTTAGCGCTTAGAAAACTGAAAACTTCGGCGTGCTTTTCGCCTCCCGTATTTCTTTCGCTCAACAACACGGCTGTCCCTGGTCAAAAACCCCTTGGCTTTTAGAACTGACCGTAAAGCTGGTTCATAAAGAGTTAAAGCTTTAGAAATTCCATGACGCACCGCTCCTGCCTGCCCAGATAGGCCACCGCCCTTTACAGTGCATTTAACATCGTATTGCCCAACCCGTTCCGCAACATCAAATGGTTGATTAATCATCATTCGCAAAACTGGCCTTGCAAAGTAAGTTTCCAAATCCCTGCCGTTCACAATAATACGACCTGGACCAGGCTTAATCCAAACTCTTGCGACTGCATCTTTCCTTTTCCCTGTAGCATAAGAACGGCCAAGCTGGTCAAGTTTTGGATCAACCGACAATGAAGTGGCGTCAGAAACACCTTCAACGAGTTCAGCCAGATCGGAAAGTCCCTTGGATTCTTCGGGCATATCTTAAGTACCTCTGATATTTTTCGGGTTCATTTTGGCAATGTCTAAAATCTCAGGTTGCTGAGCCGCATGCGGATGTTCTGCACCAACATACACATGAAGTTTTTGCATCTGTTTTCGCCCTAAAGCATTTCGACTAATCATTCGCTCAACGGCCTTTATAATAACTCTTTCTGGATGCTTCCCTGTAAGTATCGCACCCATTGTCTTTTCTTTAAGACCTCCTGGATAATTCGTATGCCAATAAAACTTCTTATTATCTTTTTTGTTACCTGTTATTTCTACTTTTTCAGCATTGATAATGACAATATGATCCCCACAATCAATATTTGGTGAAAAAATAACTTTATGTTTTCCACGAAGTCGATACGCTACTAACGAAGCTAGCCGACCAAGAACAATGCCCTCGGCATCAATAAGAACCCATTTTCGCTCGATGTCACCCGGCTTAGCTGCGTAAGTCTTCATACTGGAGCCTTCAAATTATCGTTTATTACGACTTTTACATAAATAGTGAAAACTATATTGAAAGGCTCTGTATTCGAATGAAACTAATAAGTCAACATAAATTTTTCTTTAAAAATCATATGCTTAATATATTGGTATCTGAATACCATAATTTCACCTCGCCACTACGGGAGGGACCGAATAGGTTCCAGTAGCGTGCGCTACTGGTGCATCCTGACCTGCTGAAAAAATTTTTGTCTCAATTACTATTAACCTTTTACCCAGTTTTAAAAGTGATCCATTAGCTTTCATATCTCCAGCTCTAGGGCGAGAAAGAAAATTAATATTAAAGTTAGTTGTAACGGCTAATTTAACTATACCTATGGCACTCAAGACAACCGCATACATAGTAGCATCTGCAAGTGCCATCATTGTCGGACCAGAAATCGTTCCACCAGGGCGAAGCATGTTTTCCTTAAATTTTATGATAAGCACTGCTTTACCAAAATTCATATCAACACAACTCATGCCAACATCAGATGCCCAGGGGAGTTCCCTCGCGATAATTGCATTAAAATCATCTGCTGTTGTTTTAGACATGTACTCCTTAATAATAACCCATTTATAAAGAATGGAAAGAAGCAAAAAAACTTACACTAAATTGCAGGGTCTATTCCCCATCTGGTGGAGAAAATGCATTACTCATTTTACCCGGACACTTTTCAATCAAGCTAGTTTGTAGGTATAGAAATTGATTAATCAAGACTTAAAAACACTGTCATTGATGAAACCAATTTAGGGTTAAATATTTGTAACAATTTCCCAATGCACTTAAAGAGCACGTCTAGGTAACGTTGATAATTTAAACTATATTAAATTAGTTTTCTTCCTGCTAACAGGGCATTATCTGAAGACGAAGCCTTGGAGCTATATTTATAAACTTCGAGAAAGAATCTTAGAAAAGAAAAAAGAATGAACTTCAGTACTTTAAAGGGAAATATTCTAGCAATTTTAAGTATTGCCCTATGGGGACTGTGTTTCCCTGTTACAGAGCTGCTTTTGGAGCATTGGCATCCTATCCTTTTAACAGCCGCGCGCCTTCTAAGCGGCTCTATTTGTGTTCTTATAATATTGCTTTTAACAAGAAGGTTGCATGAGTTAAGAGAGGTCCCATGGGGTTCTGCCTGGTTTATCGGGGCAGTTGGGGTTGGAGCCGGTACAATTCTTCTCGTCTGGGGACAAGATTTATCAAACCAAGTTACTGCCGCTATTTTAACGACAACGCTACCGATAATTTCTTTAGTATTAGGTGTGCGTGCTAGGGACGAAAAATTTAATATGTGGCTACTTACAGGTATTTTCCTTTCCATTGCTGGTGGAATATTAGCTAGCCCTGCATTCACTGAAAAAAATGTTGTTTTTCATGGAGGGGAGCTTTTAGTTCTTAGTGCTACTATCTTATATGCATGGTATTCCCGATGCTGTGTATTTACGCTCTCACACCTTTCAGGATTCACAACAACATGCGTTACCTTAGGAACTGGTGGTATTACAGTCTTAGGTATAGGCCTTGGAAGTATAGCTCTGGGGCTAATACCCCAGACTTTTGACCTGTCCACACAATCTCTTGTACTGATCATCATTCTTGGGACTGGAGGGGTAGGAATCTCCACTGCCCTCTGGATAATTGCAACACGAACGATCGGCGTCACTCTTGCTGCTTTTTATGTTAATTTGTCGCCATTCTTTGTTATGATTGCGAGTATTGTCATAGGCGGAGAATTAATGCTAGTACAATTCTTAGCAGCTTTAATAGTTGTAACGGCTGCACTGATTGCACAATACCCAAGATTGGGTAAAAGATCCGTAGGAACTTGAAACACGGGGCCGAAACATTACGGGTAAGGATTAAAAAAATCGATTGAAGATAAACCCAATTAGTATTTCTCGAAATCGCACTATTAGTTGGTTAATTCAAAACAACTAAGGCCCCTGGATTAGCCAAGATAGAACAACCACGCGGTTAATAAATTCATCAGTTAAATTACCGGTGAGCAACACTGTCTTTTAATTAAGTTAATGGACCTTTTTACTCAACAATTTGTAATATTCCTGTCCACGGTTTTGCAATTCTTTAAGGGGTACTTTAATATCTTTCAGTTTCAATATTAATGAGTTCTCATGAGAATGAATAACTCTAATTAGCTGCTGTAATTGCTTAACTTCTGCTGGCTCTGTATCATACAAATCTATAATTTCAAGAATTTCTAGCAATGAAAAACCAGGGCGTTTCCCGTCACGCTTTGGAAATAAAAGTCTCTTGTCTTCATAAAAACATACAGTACGAGTTGTAATCCCAAATTCCCGAGATAGATCTGAAATAGAAAATACTTTCCCCATAAACTAATAATTTACTTAACCTTAACGTCACGTAAAGACAAACGCGTCAACAAAATTATTGATTTATAGCGCTCAACAACTTAGCTCTAGTAGAAGACTAAAATAGGCTATATACGTTTATATTAATATATTAGTGCTGATTATTAGCGCTATAACAAATTAAATCTTACATTAGACCCATTTTAACCGTCGGTAAGGATAAAAAGTAATGCTAAACGGGACAAATCCTAATAAGTATTAGCCATCCTTTTACCTCGAATATATTTAAATACGTGAACTGGCCAATTTTATAAACACCCGACAATGATTAGATAAGATTTGAATCACAATTAAAGGACTGGCTTTTGATAACAGAGCGCTATGGCGAACAGGTGCATGTAATTGGTGGTGGTCTTGCTGGGTCGGAAGCAGTATGGCAGCTTGTAAAAGCAGGTGTACCAGCGATTCTGCACGAAATGAGGCCAACTTGCAAAACTGAGGTTCATGCTACTGATATGCTAGCTGAACTGGTATGCTCTAATTCTCTGCGGTCAGATGACCCATATTATAACGCCGTCGGCCTTCTGCATCAAGAAATGCGACTTTCCGATTCACTAATCATGAAAGCAGCTGACCAGGCTAAGATTCCAGCAGGCGGTGCTCTTGCCGTAGATCGAAACGATTTTTCTAGTTTTGTCACTGAGACTCTAGAAACTCAAAAACTGCTTAAAATTCGTCGGGAAGAAATTTCTGTACTATCTCCACCCGACTGGAAAAGCATTGTTATTGCAACGGGCCCCCTAACATCTCCAACACTAGCAAAATCTATTCGTTCAGCAACAAATGAAAATTCATTAGCCTTTTTTGATGCAATTGCACCAATTATTTATAAAGACAGCATCAACTTTAATGTGGCATGGTTTCAATCACGCTACGACAAAGGCGATGGAAAAGATTATATTAATTTGCCAATGCAGAAAGAAGAATATGATAAATTCATATTTGAATTAATAAGTGCAGAAAAAACTGAATTTAAAGAATGGGAAAAGAATACGCCATATTTTGAAGGCTGCCTCCCGATTGAAATAATGGCTGATCGCGGGCACAAAACATTAGCGTATGGCCCCATGAAGCCCGTAGGTCTAACCAACCCCAAAGATCCTGACAAAAAGCCCTATGCTGTTGTTCAACTCCGCCAAGACAACAAGAGCGGTACTCTTTTCAACATGGTAGGATTTCAAACTAAGCTTAAATTCCATGAACAAAAGCGTATATTCAAAATGATACCAGGACTAGAAGCAGCTAAATTTGCCCGCCTTGGTGGCCTCCATCGCAACACATTCCTCAATAGTCCCCAATTGCTAGATGCAACACTGCGCTTAAAAACAATTCCTAGAATTCGATTTGCCGGCCAAATAACTGGTTGTGAAGGTTACGTTGAGAGTGCAGCTATAGGGTTAATTGCTGGTCGATTTGCCGCAGCTGAGATACTAGGAATCCCAATTTCCCTTCCACCTATAACAACCGCTCTTGGTGCACTCCTGAATTATATCACTGGTGGCGCAATAACTACCAACTACCAACCAATGAACATTAATTTTGGGTTGTTGCCACCTCTCAAAAATAAAAGTTGCCATCTAAAAGGACGTGAACGCAAAAAAGCACTGAGCGAGCGAGCACTATCTGATCTGTGTAAATGGCTAAAAAGTAGTGGGCTTACTTGCACTTCCTCCTGATCTCCCCGTGATTGGCATGGTTGTCTCATACTGTTAATACTAGAAAGCCACTAGTTCCAATGCCCGTCAGAATATATGGTTTCAGCTTGTCTTCGCATAATCTATTTTACATACGTTTTACCCAAATTAGAAAGTCAGGATAATTCAGTCTATTTGAACGGCAGATTTGGGCACCTCCATATTTAATAAGATTAATCAATCGCATGTAAATTTTTCAGCATGCTAACCCTTCTTTCCTTCACACTGCCTGCTGCGAAAAGAATTATTACTAAAAAAAGTATTGGCAACCTCTTATTAAAAACATATATCGTCTGATAGGTACGTTATTTGATTAATTTGCTACCTATGGAGTATAATTAAAGTACTTGCAATCAACGGTCAGTAATTGTTTTTGCGGACTAAACTATTAACAAAATTCTGTTGAGAGAAACATTATGGCAAATATACTCACAAACTTGCGGTCCACAGTAATAGCAGGCATTGTTTTAACAATCTTGATGGTGGCAATTGTCGTCGGTAATACAAGCGACGGGACAGTTGGTGACTACCTAGATTCTGGATGGCTTATATTTCTCTTTAGGTGGCTTCACGTGCTAAGCGGGGTCATGTGGATTGGTTTATTATGGTACTTCAACTTTGTTCAAATTCCCAATATGCCAAATATTCCAGACGACCAAAAACCTGCAATAGGCAAGGTAATAGCCCCGGCCGCACTTTTTTGGTTTAGGTGGGCGGCAAAGGCGACACTTGTAACTGGATTAATATTAGCATATTTGAATGGATATCTTTTTGAAGCGTTAACTCTTGGGCTAATGGCACCCGAAATTGTTGCAATGCATACCGCCATAGGTATCGGAATGTGGCTTGGCATCATTATGTGGTTTAACGTGTGGTTTGTAATTTGGCCAAATCAAAAACGTGCTTTGGGAATTATTGAAGTTGATGCTGAAACCAAAGCAGCATCTGCAAGAACAGCTATGTTAGTTTCAAGAACAAACACAATGTTGTCGATACCGATGCTATACGCCATGGTGTCGGCACAAAATCTTTATTAATAATTAGCTTTTTGATAAAGGGCAAATATTTACTATTTGCCCTTTTATCTCACTATATTGCTATCAAAGCAGCAGCTGCATCACGCGCCTCTGCCATAAGAACGTTGAAAGTCCGGCACGCTGCACCTGTGTTCATCCATTCGCAAAATATACCATGGTTCCTTAACTCGGAATCGATACCCTGCTCTAAATTTTTGTATTCTTGTCCACAGCCAATCAATAAAATCCTAATTTTTTCTGACCCGA
Source organism: Magnetovibrio sp. (assembly GCA_002722175.1). Taxonomy (GTDB): domain Bacteria; phylum Pseudomonadota; class Alphaproteobacteria; order Rhodospirillales; family Casp-alpha2. The sequence goes on from PBKU01000046.1 coordinate 28,051, forward strand.
AAATAATCGGCTTCAAACTATCTATCGTAATTGATTCTGGTGAAACTACTCCCCACTGAATTGTTTTTTTGGGAAAAACTATGACTGATCCTTCATACCGAATATCTGAAATACGAAATGTCTCATCACCGTATGTTTGAATAAATTGGTATTCTTTTACGGTTACAGGTGACAAGTTGATGTTCATTTGAATCACTTAGTGGAAGCGGCGTAACCAGTGCCTTTCTCACCCCCCCCTAATCCACCAGGCGCACCCCGATCAATTTTCATATAAAGCAGCAGGGGAACAGCTAAACAAATAGACGAATATGTGCCAACGAGGACACCCCAAATCATTGCAAGCGCAAAATCACGAATCACTTCCCCGCCCAAGAAATAGAGTGCAAACAAAGCTATTAAAGTTGTCAAGGAGGTCATTACTGTTCGTGACAAAGTTTCATTTATCGACAAATTAAATAGATCTGCAAAATTTAAAGTCTTATATTTCCGGATGTTTTCACGAACACGGTCGTACACCACTACTGTATCATTTATCGAATACCCGGCAATGGTAAGGACAGCCGCGACTGTTGCAAGGTTAAATTCGTGTTCAATTAATGAAAATAGGCCTATCGTAGATAAGACATCGTGGCTAAGAGCTATAACAGCGCCTACACCAAACTGCCACTCAAACCGAAACCAAATGTATATCAGTATAGCACCCATTGCAAAAAGCACTGCCATCATTCCATCGTGAAGTAATTCCTCGGAAACTTTCGGGCCAACAAACTCAACGCGCCGATAATCGACTTCATTTCCCAACATTTCTTTCAATTTCTCAATCGTTTGTTGCTGTGCATCATCGCCTCCTTCTTGCCGTTGAATTCGAATTAGCACGTCGGAAGGTTGACCAAATTCTTGTATAGCTACATCACCTAACTCCAGGTCATTAAGCTGCCCCCTTAAATGACCTAAGTCAAATGGGCTTGGGCTCCTGACTTCCACTAAGATTCCACCTTTGAAGTCAATTCCAAAATTCAGCCCCTTCACCATATAGAGCGTCAAGGAACCCAAAACCAAAAATACCGAAAAGATAAAATAAAAAAGGCGTTTTTCCACAAATGATAACTTAGTATTTGGGGGGATCAGTCGAAAATTTATCATGTTACTTCTCTTATTTAGCTTGGTAAATGTTTAGGACGTGTTTGGCGCAGCCACGAAACAACAAATAAACGTGTAAGCATAATAGCGGTGAACATTGAAGTAACAATCCCGATGGCAAGGGTTACAGCAAATCCTCGCACAGGCCCCGATCCGAAAATATACAATAAAATTGCTGCTATTAACGTAGTTAAATTGGCATCAACAATTGTTTTTAGAGCGCGGCCGTAACCAGCATTTACAGCTGAAATTGGTGTCCGTCCGACCCGTGTTTCTTCTCGGATACGCTCAAAAATCAATACATTAGCATCGACTGCCATGCCAATAGTTAAGATGATACCTGCAATACCGGGTAGCGTCAGGGTTGCCTGAAGCAAGGATAATGTGCCAAGGATCAAAACCAAATTGATAAATAACGCAAGATTTGCAAAAAGGCCAAAAAGACCATAAGCAAACCCCATGAACAATACCACACCAGCCAAACCTATCAAACTAGCAAATTTTCCTGCTGCAATAGAATCTGCACCCAAACCTGGACCTACTGTGCGTTCCTCTAGAATTTTTAAAGGTGCAGGGAGAGCCCCTGCCCTCAGAAGAAGCGCGAGGTCATTAGCTGATTGCGCGGTAAATCCTCCAGAAATTTGACCCGCACCTCCTACGATAGGCTCACGAATTACTGGTGCGCTTAGAACTCGACCATCCAACACGATTGCAAAAGGTTTACCTACGTTCTTAGTTGTAACTTTCCCAAATCGTTTTGCTCCTGCCGAATCAAATCGAAAACTAACAATCGGTTCATTAGTCTGTTGATCAAAGGATGGTTGGGCATCAACAAGGTTTTCGCCTGATACCATCACTTTTTTTCGGACTAAAAACATTCGAGGCTTTCCACTAGAATCTATAGCACTATTATGCGGTAGCAGCCTAGAACCTAATGGCGACCGCCCCACCATTGCTTCTTGGACAGAATTGCGAAGATCAACTAATTGGAAAGACATTTTTGCCGTTTTCCCAATCAGGCGTTTTACACGGTCTGGGTCATCAATTCCTGGGAGTTGTAATATGATCCGGTTTTCACCTTGACGTTGGATTGTGGGCTCGCGTACTCCTGTTTCGTCTATTCGACGCCGCTCAATTTCAATTGACTGCTGCACAGCCGCAATGCGCCGTTCACCTATAGCTTGTTCCCCCATGGTCATACTAATACGATTACCGTCAAGGACTGTTTCCATCTGGCGATCAATAGAAGACAGTAATCTAAAGGCCTTATCAATTGAACTGCTGTCACGAATTCTTACGCTAACTTCGGTCCCCTTCGAACCAAGCCCCTGGTATCGAATCCGCTCTTTTCGGAGCTCAGTACGCACGGTTTCCACTAAACCATCCAGGTATTCGTTAATAACTGCGGAAAAATCCACTTCAAGCAGTAAATGTGACCCGCCTTGCAGATCAAGCCCTAAACTAACTTGCTTCCGAGGAAGCCAGTCTGGCACTTTTGATATAATCTGATTATTAAGAAAATTTGGGATCGAAAATGCAAACCCTAGTGCGCACACTATTAAAATGACGGTAACCTTCCAGCGCGGGAAATCTAACATTTGTGCTTTCCTAACTTTTAAGATTTTCCTATCTTTTGGTGTTTTTTGATTCAGCTTCCCTGCTACCAAACAACTTACCTAACAAGCTCCCACCTTGGCCTGGCTGCTCAACTGTTTTATCAGTTTTTTTTGCTGACGCAGGTTGTGGTTTTTCAATAACGGTAGATACTAAACTTCGCTTAACAGTCACTTTGACATCAGTAGCAATTTGAACAATCAGATCTTCATCACCTTCTACTTTAGTGACTTTACCTACAATACCCCCGCCCGTAACAATTTTATCACCCTTGCTAACCGACGCTAGCAAGTCTCGGTGTTGTTTCATCTTCTTTTGTTGAGGCCTTATAAGAAGAAAGTAGAAGACTACGAAAATTAGGACTAACGGAAGCAACGCTTCAAAGCCAGAGCCAGCCCCTCCACCTGCACCTTGAGCATACGCAAGAGAAATTAACATAACAAAACTCCTAAGAAAGAAATCTTTTTAACCGATAAAGCCTGCGAATATACCTTTAGATCCAAATGATGCAAATATTAAGACCTAAACAATATAATATTATTTTCATTAACTAAGCTAATTTCTGATTATTTTCCCTCAACCAGATAGAGTGGTAATGTTATCAACAAGAAAATCTCCAATAGTAATGTATCCGTCTTCGTACCTGCAAAAAGGAGTATCAATCACCTTACACTGATGTTGACGAGACAAAATTCACCTCTTATTTTCTGAAACAATGGAAGACAAAGAAATAATTTTACTCTTAAGACGCGCGGTTGAAACTCTTGAGCGCATCTCACCGCCGCCGCCCGAACAAACCAATTTCGAAGCTTCTAATGCTTTTGTTTGGCATGCTAATACTCAGCTACTTGAAACTGTAAAAACAATAAACCGCGTTGATTTCCATCTTTTGAAAGGAATCAAACAACAACAAAAGGTATTGTTAGAAAACACTACGCGTTTTGCTCAAGGATTACCTGCAAATAATGTTCTTCTCTGGGGTGCACGAGGCACAGGGAAAAGCTCCCTTGTTAAGGCAACCCATGCTGAGGTGAACAACTCAATTAAACACCCACTGATTTTAGTGGAGATTCACCGTGACGACCTTCTATCGCTTCCTGCACTACTTAAAGCCGTTAGAAAAACTAAAAGACGTGTGCTTATTTTCTGTGACGACCTTAGCTTTAACAACCAAGACAATTCATATAAATCTTTAAAAACTATCCTTGAAGGCGGAATTGAAGAAAAGCCATCGAACGTAATTTTTTATGCTACATCTAACCGTCGTCACCTTATGCCTCGAGAAATGATTGAGAATGAACAGTCTTCGTCTATTTATCCAAGTGAGGCAATAGAAGAAAAAGTTTCGCTTTCGGATAGATTTGGGGTGTGGCTAGGATTTCATAATATTGATCAAAAAACATATCTAGATATCGTTGATTCCTACGTAGATTACTTTAACCTTGAAGTAAGAGAAGTCGATATTCATGCCGAGGCCAGTGAGTGGGCCATTACACGAGGATCTCGCTCTGGCCGAGTAGCATGGCAATTTACACAGGACCTAGCTGGCCGTTTCGGAAAAAAATTAGAGAAACCATAAAGCAACATGCAGGAAAACGTAGAAAAAGCTTATTTTAAATTGGCTCACCTATCACGAGAGAAGTCAGCGTAACCCTTTAGGAGTAAAAGACGACTGATTATAGGTGGTTGCTGTCATCAACTTCAACGCCTCACGTTAGTTCCTTAAATTTTGAGGTGTAGCTTCACCGGACGGGGGGGCTTCCAGAATAAAGTGGCTAAAAACATCTCTTCCTCTGACTAGCATAGCGCTGTCACGTGGCCCACCTTTTTTACCGCGCTGGTAGGAATGCAGTCAATCAGCAGGCCTATTCGTCTGTTACCTGAAACGTTAACACCTGACGAATGCACAATTTTATGATTAAATATGCAAGCTTCTCCTAGCTTTAACTCTGCACTTATCGAAGCTGAACTATTTTTGGGCGATTCTATAAATTGCGCCCTGCTTAGTATTCTATTTTTATCGTTTCCCCCTCTATGAGGAAACAATGGCTACTTATGCGACCCAGGAATTAGTTTTAGACAGCCATTCCTTTCGTTTGACGGAGGCAATGCCAACCAAACTATTAAAAGAAAAGGCTCAAGTTTGATATACATGCTATCTTGATGCCAATCGGCATGGGCTCGACCATCAGCTTCTTTTACCTTGAAAGTTGCATTCCAATTGAGAATATTTGGCCCCATCAAATCCTAGACAATATTCAAAAAATGCTTTTCTCGTGCTAACTGATCAACCCAACTACACATTAAATTAGTCTTAAAGTCGAGTTTGCCTTGCAACTGTGGTAATTTTCCTCAAATCTCTCTAACCGAGATCTATAGCTAGCGGCTTTTTTTCTTCTAAACTTTTTACTGATGATAAAAAACCATATTCTTGAAACCGGGTTATCTCAGTCGCAGTTAATACTTTAAGCATCATTAGGGCAATTCATTCAGATAAAAGATAAATGCAATTTTCAACAATATTTGCACCCTTATTACAAATAGTCTTTTGGGTTTTTGGCATGACGTCCCTTCCGTATTTCAAAATGGAGTTGGGGCTCCTGGACCCTCCCTGACTTCCCAACAGTCGCTATTTTTTGACCACGCTTCACCTGGTCACCTCTCCCAACAAGTAATCTTTTGTTGTGAGCATATGCCGTCACCCAGCCACCGACATGCTTAATTAACAAAAGGTTTCCAAAACCACGAACTTCATTCCCAGCATATGCAACAATACCATTCTTTGCAGCTAATACAGAAGATCCAGAAGGAGCGCTTATATTAATCCCATCATTATGCAAGCCGCCCTTTTTGGGCCCAAAACTAGAAATTAGTCTTCCTTTTAGTGGCCATAAAAATTGTGTCGTTTCAGGGTTTACATTCGAAGATTTCTTATCCTTACCGTTTTTCTCGGTGTTCTTTTTCGGTGTTCTGTGAAACCTTGGTTTTCTTGGCGGGTCAAAGAGAACACCTATTCTTGGGCTAACCTGACTGCTTATTTGATTAGCAGTGTCAGCAGATAGCTTGCCAGATCTAGCAGGTCTGTCTTCAAGGTAAACCTCTGATTTCGGAATGGAGAGAGTATCCCCAGCTAAGATAACATAGGGTGGCTTGATTGAATTAATCCTACTAATCCTATACATACTAACATTATATCTTTGAGCTAACGTATAAAGTGTTTCACCACGCTTTACTTTATGAAGCTTGTTACTAGCTATTATAATTCTTTTGCCGGCGAC
>PBKU01000047.1 GCA_002722175.1 Magnetovibrio sp.
AGCGTGATTGAGCTTTCAAAAAAACTTTTTGGCGATAGCGATGGTTCACATGCCACTGCGTCAGAAATATCTCTGACCTATTTTAGGTATCCTGAAGAGGCCAAAAGGGTCCAGGTAAAAAAAAAACTAAATCCAGAAGTCGCTCCGAAAGGACCTATCTATGACGCGAAAGACTACCGAAAACGATTTCCTGATGGGCGCATTGGTTCTGACCCAACGTTAGCGTCAATAGAGGCAGGTCAACAGCTTTATCAGGCATCTGTCTCAGATCTCGCGAAAATCTATCAGGATTTTGTTATGACCGACTAAACATATAAAGTTGCCATGAATTCATTCTACTTTTCAAAACTTTTCAGGCTAATTTTTTGTCGTTTAATATCAATAAGAAGAATAAGAATAGCTACGCACGGGAAAATCCAGTTCTCCACTATCCCTATTAAAAAAGCCGTTATGCTTGTAATAATGCACCAGGCCACTGGAAAAACTTTTAAGTGTAAACGGGTATTCTTTTCTATAGTTAGAAAAATAGTAAGGGTAAAGACCAGAACCCAGTCAGGCGATACTCCGAAAAATGGCACTACTATTTTGGAATTCTCGAAGTAAACTGATGCAAGTAGCGGGAAGAATAATGAGAACAGGAAAAAACTTGTTACAAAGGCCCCCAACAAACCGTTTGGATATATAAATTCCAACTGATTTAAAACTACTCCTCTCCAAAACCAAAGACCGCCTTGCAAAATAAATATAATACCAAAACCCCATGCCGCCCAGTTGATAGCCGAGTAATACCCAATGTGAAAAACTATACCGGTCCATAACCACAAACCGGCTAGGATCCCTGCTACAATTCGGTCACTTCCAACAGGCCGATAGATTGTCAGAGCCGCACTAGCTGACGCAAGAAAAAAAAGGAATATAGAGAAAGGCCATATGTCGCTGTTGTATTGCGAGAGCAAACGAGTATAGACAACAGGGTCAAATAACAGCATCAACGTTGTTACCCCTAAAACAGCAAGTTAAAAATTTTCTATATATTCTACCATTCTCCTCCGCATTCCATTATCTGGCAGACGACCATACCCGGCGCCCATGTTTTGTCCCATATGATCAACCCGTGATGTGGCTGGAATAGCACAAGTGACGGATGGATGAGAAATGATAAACTTAAGGAAAAACTGTGCCCAGTTGACGCAATTAAATTCAGCCGCCCAGTTTGGCAGTGACTTATCACCAAATTTGTCGAACAATCTTCCCCCTTGAAATGGCCGGTTAATGATGACAGCTACCTTTTTTTCAGCGGCTAAGGGAAGCAGAGTTTCCTCAGCTTTTCTATCAAGCAGATTGTATGTAAACTGAACAAAATCAATGGACTGCGAAGAAAGGATTCTTGCAAGCAAATCGTGTCTGCTCCCATGGGAGGTAGTTACACCGATATACCGCACCCTCCCCTTTGATTTCCAATAACTCAACGTTTCCAGATGGCTTTCCCATGAAAGCAAGTTATGAACCTGAATCAAATCAAGTGTCTCTTCACCCCACAACGACACCGAAGTTTCCATTTGTTTTACCCCATGCCAGCGTGACGGCGTCCAGACTTTGGTTGCTGAAAATAGGGCTTTGGACATACCTATGTGCTTAAGACAATATCCAATGACTTCTTCTGAAGACCCATACATCGGAGATGAATCAATAAGACCCCCGCCAAGTTCAAAGAATGCTTTTAACACCTTAACCCTCTCATTCCGTAATGATTGATCATTCCCAACATTGAAGGTAATCCAAGACCCCATGCCGATCACAGGTATGGGTTGGCCTGAGCCAGGGATATTTCTAGTAATAATTTTAGGGAATAGAGACCGTCCCGCGGTTAAAGTATTGAAAGGTATACCTGCGGGCGCCAGAGCTGACAGTAAGATGCAAAAATTACGTCGCCTCAATTAAAAATAACCTTCCGTAAGCATATTGTTACCTTTCATTCTATTCAAAACGTCACGAATACGCTAACCTATTCTCATCATGTTAAAATTAGCTATCTTGGCACTGTTCGTCTTTTTTAAACCTCTCTTCCTCGGTTCAACCCCAAGCTTGGGTGCCCCGCTATGCCAAGGCTCCTATCATAACACAAATTGGGATCGGTGCACCGGAACTCTGAAACTCAAAAATGGCGACATCTATGTTGGAGAATTTAAAACCAGTAGACGGCATGGAACCGGAACATATACTTTTGCAAGTGGAAGCAAGTATGCTGGTGAGTTCAAGGAGGGCAGACGCAGTGGTCAAGGTGTCCTCACTTTTGTCAACGGAGACCAATATAAAGGCCATTGGGAAAACAACCAGCGAAGCGGCTCCGGTATTTTAATGTTCGCAACAGGCGCCCAATATGTGGGTGAATGGAAAAATGATAAAAAAAATGGCAAAGGCACTTTTTCCTTCATAAATGGTAGCAAATATGAAGGCCAATGGCGAAATAATAAGAAAAACGGACATGGAATATTTACCTTTGCCAATGGAGATCAATATCTGGGAAACTGGGAGAACGATCAAAAGAGTGGATCGGGTAAATTAATTTTTGCTAGTGGCAACAGTTATGTAGGTGAATGGAAAAAAGATAAAGAAAACGGTAAAGGTACTTTTTCTTTCATCAATGGTAGCAAGTATGTTGGTGATTTCTTAAATGGGGAATGGAGTGGAACAGGAATGTTCACATTTGCAAACGGCGACAGATATGCCGGCCAGTGGAAAGGCAGTCAACGAGATGGGCTGGGCAAGCTAACGTTTGTGGACGGCAGCGTTTATAATGGAACCTGGAAAAACGATAAAAAAAATGGAAAAGGTAGCTTGGTATATAGAAACGGCAGCAGCTATATGGGCCAATGGCAAAACAACCAGAAAAACGGCCATGGAATATTTACTTTTGCAAATGGTGATAAGTACGTTGGCACATGGAAAAATGACAAGAGGAATGGTACTGGGACTTATACCTTTGCAGATGGGACTATCAAAAGAGGTATCTGGGCTAACAACAAATTACAAAAAACCGTTCAGAACTAATTAAAAGTTACTAATAAGGTCCAACTTTCCTGAGCCGATAGCTCTATGCGCACGCCACAACCGCTGACTTCTCACAAAAACGAAAAGATGCTTAAGAAAAAATTTAAAAGCAATATAAGCACCACAGCACTAGATCGCAGTTTTTCTAGTTTTTCTTTCTGGTGCAAAACTGCAAAAAGCTCTTTATTTTCTCGGTTAATTTCAAGATTTTGCTTTTGTATTTCTACAATTTCCTTTAGCCCAACATCAATTGAAGTAATTAGTTTTGACATACGCTAGATATTCCAGAGAATTTTGATATTTCTGCTTTCCGAATCACCTAATTGTTGCCACCAAACATATTAACTATTGAATTTTCGCGCACAATTAAGAGGTCACGTTTGCCTCAGTGCACTGCGCCCGTGTAAAAGGCACATTGGAGATCAAGACCACTTTGATAAGCGGTTCCATTGTATTTTCCAAAAAATCATCCCGGATCAAACAGCCCAAGAATTAATTAGCTTCTTGGGCTGTTGTCTTAGAGGGAGGAAAATTACCAAAAGGCAACATCTTCTTATCGCAAAATTATGCTCAAATGAGTAGCGTTTATTAGGCAAACAAGGCATGCAAAAAATGCATGGCTTATTAAAATTAAACGTCGCTCATGCTCAATAACTATTGGTCATTAAGATTCTACCTTCCTCTACATCTTTCTTATTTTATTTTCCCATGCTAATTAGAAAGAACTTTCTTGAATTGAGGATTCTTACGACAAAGTTGTCATATAAACTCAAGGTAAATTAACAGAGTCGAGGCCAGGCATAATGATCGATATACTCCCGGCCGGACTAACCCTGTGGGAAATGGCAGCAGGTTTATCTGGAATTGCGATCGGGGGGTTCCTTCGCGGATTTCTTGGGTTTGGTGCTGCCCTTTTAATTGTCCCCGTACTTACGTTAATCGTTACCCCTGTTGAGGCAGTCGTTATTTTTGTCTTAATGGAAATTCCTAATGTAATTTACCTTATGCCATCCGCATTAAGAGAGTTTGAGCTACGCAGAATTTCATTCATGATTCTGGGAATGCTTATAGGTATTCCTGCAGGGTCATACATTCTTGTATCAGTGGATTCAAACAGCATCAAATTAGCTATTTCGACTGTAGTGCTATTGCTCGTTGTAATGCTTGCGTCAGGATGGAAGATCAAAGGCAAAATTGGTCCACATATAATGCTACTGACCGGTATTATTGGGGGCACCATGCATGGCTCAGTTGGACTGGGGGGCCCCCCTTTTGTCACTATTTTGTTGTCACGTATCCGGAACCCTTTAAAAACCAGGGCTAATATTGTTATGGTCTTAAATTGCCTATCTATTTTTACTGCGATTAGTCTACTGTCATACGGGACTATAAACACAGAACTTCTAGTTGCAAGCTGTGTAGCTGCCCCTATCTATATCTTGTGCACCGCTACCGGATCACACTATTTTCGTGGTAGGGGAAATGAGTATTTCAAAAAGGTTGCTCTAATAATTTTAGCATTTATTTCATTGTCAATAATCTACTCTATTATTTGAGATTACGCTCCCTCCTAAGTACAAAACTAACAACCCTCTCTTTTCATTAACGCCGAAAATTGCTGACCCAATATTAACATTCACCGAATAGAGGCCTTCCCAAAAGGCTGTAACTGTAATGTGAGCGCTTAGTAAATTCGACCATATAGGTATGGGCTAGTTTTCGTTATAAATAATAAAACTTCAAAACAAATTCTCCGTATTCTATCAATACTCCTTTATCACTCGCTTTACGGTGGGGAAGAAATGACCCAGAGGAGGCGTCAGCATATCTGGGCTCTTCCCAAGATCATCAAAATAACGAACAGTAATTATAGAATCTAGGTTTGTCTTTTTTTCAAATTCAGTAACTTCAGTTTTAGACATTTCCCCACCTTGAAGTTTAAGTGAGTGTTTTGATGCCTCTGACAAATACTCAAAATATACAGGAGAGGTTGCACACAAATATCGCTTCGCTGCTACATGATAACGAATACAGTCCGAGACTATCGATGGGAAAATTCGTTCTATTGTTTGTGCACCAGCCTCCTCATGGCCACGATCCATTGAATCTTCAAGGGTAAAGCACCCTAGATTACTGGTAAAATGGCCAATATCATGCAATAAGGTAGCTACGATAATCTCGTCATCTTGCCCTTCTTGTTCCGCTAAAGTAGCACCCTGCAACATATGTTGAGCCATAGTCACCGACTCCCCTAAATTCTCTTCTTCACCAAATCGTTCAAAAATGTCCTCTAAAAAGGGAATGATATTCTGCGGGGTTAATTTCAAGGCATCAAGTGTCAGCATTCAGTATGTCCTCTAGACCTATTGCTCAGGGTTGAGAGTTTGGATAACAGGCTATCTTTATCCGCGTAACACCCCTGTAACCATCGCCTGCCTAAATCCGTATAAGCAGTGCGCGCGTGTAGTACCCGCGTGTTATCCAGCACAAAACTATCACCAGGTTCCAAATTAAAATGAATGGACATAGAAGGATCCTCTATTATTTCACTAAAATATCGGTAGGCCGAGTAGTAAGCTTCCATTTTTTCAAATGGCACATCAACTATAGGTGCCGTAGAACGATTATTAAAACGAACCGCAACAAGCTCCCCATCCGGGGCAAGTTCAATTATAGGACGGCGAGCACGAAGGCAAACACCCGAATTCCCGGAAAATTCAAACCGGGCACAGTAACTAGAAAGGAGATTGAACCATTCCTTATTCTTTTCACGAAGTATTTCTGCGGCCCGAAACCCGTCAATAACAATGCTTTCTCCACCGGTCAAAGAACTTTCAAGGCAATATAGCACCTGAACTGAAGGCAATGGGTCTCGATAGGGGTTGTCTGTATGTGCCTGTAAAGCCAACCCTGAATAGGCTAGATTGCTTGGCTTAACTTCCGTTTGAACTTCAAAGTAACGACCGTAATTTGTTTCACGAACATACCCGAAAAGATCAACTATCTTTGTGAGCGAACCTTCCTCTATAGGACCATTAGTAAGTTTGGCCACACCATATCTAGCTAATTTGCCTAACCAACGATGTAAAATCGATTGATTTTCTGTAACCGTCTTAAAATTTGAAGCAGGCAGGTTAAAAGCACCATCCCAGGTTGTAATTGATGACTTTACCCACCCCTTTTCCCGACATCTGGTTACATCGTAGGCGTTTGATAACAACCAATTAGTATCGTAACATATAGTTTTATTTTCGGGAATAAAGGTGATTTCAACCGAGTTTCTCGTCAAAATTGCTCTTGAAATCCGCGTATTTGACGGTACATCCTTAAGAGTAATCAAGCGCTGCCCATTATATGGATCCCTTGTTTCCGAATCTTGCGCATTGTCACGAAGCCAGAAAGCGTGGAATCGAAGTGACGTACCCTTCGGCCCCTTTGGACTTATAGTTAAAACCTTGCCATTTTCATTTACTGCAATTGCAACCATAATCGGTCTATTAGTGTACTTCTGGATACTGCAACATTTATAATTTTTCTGTTAATGAACGATTAAGAACAATTTAACAAATTTGTAATCATAACCAATTTGATTTTTTCACATTCACTGTCTAAGTATTATAGGCACCAGTTATATTGCTTATTTGTAAGTGCAAAAACTATTAATAAAAGAGGTGTCTTCCGTGGCAATCAGAACAACCACCATCGGCGCATACCCAAAGCCCGAATTCCTCAAGGTTAGCGACTGGTTCTATGGAAACGAGGACGGCCCAGACACCGCTCATCCTACTGCTCGCTACGCTGATGAAATTGCGCAACTTGGCAACCAAGCAGAAAAGCTTTTCGTCGCGGCTGCCAAAGAGGTAATAAAGGATCAGGTAGAAGCCGGAATTGATATGCCAACAGATGGGGAGGTTCGGCGTGAAAATTACATACACTATCACTGTAGACATTTGGATGGAATTGATTTTAATCAGTTAACTGAAAAAACCCTGCGCCAAGGAGCTTATCAAGCATGGTTGCCCACCATTGTTGGGGAGATAAAAGCCCGAGAGAATTTTCTTCCACGTGATTGGTCCGTATCGCAAGCTTTAACTGACAGCCCCCTAAAGATAACATTGCCTGGTCCAATGACTATCGGAGATACAGTTGCCGATAACTACTATAATGACCCAAGGAAACGGGGAGCTGCCCTGGCCCAAGCCTTAAATGCTGAAATTTTAGCCCTTGCTGCAGCCGGCTGTAAATATATCCAAGTTGATGAACCTTTATTCGCCCGAAAGACCGAGGAAGCCCTGAGTTATGGTATAGATCACATTGAACAATGTTTTTATAAGGTACCAAAATCGGTTGTTAGAACTATCCATATTTGCTGCGGATATCCAGATCAACTTGATAACCCGAAATACCCAAAAGCACCTAGAAAAAGTTATTTTGAACTCGCCTCGGCAATTGACAATTCGTCAATACAAGCTGTCTCACTTGAAGATGCTCACCGAAAAAATGATTTGGGTTTGCTCGAACTATTCAAGAATACAACAGTTATCTTTGGCGTAATTGCTATTGCAAAAAGTCGTATCGAAACTGTTGATGAAATTCAGTGCCGGTTGGAAAGTGCTCTCCAACACATAAACCCCGATAGAATAATTGGAGCTCCTGACTGCGGGCTAGGATTGCTGGGGAGGGATCTGGCTCGCGCTAAGCTAAACAACCTTTGCGAAGCTGCTCAAAACATTAATATCTAGAAACTCCCAATAAAGCTTCAACAAAAAAAGCATTTTTTGCTATTATCTTGGACAATAGAGCTTATAAGTCTGTGGTGGCATGTTAATTAATAAAAAAGGTGACATCAAGATACCCCCTGCTGGCATAGAGCTATCAAAAACCTACTCGCCGCAAAAATCAGAATCTGCCATTAAGCAACATTGCTACCAACCCAGATTTATAGGAAAGTTTTTCGTATTAATGGAAAAGGGAGGTAAGTAGTGGTCAAGCTAAGAAAAGGTGATCCCTGGATGCCCGCATCAAAATACGGACAAAGCCTGAAAGGGCTAACAATTAATCTTTTAGTTAATAGCATTGAACGTGCCCTGGGTTTTCAGACCAAAGTATTGGAAACAACAGTCGTCTACGCCGATCCTGATGTTGCTGTACTGAGAGGTTACGGCTCCGAGTGGATGATGCATGCAGATCACACCTACTCTGAGCACCCATTAAAAAAAAACTTAGGGAAAAAACCAGCCCGTGGCATTGGTATTGAACTACGTTTACATGGTTGCAATCCGGATGTTGCACAAGCAAAAGCCCTAGCACTAGGCGAGGTGGTGCTCGCTGAAGCCGCTGACAAAGCACATGGAGTGCGGGAAGCCTATATAATCGACCCTGATGGATATACCTGGGTACCAGATATACCCTTAGCCGAGGTTGTATAGTAGTATAGACGCTTGCTAATAAACATTTTTGCTTTTAATTATAAATAATTATACTCCCCCAGCATTCTCTATTACGATCCTTGAGGCTTTGCATAGCCATTCAGAAACCGTTTTTGGAGTTTATATGCGAACTATGAGAATCCTTATTTTCCATGGATGAGGGAATTCGTATCATTTAGGGATAATAAGATAGACACTTAATCAAAGGCGATACCTAATGGAACAACATACCCAATATGCCTTGCTAGCGATATCTGGAAGCTTACGAAAGGCCTCATTTAACACGCTATTAGCAAAATATCTCAAACATATAGCCCCCAAAAATCTCTCGATTAATACGATGACCCTTCACAACCTACCTTTATACAACGCTGATGAAGATGTTTCTTCGTCACCTGAAAGTGTGAAGTTTTTACGCGATTCTATTTCTAATTGCGATGGCTTAATCCTTGTATCACCGGAATATAACTACGGTCCCCCAGGCGTGCTGAAAAACGCTATTGACTGGGCGTCGCGCCCTGCCTTTAATTCAGTACTGAAATCCAAACCGGTTCTCATTATAACAGCGTCTGCTGGACCGGCGGGCGGAACTCGTGCAAACGCACAATTACGTGATACACTGGCCGGAACTCTATCCCGTGTTGTCGTTCGAAAACAGGTCGCGATTGGAACGGTCAACCAAAAATTAGAAGGAAACAGAGTAAATGACCCCGATACTACTGAATTACTGAAAGACTCCTTAAATGATCTCGTGCTAGAAATAAAAATAGCCCGTCTTTTTAGTAGAGAGAATTAAAGCAGCTATTTTTTCAGCACAGCCACCTGGCATTAGTATTCAGGCAAAATAATTGTAATTATCTTATTATTTTTAAATTTTTTTGCGGGGACTTTTGGAACAAATAATCAAGAAAAATTGTATTAACATAATCTGGATATTCCGAGTTAAAAAACCTCATAGCCAACGATCCAAGGCTCTAATGCTGAGCATACGATGGATCAATAATAACCTGTCTCGGTAACATGAGAATCCTCCTCCAAAAGGTTTCTGAGGCCAGTGTAGTCATTGAAGGAGAGCTTATAGCCCAGATCGAGGCCGGTATATTAATTTTTTTCTGCGCTATGAATGAAGATTCCATGGAGCAGGCCCATTATCTTGCTCGGAAGATTAAAAATCTTCGTATATTTTGTGATGACCAAGGCAAAATGAACAAATCCATCCTGGACATTAAAGGTTCGACCCTAGTTGTTAGCCAATTTACTCTTGCTGCTGACACCTCTCGCGGAAATCGGCCTGGATTTTCAAGAGCGGCACATCCTGATGAAGGAAAAAGGCTCTACAATGGCTTTTGCGAATTATTATCTGATCAGGGACTTGACGTTAAGACTGGCCGATTTGGTGCGGACATGGCAGTTCATCTTGTTAATGATGGGCCTATTACAATCTGGCTCGACACCAGTAAACCGTGAAATATATTGTCAATATTAGCCTTCTACCAGATATTACGATTAAAAGGTCGAACGGCCAATAACTTGACAGATTTCATATACAAATTTACCCATATCCTTTACCTTCACTATTTGGGGTCTGAATATGGCCAAGAGCCTTCCGAATGAAGCCGATGTGATTGTCATTGGAGGAGGAAATGCAGCACTTTGCGCAGCATTATCCGCAAGGGAACAGGGTGCAAGTGTATTGGTATTGGAAAGAGCACCGGAAAATGAAGCTGGAGGCAATACGCGGTTTACGGCGGGGGCAATGCGCTGTGTATATGAAGATATCAACGATCTCCACCAACTCATGCCTGACTTAACAGAAGAAGAACTATCCCAGACAGATTTCGGTTCTTACACGTGTGACCAGTTTTTCGACGATATGGCGCGGGTAACAGAATATAGATGTGACCCAGACCTTGTGGAACTCCTTGTTCGACAAAGTCGCGATACTATGCTTTGGAAGAAATCAAAAGGGGTCCGGTTCCAGCCTATCTGGGGTCGCCAGGCCTTCAAGATTGATGGCCGGTTTAAATTCTGGGGAGGGTTGACTGTTGAAGTTTGGGGTGGCGGACAAGGACTATTAGATGCCCTTATAACGGCAGCAAAAAAAGATGATATAGTCATCTGTTACGATGCCCGTGTTTTGTCTCTAATTACCAACGCGCAAGGTGTGACCGGTGTTCGGGTGAAAAAAGCCGGAAAGATTATTGACATCCAAGGACGTGCCGTAATCACTGCCTCTGGTGGATTTCAGGCAAATCCCGAGTGGCGCACGCGCTATCTTGGCCCTGGATGGGATCTGGCCAAGGTGCGCGGCTCACGTTACAATACCGGTGATGGGATAGCGATGGCCCTTGACATCGGTGCGGCTGCGTATGGAAACTGGTCAGGTTGCCATGCAGTAGCATGGGAACGTAATTCACCTGAGTTTGGAGACCTGGCTGTCGGGGATGCCTACCAGAAACACTCATATCCATTTGGTATAATGCTCAACGCAAATGGTAACAGGTTTGTTGATGAAGGAGCTGACTTTCGCAACTACACGTACGCTAAATATGGGGCCAGAATTCTAGAACAACCCGGACAATTTGCCTGGCAGATTTTCGACCAAAAGACTATACACTTATTACGTGACGAGTATCGAATCCGCCAAAAAACCAAAGTGAGCGCCAACACACTTGAAGAATTGGCTCTCATGCTTGATGGTGTTAATTCCGCAAAAGCTCTCGCATCCATGCAGGAATACAATAAATCCGTGAGACTCGATATCCCTTTTAATCCGAATGTAAAGGACGGACGCTGCACAGTAGGTCTCGATATTCCAAAATCAAACTGGGCCAACACTCTCACTGAGGGGCCTTTTGAAGCATATGCCGTAACATGTGGAATTACTTTCACGTTCGGTGGACTTCGCGTAAACACATCGTGCAAGGTGCTTGATACAGACCTCAAACCAATTAATGGTCTTTACGCTGCAGGCGAGCTAGTTGGTGGGCTATTCTATTTTAATTATCCCGGGGGAACTGGACTTATGGCGGGTTCTGTGTTTGGTCGACAGGCAGGAAAGTCAGCTGTTCATGACATCAAGAACTCCAATTGAGTCGAAAACAAGAAGAACAGATAGTTTCTTAATTTACTTTTAATTATCGGTTATCTTTTGGAAAATCTGGCTGTTCAGCAATGAAAGCATCAGTTTGCAGCACCTTTATCTTCGTCCTGAACAGAAAACCGCTGCAGCAGCGGCAATTGGGCAAGGACAAAAACAAGTGTCAAGCCCATTAAACCAAACACCTTGAAGTTAACCCAGAAGTCAGTGCTTTGTGTCCGCCAGATAATTTCGTTTAAAGCAGCTGAAAGAAAGAAAAACATTGAAAAGCGCAGGGTCATAATGCGCCAACCCTTGTCTGTCATCTTCCAAACCGACCCCATTAACGACTTAAAAAACAAGCGATTAAACAACAAGCCTCCAATTAAAACCAAGCCAAAAATAAGTTGAATAATTGTAGGCTTCATTTTTATAAAAGTTTCGTCATTCAGCCAAAGGGTTAACCCGCCAAACACCCCAATAATCCCAGCGGTTATCAGCGGCATCATTGGGATGCGGCGTTCCACTACTATTGAGACTAAAAGTGCGATTATAGTAGCAATAATGATAGCAGCTGTTGCAAAAAATAAACCCGCTGAATAATAAGAAACAAAGAAAATAGCCAAGGGCCCATACTCAATGAGTGGGGCCAACCATCGGTGGGAAGTTTTTGTTTCTAACATGGGATATTTATGTAAGATAGATTCAAATACATCAAGCAACTAATTTAGAATCCTGCACCGACAAGATACTCGGAACAAGATCAAAATTATTCTAGAAATAACCTTGCCCCACGGAGTTAGTGCCAAAGTCTGGGTAATTTGTAAAATATTTCCCTCGTCAACATCTCGGTGGGGTTGAATTACCTTAGTAAACAGGAATATCTTAGTAATAGGCTAAGATAGACTTTTGAATAGCAAAGGTTAAGGATCTCGCTAGTGTCATGAAAGCACTTGAAAATATCATAGATTTTAGAGCGTGTCCTTTGGATGATGAAACGTTTGTTAGGTGTTGCCATCGAAAACTGGTCTCTAAAGGCGTTGCAACAATACCTGGATTCTTAACGCCGACTGCTAGAAAAATATTGATATCCGAAGCCAATGCGCGTCATCCTGATGCTTTCCATACTACAACGCCACATAATGTTTATCTGACTAAACCAGACCCCACTCTTAGTCGCGACCACATTTACAACCACCAGGTTATTTCATCAAAAGCCTGTATCGCGACGGATCAGATCCCAGCCAATTCTGCTCTCAAATTAATATATTGCTCTTCAGAGTTTCGCCAGTTTGCGGCATATGTGCTGGGCGTAGAAAAACTTTATGAATATGCAGACTCTCTATCCTCAATCAATGTACACTATGCGGGTGAAGGCAAAGAACTGGGTTGGCATTTTGATAATTCTGCATTTGCCATAACGTTATTGCTCCAGGCCCCAGAAGGTGGAGGCACCTTTGAGTTTGTTAGAGATCTCCGTAATTCAGAACAGGGCAACATGAATTTTGCAGGTGTAGCTGATGTTATCGAAGGGCGAATAAAACCGACATCTCTAAATCTTCAGCCAGGGACTTTAATGATATTTCGTGGCCGCAATTCAATGCACCGTGTCACACCAACTATTGGGGAAAAGACCCGCATCCTAGTTGTTTTTGCATACAACCAAGAATACGGAATATCTTTATCCGAACCAGCACGAATGACGTTCTTTGGGAGACTAAGTTGATTTTTCAGGCAATAGTTCTGTATACCGACATGTCAGAGGATACATTTTGAGCATAGGAAGGTGTTTGTGCGGTAGTATAAGATGGGAGGTGCTAGCCGCACCTTACGCTATGTATAATTGCCATTGTCGTATGTGTCAGAAAATCCACGGCACAGGGTTTGGCACATACTGCTTTTTCCACCCAAATCAGATTCGGTGGGCAAAAACTAGCGCCACAATCACTTATTACAAATCATCTAAATATCTCGTACGGAGTTCATGTAGTGTATGCGGGTCGGTTGTCCCTTATACCAACAAAAAACAAGACCGCTGGGTGGCACCTGGAGGGTGTCACGACAACATGCGAAAACCTGACTGCAATATTTTTGTCCTCTATAATTCGCCTTGGCATACAGTAAGCAGCAAGATACCTAGCTACGACACCTATCCGGAAGGATCCGGCCTCCGGAATATTGTGGGGCTAACCGCACCCGAAAAAACCAAAGGACCGGTTCAAGGTAGCTGTTTGTGCCGAAATATAACATATCAAGTCAAAGAGCCTTTTAAAATTGCCCATCATTGTCACTGCTCCCGATGTCGATACGGTCGCGCCGCAGCACATGCTTCCAATGGATTTGTTTCATTCAACGGAGTAGAATTTCAAAAGGGCCAAAATCAACTTAAATCGTACAAGGCTGCTAACGCCCGCTACTTCACTCAAGTGTTCTGTAAAGCATGCAGTTCTCTAATGCCGAGCCAGGACGAAGAAACAGGCATAACGGTGATCCCCTTAGGATCATTAGATAATGACCCTATAATACGGCCAGCCGATCATATTTTTGTAAACGACAAAGCTGGATGGCACGACATAACCGACAGCTTGCCTAAATTTCCTAAGAGTCCCGTAGATTAGAATCTTAAGATAAGGTCGTAATATTCTATCAAGGCAATCTGTGCTCTATAAATGTGCACTTACTATTTGGAGCAAAGGATGAAATTAATATCAAGCTTAAAAAGCCCTTATGGCCGAATGGCTCGTGTAGTCCGCCTCGAAAAGGGCCTGCAAAACACTGCAAAATATGAAGTTATAAAAACACGAGGAAAAAAGAATCCTTATTACAACATTAATCCTTCTGGCCGCGTGCCTTCATTGATATTGGAAGATGGAACGGTCCTAGAGGACTCATCCCTGATTTGCTGGTATCTTGATCATATTGATGGATTACCGACCTTACATCCACTTGATGGGCGTCTGGGCCTTGAGCAGCGACGCATTGAGGCTATTGCCCGAAGTATGCTTGATGGAATTAGCCTTTGGCTTAGGGAATACCTGTACAGGTCTCCTGAAATACATTCGAAAGCAATCATTCATCACGAAAGAGAGCGAGCACTGCGCCTCGCCACTGTCTTTGAAAAAGAGGTCCAGAGTGAATTGTTGACGGGGCCAATTAATATGGCACAAATCACTCTAGCCTGTATATTTCACGGAAAATTGATTGACAATCTACCAGGGTTTTCCTGGAAAGAAGAACGGCCACATCTATGTTATTGGGTCGAGCGCATAGGCCAAAATTCCTCAGTTAACGAGACTGCCCCATCTTAAACTGCAGCAGTTTACATTTCTTTGTATAAGAAAATCATTGAGCAATACATAAAGGTATCTTCACCCAAAAGGTTAAAGCTGAAGTCAAGAGAAAATTGCAAACATTCTCCAGGCATAATTGAATATGAGATTGACTGGTCACTAGACAGCGGCCGAATGTTGTCACAAAAATTCTTTAGTAGCGAAAGACATTGCCAAGGGGTTATTTACATTTGTATAAAGAGACCACTAGAATTTTTATGTTGTTAGCATCAAAATACGGGGAAATGCTGGATTCTTCTCCTAGTAAATAACGAACCCCTGGCCTACTACATCCTCAGGGTCAAGCAGCCATTTAGCAAAACCTGTTATTTTTGCAGAACCCTTTACAGTTGGAATTACAGCCCGCAGATCACCAACCTTCGTTTCACCAATTAGACAGCCTTCAAATGTTCCACTTCCCAGGAGTCCCTCCGATTTGATCTTCTGACCGATTTCTATTTTGTTGCGCGCCTCAAAAACAGCCATCATCATACTAGTCCCGGTCCCACCCGGAGACCGGTCAAGTTTTCCATCGCTGAAAACATGGACATTTCGGTAAAGATAAGAAGGATTATCAGACTCATGCCAAAATGTACAAAAATGCACCCCCCGGATATGCTTTTTTGTCGGATGAACGACATTAATTTTTTCGTTTATTTGTTTTTTCACTAGTTGGCCCATCCTAGATAAAAAAGTTCCATTTTCTGGACTAATTTTGCGTGTCTCATCCGGCCACTGTATGACAGCGAAAAAATTTCCTCCAAACGCAATATCTGCCTTTAACAGACCATAGTCTGGTAATTCAACAGGAATATCTTGTTCTAAAACAAATGCCGGGACATTCTGGAATCGGCACCACTCTGCATTCTCACCGTTAACTTGAACTTCAGAGGTTACAATGCCAGCAGGCGTTTCAAATTGCAGCTTAGTGATTGGCAAAGTTATATTTTTTGCTAAGCCTTGCGACACCATTACCATAGATAACGCAATTGTTCCGTGCCCACACATCTCTACAAATCGCTCACCATCCATCCAGAGCATACCTGCGTCGCTACCTGGCTCGAAGGGAGGCGTCACAAAAACCCCAAACATATCCTTATGGCCTCTTGGCTCGCACATAAGCGACCTACGAACATAATCATAATTTTCTACCAAAAACTGGCGTTTCTGAAGAATATTCAACCCTGGCGGATAGGGAATTCCGCTATGCACAATACAACTAGGTTCACCCTCTGTATGTGTGTAAATGACGTCAAGAAAATGTGTTTTTTTCATCATAGCCAAAAATAGTTTCGGTTATTACTTAGAAACTTCAACCTCCATATGAAACTCTTTTGGATTAAACAAATTTACTTACCCATGCGACAGAAAAGGCACGGCATTAATTACTTTTACATTTTTTCACACAGGTGACTTTCGGTCCTTTGGATGGTCGATCCCGTTGTTAATGTTTGACCTGTCATAGTTACTCATATCGATATGATCAAAACAGGTTACATTTACCCCGAATTCAGCCGGATTGCTGCGCCTACGATGGTGAGTATAAATGCCACATCGGCTACAGAAATAATGCTCGGCAACCTTTGTATGGAATTGATAGATTGTAAGCATATCCGCGCCCCTAACAACTTCCATCTGATCTTCCGGCACGGTTGCATTTGGAGCCCAACGCCGACGGCAGAAGGAACAGTTACATCGACTGGCATTAGAAAACACCGTATCTGCAGGAACAGCAATGTGAACCGCACCACAATGGCATGTACCGATAAACCTCTCCCTAGCATCCATAATCCTTATAAAACCCTGCCATTCCCGTAACGTAAAACATTAAATTAATTTTAAGAAATTCATTATACATTTTTTAGGAAAAGGCTAGCAACCCGCATTACTCCTAGTGCGCTAACTTCCTTCCATGAAAATATGGCGATTAATTCTAAATCATGCCATTAAAACTACTTTGCCTAGATAGATATTCTTTTTTTACCGTCACAACATTTCTAAAGGTGAAGGACCACTCGGAGGAGGAAAACTCAAATCCAAGAGCCTGTTGTCCTCAGCATCAAGAGTAATTTTCAGTGCGCCTATATTCTGGTCAATATGCTGAAGATTTACAGCCTTCGGAATGGTAATTACATTTTTTTGTGACAGCACCCAAGCTAGAGCTATCTGCAGCGACGTCGTGCCATGTTTTTCTGCTAATTGAGAAAGGACGAGAGACCCATGCAATCGTCCCTGTTCAAGAGGGGAATATGCTATCACTGGAAAACTATAATCATTACAGAGCGGGATTACATCCCACTCCACCCCACGTCGACTTAGATTGTATAGGATCTGGTTGGCTACCGATGCACCCCCACCTTTGCATTTTAGCCATTTAACCATATTTCGTACGTCAAAGTTCGATACCCCAAAGTAACGGATTTTCCCTGAAGACCGGAGAACTTCAAATGCATCCAAAGTTTCCTGTAGTGGCACCAAGCCGGGCCAGTGAAGAAGATATAGATCTATAAAAGTGACACCAAGGCGGTCTATACTATGGTCACAAGACTGAATTACACCCTGAAAGTGTGCATTGCTTGGCAGCACCTTGGAAATGATAAATATATCTTCCCGCTTAACAGAACTCGAACGTTTAATGGCTGTACCGACTACTTTCTCAGCGCCCCCGTTTGCATACATTTCAGCGGTATCAATGAGCTGAATCCCTCGTTCCATTGCATAACATACGGCCGCTACTTCAAGCTCAAACTGTGGCTCGACTTCTCCCATCATCCAAGTGCCCAATCCCAATATAGGCACCTCTTCACCACCAGGTAATTTCACTGTGCGCACGATTGGTTCCCCCGCTTATATCAGCCCATCGCATTTAACAATATGCATAACTACTGCCTAACATGTTTGTTTTACGGCTACGACTAAACCAATATTATCAAATTCAGATTGCATACCGTAAATCCTTTGAATATCTTCTCTGACAAATATAAAAGCAACCGGGAAACGTTTTCCTGCCTGTGACCTGCTAGAAAATTACATTTACACAACAACTGCAATGCTAGATCTTCTGATATTGAACAAGTAATGTCGGCAGACAAGTAATTGCTCGCTTCTTTTTCTTTCCTCTGACCTCCTTTTTTCTGATATTTATCTGCCAGGACGATCCTGGCCGATCATAATGTATTTTGTTAATATTTTTCATATAAAGAATGTGAAATCTAAAAGAGGTTTTATAAAAAGCAGATTCTTGCCTAACAATCTTCGGGTTATTTGACAATAATGAAATAGTTCAACAACCGTCGGGTATAAAGAAAATGATTTTCTTTTTATAATGAGGTTAACTATGGATATGTGCCTAAACAATAAGGTTGCCTTGATTACAGGTGGAAGCCGAGGGATTGGAAAAGCTGTTGCACTCACTCTCGCAAAACAAGGGGCTAAGATAGTCTTTTGTGGTCGCACAAAACATGATCTTGATGCCACCGCTGATTTTCTTCGGAAAAAAGGAGCTGAAACCTGGGCTTTTCAGGCTGATATGAGTAAAGTGAGGGATATTGAGAACTTAGTTGAACACGTTGTCGCTAGGGTCGGCGGAATTAATATTTTGGTCAACAATGCCGTTACCTCCGAAAGTGCACCTTTTGACCAACTTACAGATGATATGTTTCGCTATCATATTGACGTTAAGCTGATGGCATACATACGTATCGCCCGCCTTGTTTTACCACATATGAGGAAAACAAAAAGCGGTCGCATTGTTAATATAGGAGGGATGACCGCACGAGTAGTAGCTCCACTTCGTATTTCAAACGGAGTGGTGAATGCAGGGATTGCAAACTTCACAAAACAATTTGCGACTTTTGCAGCACAATACAACATAACGGTTAATTGCGTCCACCCAGGATACACTTTAACAGAGCGTGTTAAGCAGATTTTTGTGCGTCAAGCAGAGGAATCTGGGGACAAGTTAGATAATATTATTAGAAAACGCACAAAAGAGGTGCCGTTAGGAAAACTCATGAAACCTGAAGATATTGCCTCAGCAGTATTGTTTTTCTGCTCGCCTCTAGCGGGAATGATAACAGGACAATCTCTCGCTGTTGATGGTGGCTCAGGAAATGCAATAGCGTACTAATTCGCGCACACGAATTGAGCGGTGGCAGCCTTTCCTTTGAAACAAAAGGATTAAGGCGCGCGCTACTCAGCATGTGTCTCGCAAAGATACCAAATCTGGACAATTACATATTAAGGAAATGGCCATTATCTTAGCCAACACTTTTTTTCTGCCTGACAACAGACTCAGCTAGCAGGCAGAGAATCTCATACATCATAGTTGCGCCGACCAGCGCTGTGTTCCCAGAGGGATCAAATGGTGGCGCCACCTCAACTACATCTCCGCCAATGAGGTTCAGGCCTGAAAGACCGCGCAATAAGGCCTGTGCCTCCTTGGTCGTGATACCCCCGATTTCGGGCGTCCCTGTACCGGGAGCATAGACAGGGTCGAGACCATCGACATCAAAACTAATGTACGTGGGGGCATCCCCTACTACACGGCGGGCTTCAGCAATCACCGCATCGATGCCAATTTTCGTAAATTCCTCCATAAAGATCACTCGCATCCCTTTCTCGAGGGAAAAATCCCAACCGTCAGAAAAGTTCTGTGCACCACGAATGCCAATCTGCACCGTGCGTTTCGGATCAAGCACCCCATCTTCTACTGCTCGACGGAAAGGAGCACCGTGATTGAATTTGTTGCCCTGCCATGCATCCCATGTATCGGTATGAGCGTCGATATGGATCATGCCCACCGGTGCCTTGGCGCCAACAGCACGAAAGATGGGGTAGGTAACCGAATGGTCACCGCCCGCTGACAGCGGAATCGCACCAGCAGCATGGATACTAGAAAAAAAGGTCTCGATTTCAGCCATGGCCTTTTCGGGAATATGTGACTGTGAAAAAGGCACATCACCGACATCAGCAATCGCGCATAATGAATAGGGGTCGACCCTAGAAACATGGTGGATGGATCGTGACATTGTCGACATGTTACGTATTTCCCGTGGTCCATGACGTGCACCAGGCCGATTAGTGACCCCACCGTCGTAAGGGATGCCAACCAAGGCAATATCCAAGCCTTCGGGATTTTCCTGAAGGGGGGTTCTCATAAATGTGGGTATACCCATAAAGCGGGGATGCATTTTCTGATCAAAGTCGGCTTTCATACAGAACTTTTCCCTTCTTCTCAGTAAGGTCTTTGGGAATAATCACCCAAGCTACAGATGCCTCGAAAAACAAATTAACGTCTCCTTTAATATTACACAATTCTATATTCACAGCATGCACGTCGAACAAAAACCAGTGCCTGTTCAGAGAATATTGCATAAACTAAGAAAACTGGCTCTCAAGAACTGACAGGTACTGCTTTACAATAGCGGTGAAAAGTTATGACAAGTGCTGAAGACTCTTTTCCCGAACTGAATGATGGTAACTCGTCGAAACACATGCATTGCAAAAAAACAATTTTGCTCTACGCCAGACTATTCTTGCGGAGCATTGCATGCTGGTCTAATAACCAACCTGAAAAGACCATTTAGCTCTCCAGAAAAGCACCCGCAGTTTTATGCTTAAAGCTAAATCAACAAGTGCTGACGATAAGGATAGACCGATGAAAAAAATTTTCTTGAGGAATAAATGATGATTCGAGCTTTATTTCTTTTCGTCCTTTGGTTTATTTCTTTACCCGCACCTGCAGCCTACTTAGCCCCAAACGCTAATTTTCAGCCAACCGATGTATTAAAAATACAGCTTCACGCTCTTAAGAACAATGATTACCCCGTTAAAGATTTTGGGATAGCCCAGACATATAGGTTTGCGCACCCTGACAACAGATCTGTTACAGGCCCGTTTTCACGATTCAAAAAAATGATGTATGGAGGAAACTACAAGGTATTACTATACCACAAATCACATTTCTTCACATTAATAAATAAAACTCCTTCAAATGCGATTTTTAAAGTAATAATCGTTAGTCGGGTCGGAGGAACACACAACTTTATATGGAATATATCAAAATTTTCGGCAACTGGGTCGTTAAAAAACTGTTGGTTAACTTTATCTGTCTCCAAACCTTTAACGAATAAAAACTCTATATAACAAATAGGAAAATGCAATGAACAACCTGCCCTTGACATCGATTTTTGCATCACTTTTTACTCTCTTTTATTTGTTCCTATCATTTCGCGTTGGGTACTTCCGTGGTAGCCCTGTAATGAAAATAATCTTCAAAATGGATGAAGAAATTCAACAAACCAAATTGGAGAGAAATGTTAGAGCGCATGGAAACTTTGCTGAATACGTTCCTATCTTCCTTGTTCTTTTGCTGATCGCCGAAGCTCTAGGACAAGCTACTTCTAATTTTTTACTGACAGTTTGTTTGGTTTTTCTGTATGGGCGACTAGCACATGCAATCTGCTTTGCATTCTATGACTACAATCCATTCTTAAGAATTTCTGGAATGCTATGCACCTATTTGGGCCTAGCAGTACTTCCAATCCATTTGCTTCTAGGAGCAATGCCTCTATAATCCGTTGCAACTCAATGGTCGCCGGTATGCTGTCATTATACCCTATACCCCTCCAATTTGATAATTTCTCTGATATAATATCAGGCTTGTCAGAACCGTCCCGGACCCCCGTTTTTGTTAAATCGAATTTTTAAAAAGGTGGGCACCTAAGAATGAGTAAGATGAAAGCACCAGCCGGTTTGGTCTCCATTGACCACATAGTTTTGACTGTGGCAGATATGAAACAAACAATATCGTTTTATTGTGATATATTGGGAATGAAATTACAGCAATTTACGCCAACTGGCGGGGGTGAAGCGCGGAAATGCCTAAAGTTCGGAAACTACAAAATTAATCTTCATTCTGAAAAAACACCGTACAAACCTCATGCGTGGAACCCAGTTCCAGGTGCTATCGATATTTGTTTTTTGAGCTCTAC
>PBKU01000048.1 GCA_002722175.1 Magnetovibrio sp.
GATATGCTTGGCCAGTATTTTTGGATTTCGCGATAAAACTTTTCCCTTGAATTCAGATTTACGGTATAATCGACCTTTTCGATCCATTCCACGTCGGGCCCAAATTTAGCTCTTCCGGAAAGATCGATGGTGACGTGAACACCTAGGCCCGATGAGCTCGGAACTGGATAGACTAGATGTCGGAAGGGTGATTTTCCGGAAAGTATAAAGTAGGAGCCACGTGCCAGATGCTGTTCCGGTATGGTCTCCGGCGGTATTCCATCGATGCGTTGAGCAATTGTTTGAGCAGAAAATCCAGCCGCATTGACCACGTAGTCACACTTTATCTTCATCGGGCTATTTCCACCAATATCGAGGCTAAATCCTTTGTTTTCTATTCTACCGCCTTCAACCGGGCTTTTTATGGACAGGGATGCGCCTTTTTTCTCGGCGTCACCAAGAAAGGAAAGCATCAAGCTATGACTGTCGACAATGCCTGTTGACGGTGACCATAGTGCCGCAACACACTCTACTTCAGCTTCAAGCTGTGCGACATCATTTTTTGTGACAGGAGTGAGGTCAGTGACGCCGTTAGCTCGTCCTTTCTGAAGTATTTTATCTAGTTTTTCAATCTGTGTGTCATTTGTTGCAACGATCAGCTTCCCTGTTTTCTTGTGTTCGATTCCATAGTTTGCGCAGTAGTCATAGAGCATATCACGCCCCGGTTTGCATAACCGTGCTTTCTGACTTCCTATTTTATAGTAAATACCTGCGTGGATTGCTTCGGAATTTCGGGCACTTGTATGGGTGCCAATAGCGTTTTCCGCTTCGAGAATTACCAGGTCCATTCCCTGGTTTGCCAAGGCACGGGCGCATGCTAGCCCGACTACGCCGGCCCCGATAACTACACACTGTATATACTCTGTCATCTTGATTCCAAATCAGTCACCGTGCTAACTTGGATCGTTGAAAAATTTTGGTCAATAGCATTTTACATGATATTTTTAAATGTCGTACCTGATTTCTTGCTGCTTTCTTCAAGCCGTATTAAAATTAACGCATGAACAACCAGTTGATCCGATCCGTCTGTCCCCATGACTGTCCTTCAACCTGTGCGCTTCAGGTTGAGCAGATTAGCCGGCATGAGATTGGAAGGGTCCGGGGGAATCCGGATAACGATTATACAGCCGGGGTCATCTGCAGTAAGGTTTCAAATTACAGGGAGAGGATACATCATCCCGAGCGTCTTACAAAGCCGATGCGGCGTATTGGGGCCAAAGGCGAAGGGGTATTTGAGGTGATCACGTGGGAAGAGGCCCTTGACGAAGTTGCCGGGGCTTTTCAGACCTCGGCACTATCCTGCGGACCTGAGTCGGTCTGGCCATATGACTTCGCCGGTACCATGGGGTTGATACAGCGCGGCAGCATTCATCGATTAAGGCATGCTTTTGGCTATTCGCTACAGGAAGATACGATTTGTGTGACGACAGGAGTTACGGGCTGGAATGCGGGTGTCGGTACCTGCCGAGGGTCTGACTCGAGGAACATCCAGCATTCGGATTTGATTGTTGTCTGGGGGGGGAACCCCGTATCGACCCAGGTCAATTTAATGACCCATATTTCAAGAGCACGCAAGAAACGTGGTGCTAAACTTGTTGTCGTCGATGCATATCAGACACCAAGCGCAGACGTTGCAGATATGCATCTGATGCCAAAGCCGGGAACGGATGGGGCATTGGCCTGCGCCGTCATGCATGTCCTGTTTAAGGAAAAATTCGCAGACTGGGAATACATGGAGCACTATACGGATTGTCCCGATCGTCTGGAGCGGCATTTGAAGACCAGAACACCGGAGTGGGCTGAAAAAATTTCCGGTATTCCCGCCAGTGATATTGCCAGCTTTGCGCGTCTCTATGGATCCAATCCAAGAAGTTTCCTCCGTTGCGGTTACGGGTTTACCAGAAGTCGAAACGGGCCTGCTAATATGCATGCCGTTAGCTGTCTTCCGGCAATAACCGGAGCATGGCAGCATAAGGGTGGTGGGGCGCTGTATTCGAATAGGGACCTGTATGATCTCGACTTTTCAATGAGCCGGGCCCTGGATTTAAGATCCGGCAAAACCCGGATCCTCGATATGTCGCGTATCGGAGCCGTTTTGAATGGTGAAAGAGAAAGCTTGAAAAACGGTCCTCCGGTTAAAGCAATGCTCGTTCAGAATGTTAATCCGGCCGATGTAGCTCCTGACTCGAATCTGGTAAGAAAGGGCCTGGTTCGCGATGACCTTTTCCTGTGCGTGCACGAACAATTCATGACGGAAACGGCAAAGTTTGCCGATATACTTCTACCGGCAACAATGTTTTTGGAACATGATGATCTGTATACAGGAAGTGCTCATGTTTACCTGCAGGCAGCACGAAAGGTTGTTGAACCTCCGGGGCAATGCCGCTCTAATGTCGATGTTATCAACGAACTTGGGAAACGTCTGGGCAGTGAATATCCAGGTTTTTACATGACAGCTCACGAACTGATTGAACAGACGTTGCTCGACAGTGGCCTTCCAGACTCTGATGATGTGTATGAAATGGGATGGGTCGATTGCTCCAAATCCTTTGATGAGATGAATTTTTTGACGGGTTTCGCGCACCAGGAAGGACGTTTCCGTTTTGCCCCTGATTGGTCGGAGCAAGGGGAGGAGCACGAGATCATGCCTAGCCTGCCGGATCATTTCGAAGTGCATGAAAGGGCTACGCCCGAGCATCCGTTTCGATTGGTGGCTGCTCCCGCAAGGCGGTATCTGAATACTTCGTTTACCGAGATGCCTTCTTCGAGAAGGCATGAAGGACGACCGACCATTAAGATCCACGAGAATGCCTGCAAATCACTCGATATATCGGATGGCCAGCTCGTTTGTGTGGGCAATTCACGCGGTCAGGTGAAGCTGCATGCCTCTATTTTTGGCGGTCTTCAGGAAGACGTCGTCGTTGTTGAAAGTATATGGCCGGGTTCTTCTTTCGAGGGCGGTGTGGGAATAAATGCATTAATTGGTGCTGATAGAGCCTTTCCAGGGGGAGGTGCTGTGTTTCATGATACGGCGGTTTGGGTGCGCCCGGAAAACTGAGTCAATTTTTAAGTAATGGAAGAAGATTTTTATGAAAAAAAATACAAAAAAAGCGACTTCCAGCACTAAGGATACCGGGAAGCAGAAGAAGAGTAGCACCGTGCGTGCCCACGTAATTGTTCTGGGAAACGAAAAGGGTGGAAGCGGGAAATCAACTTTGGCCATGCACCTTTTAGTAGGCTTTCTTGCCAAGGGCAAGCGGGTTGCAAGTATTGACTGTGATTCGCGTCAGGGTAGCTTGACCCGATATATTCTTAACCGAAACCAACTTAATAAGAAAATCGACGGCAAGTATCCACTTCCCGATCATTTTCCCATGGATCCGCTTGGCATTGATCTGCCGGAAGAATCAGTCCTTCAGAAACATAAGGAAAAACTGGTATTGTTGATAGAAGCTGCAATGCACAATCACGATATTGTAGTCATTGATACTCCCGGTGCAGCTAATCCGATCTCTTTGCTTGCCCACTCCTTTGCTGACACGTTAATCACACCAATTAACGACAGTTTTGTCGACCTTGATGTTATTGCCCATATTGACGGCCACGATATGAGCATTAAAGGACCAAGTCATTATTCAGAACTTGTCTGGGACGCTAGAAAACTTAAAACCGAACGTGATCAGGTGCCGATTGATTGGATCCTCGTAAGAAACCGGTTAAGTAATCTGGACGCCTTCAATAAACGCGATATTGCCAAGTTGCTGTCGGATTTGTCCAAGCGTATGCAGTTTCGAACGGTATCGGGCTTATCCGAACGCGTTATTTTCAGGGAACTGTTTCTGCTCGGCCTCACTATCCTAGATCTGAGAGAGGCTTCCGCAAACAAGCGGCTTAGTCCTTCCCATCTTGCTGCCCGGGAAGAGGTACAAGAAATAATCCAGGCTATTGATGTAAAGACCGACAACAGGACCCGCAAGGAAAAATAGTTGTCGCTGCACGTTTTATGTTGGTCTGCAGGTGTGGCACGAAGGTGATTTTCAAGTAGAAAAATGGTGTTAAACAAGAGAAAATGAGTAAAAAGTTGACAGTAGACCAGTTCCTGGCAAGAGCAGAGGTAGTTAATCCAAGACTGCAAGAGCATAAACGCGGTCGTTTGATGTTTGCCTTAGATGCAACAGCCAGCCGTCAGCCGACCTGGGACCAGGCTGCCCAGATACAGGGCGACATGTTCGTGGAAACAGCAGGTCTTGGGGCCTTGGACATACAGCTTGTATTTTTCCGCGGTTTTAATGAGTTCAAAGTCAGCAACTGGATTAACAATGCAGAGGGTTTGCTGCGACTGATGGCCAGGGTATTCTGCGCAGCCGGTCAAACCCAGATACGTAAGGTGTTGCAACATGCGGTCAACCAGGCAAAAAAAGAGCAGATTGATGCTTTGATTTTTATCGGTGATAGCTGTGAAGAGGATATGGATCCCATCGTTGCCGCTGCAGGTGAACTGGGCTTGGTGGGTGTTCCTGTTTTTTTGTTCCATGAAGGTATTGACCCTATTGCCGAATATTGCTTCCGAGAGATCTCTAGACTGACCGGAGGTGCCTATTGTCATTTTGATAGCTCAAGTGGCGATATGTTAAAAAAACTTCTTTGCGCAGTGGCTGTTTATACTGTTGGTGGAAAAAATGAACTTGAAAAATTTATCGATGATACGGGATTAGCTACGTTGCTTCCCCCATCTCAATTTAAGTAATATGTCTATTTGAAAAAAATCTCGTTTGATAAAGGTATTGGGTTTGCAATATTTTGTGTGTTCGTTCAACGGTCATAGGCGATCTGAATGTGAAATTTTAAATGACCGCTGCCGTTATACCATGAAATACCGGGTTAGTTAGTTGTCTTATCTTGCACTCGGATTAGCGCTACTTGCTGGAATTTTACTTGCAGCAAAATGGTTTGTGAATGCAGACCCCAGAATTTTTATTAAATTCATAAAATGGATCCTATTCGGCATCATTGCCTGTGTAGGACTGTATTTTGTTCTCACTGGGCGCGGGGCCTGGGCTCTTGCTGTTCTTCCAGCTGCCCTTCCCTATCTGTTGCGGATACGAAGTCTTGCGAGAACTGCAAGGATGTTCTCACAAATGCACCGTGGAGGAAGGACAGGATCATCAGAAGTCAGGACAAAACTTCTACACATGCAACTTGACCATGGCTCAGGGAAAATTACTGGTGAAGTGATTTCCGGTGCTTTTACCGGCCGGAAAATAGAACAAATGAGCTTAGCGGAGCTAATCCTATTAAATGATGAATGTGAAAAAGTAGATTCTGAAGGTGCTCGCATTATTCGTACTTTCCTTGATCGTGAAAATCCCGGCTGGGATAACTTTCAAAAAAGTAAAGGGTCGACGAGGTCTTCTGGAAAGACAACCGATATGGACCGGGAAGAGGCTCTTGAAATTCTCGGCTTACCAAAAAATGCGTCTAAGCAGCATATCAGAGAAGCCTATCACCGTCTGATAACAAACTTACACCCGGATCGAGGGGGGTCAACGTATTTGGCAGCTCAGATCAACAGGGCGAAGGAAGTCTTGCTGGATGACGGTTAGAGAGTCATTCCTGCCTGTTGCCAACATCAATTGTTGCAGGGGAGGACCCTATATGGCACAAGGTACGCGGTATTAAATTTCCGAAACATGAAAGCAGATGGCTAAACCCATTACCAAAGCAGTTTTGCCCGTTGCGGGTCTAGGGACCCGGTTTTTACCGGCAACAAAGGTGCTGCCAAAAGAGATGTTGCCAATTGTTGACATGC
The DNA here is from genome assembly GCA_002722175.1 of Magnetovibrio sp. GTDB lineage: Bacteria > Pseudomonadota > Alphaproteobacteria > Rhodospirillales > Casp-alpha2. The sequence goes on from PBKU01000048.1 coordinate 5,849, forward strand.
CACTGATACAATATGCGATTGATGAAGCTTTAGAGGCTGGTATTGATAGTGTTATGCTGGTTACTGGCAGGGGGAAAAGTATCATCGAAGACCATTTTGATTACTCTCACGAACTTGAACAAATTCTGCGTAGAAACAATAAAGAAGAGGAGCTCGAGGTTGTTCGGGGTTTCCCGGCAGCAGGCCATTTGGCGTATACCCGGCAACAGCAACCCCTAGGGCTTGGTCATGCAGTTTGGTGTGCTCGACAATTTGTTGCAAATGAACCGTTTGCAGTGCTACTGCCTGATGATCTTGTAAAGGCAACGCCGGGCTGTTTGAAGCAGATGATTTCTGCTTATGAACAAGTGGGTGGAAATCTGGTCGCATCGGTTGAAGTTGATCCGGATCAGACCAATAGATATGGAATTCTGGATGTTGCCTCTGATAACGGTTCCCTCGTGGAGGCAAATGGTATAATTGAGAAACCATCTCCAGAAGATTCTCCTTCTACGTTATCTGTAATTGGTCGCTACATCCTGCAACCTGAAATATTCTCCTATCTGGATCGTCAGAAAAAAGGCGCGCAGAACGAAATTCAATTGACTGATGCCATAGCTGCAACTCTACCTGATGTTTCGCTTCACGGATTCCTTTTCGAGGGTGTTCGTTTTGATTGCGGAACAAAGGCAGGATTTGTTCTGGCAAACATCGCCTTTGCTCTTGACCGAAAGGAACTGGGGCTAGAATTAAAACAAGCAATCAGAAAGCTAATGGTCTCAAAGTAATTATTCATATTTCAAAATTGGTTATTTAGTATGCGCGTAGCAATGATAGGTACAGGATATGTCGGGTTGGTTTCTGGGGCGTGTTTCTCTCAGTTCGGTCACTATGTGACATGTGTTGATAGTGATGTTGAAAAGATCGATGCGATCCGAGCTGGGCAAATGCCCATATTCGAGCCCGGCCTTGAAGATATGGTCGTAAACAATATGAAGGGTGGGCGCCTCACATTTACCGGAGATCTGAAGACCGCAGTTACCGGTGTTGATGCCGTATTTATTGCAGTGGGGACACCGGGCGAAGACGATGGTTCTGCTGACATGTCGTTTGTTTTCTCAGCTGTTGAGGAAATAGCTCAGGTGTTAAAGGGATATACAGTTATCGCAACCAAGTCGACTGTTCCTGTTGGTACCGGTAAGAACGTCGCAGAGACAATTAAAAGGCTAAGACCAAATCAGGATTTTGACGTTGTATCAAATCCGGAGTTCCTTAGAGAGGGGTCGGCAATCGAGGACTTTATGCGCCCTGATAGGGTTGTGATCGGAGCTAACAGCGACAAGGCACGTGAATTAATGCGGGAACTGTATAGACCGCTTTATCTGATCCAGACACCTATTCTTTTTACTTCTCCGGAATCTGCTGAACTGATTAAATATGCTGCCAATACATTTCTAGCCACTAAGATTACGTTTATCAATGAAATAGCCGACCTGTGCGAAAGGTTAGGTGCAGACATCCATGAAATTGCCCGAGGCATTGGCCTCGATGGGCGCATTGGCTCTAAATTTCTGCATGCAGGGCCAGGTTATGGGGGGTCCTGTTTTCCTAAGGATACCAGAGCTCTGGTGGCAATGGCTCAGAAGACGGGGAGTCCACTTCAAATCGTTGAAACCGTTGTTCGCGTTAATAATGACAGAAAGCAAAAAATGGTCAGCCGCATTATTGCCGCTTGTGGGAACTCTGTCCGGGAGAAGAAAATTTCTATTCTTGGATTAACATTTAAACCGAACACGGATGATATGCGTGAAAGTCCTAGTATTGAAATTGTAAGCCAATTGCTGAAAGCCGGAGCGGATATATTTGCATATGACCCGGAAGGTATGGATGAAGCCAAGAAAATAGATAGTTTTGCAGGAACCCGTTGGTGTGACAACGCTTATGAGACCCTGAATGATGCTTCGGCGCTTATTATTATTACTGAATGGAACGAATTTAGAGCACTTGACCTAGCACAAATAAAGGAAAAATTAAAACGTCCCCTGATAATTGACCTGCGAAATATTTATGAGCCCGAAGAAATGATAGCTGCTGGGTTTGAATACTTGTGTGTTGGTCGAACTAGCCAGGAATGAATCTGTGGTACAAGAGGTAAATCTCGATCCGGTAATTTTTCGTGAATATGACATAAGGGGTATTATTCAGGATACGCTTTCGACTGGTGTCGCAAATGCAATAGGAAAGGCCTTTGGGAGTATTGTGTCCGATATGAACTTAAGGACGGTTGCAGTTGGCTGGGACGGAAGATTAAGCTCGCCTGAAATTAGCACAGCTCTTGTGAACGGATTGGTGTCGACAGGTGTTACAGTATATACGGTTGGGTTGGGCCCATCACCCATGCTGTATTTTTCTGCCCACACCATGCCAGTTGATTCAGCTGTTATGGTAACCGGTTCTCATAACCCACCTGACTACAACGGTTTTAAGTTCGTTTTGCAAAACGAGCCATTTTTTGGTGAGGATATCCAAAGATTAAGGTCGGTCGCTGCTGCAGGCGATTTTGCTCAAGGTCAAGGGAAGATAACGGAGAGCAATCAACTTGAAAACTATGTGGCTCGAGTGCTTGAAGATTACAAAAGCACAAGAGGTTTAAGGGTCGCTTGGGACCCGGGCAATGGATCGACGGGCGACGCTGTTCAACTGTTGACAAAAAAACTACCTGGTAAACATTTTATTATTAACGGGCAGATTAACGGTAATTTCCCATCTCACCACCCGGATCCTACCGTCCCTAAAAATCTGGAGCAGTTAATCAAGTTGGTTCTAGAAAAAAAGTGTGATGTCGGATTTAGTTTTGATGGCGATGGTGACCGTATTGGAGTCGTTGATTCACGGGGGCGAATTATATGGGGTGACCAGTTGCTGATAATATTGGCTAGTGAAATTTTGAAGGAACAACCGGGATCACCAATCTTATGCGATGTCAAGGCAAGTCGGGCTTTCTTTAATTCCATTCGAGAAATGGGTGGAGAGGCGGTAATGTGGAAAACTGGCCATTCTCATATCAAGGCAAAGATGAAAGAAATTAATGCACCATTAGCAGGTGAGATGAGTGCACACATCTTTTTCAAACATCGATATTATGGGTACGATGATGCTCTATATACCGCGGTACGTGTTCTCTCTTTGTTAATTAATCAAGAAGAGTCTCTAGCGCAGAAGATTGATCACCTTCCAAAATGGAACAGCACACCGGAAATTCGTTTTTACTGCTCTGAAGCACAGAAATTTGAAGTGGTCAGGAGAATCGCAGACCAGGTGAAGAAGGTAAAAAATATAAATTTCTGTGATATTGACGGCATTCGCGTTGAAATGGAAAATGGATGGTGGCTAGTTCGTGCATCGAATACACAGCCAGCCTTAGTCGCCCGATGCGAAGCTATTAATGAAAATGAGCTTAAGAAGCTAAAGGGGGAGCTTGAGAATTACTTATTGCAAAACGGCATAAAACCGCCAAAAATGTGATTGTCGAGCATAATGTAGTTGTTACGATTCTTCGGTGGTGTGTTGTTATGGCACTGAAACCAATGCTCCGTTGGGTTTTACCGTGAAGCTAGTTCTTCATTTGCCGTAATTCTTAACTCCATGCAATCTTTAATTAGCTTACATGCGCGAAAAGCAGAGTGTTTTTCTATTCCGATGATTCTTGCACGATATAGTTTCCTGCCATTTTTCTTTTTTAGTGGCGATATTTTAATCTCACCGTTGTGTAGAAGCTGGGGCACTGATTTTAGCGCTTGCCGCGCCGCATTGACGGCCTGTTTCTGCCTCGCAAATGCACCAACCTGTATTCCCCAATAAGACACGTGGCTAGTTTTTCGGGCATGACCTCTCATTTTCTTCAGAGTAGGTTTAACATCAGCTGTATAGTGGGTTCCAACTGTCATTTTTGAAAAACTTTTGTTGAGCAGCCGAGTCATCAGCGTGTTTCGTTGACGGGCTGTTTTTCCACCAAATATAACACCGATAACGCGTTGTCCATTTCGGGTGGCTGATACAATCAAGTTATAGCCAGACGCTCTGATATAGCCAGTTTTAATTCCATCGGCACCGGTATAGGTTTTTAGAAGCTTATTATGATTTTTAAAGTTTCTCCCTTTGTAGCTGAAATATTTCGTTGAAAAGAAAGTATAATACCTAGGATACTCAAGTAATAGTTTCTGTGCTAATATTGACATGTCACGAGCTGTAGAAAGTTGTCCCCTATGGGGTAGGCCTGATGCATTGCGAAATGTTGTTTTATGCATGCCAATAGCTCGTGCTTTAGCGGTCATGTGTAGTGCAAAATCTCTCTCGCTGCCAGATATGTTTTCTGCTATAACAGTTGCGACATCGTTTGCTGACTTTGTAATTAAAGCAAGAATTGCCTGTTTCACTGGAATGGTCCGACCAGGTTTTAATCCTAGCTTAGAAGCAGGTTGCCTTGCGGCGCGGTGGGAAATAGTCAGGGGTGTTTGAAGCGACCATTTCTTTTTTTCCAATTGTTCGAATACTAGATACAGTGTCATTAGTTTTGTCAGTGACGCTGGATAGTTGCGCGTGTTTTCATTAACAGCGTGCAGCACATCACCAGTCTCGAAGTCGATCACGTAACTCGCATATTTTGCATCAGCAGTCGGCGGGAATCCTAAGCAAAAGACAGTAACTACCAACGCATATGCCAATAAGATAAATTTTCTTTGTTTGATTTTAAGGGTCACAAATCCTGCTATCCTGAAAGTAAAATGTATTTTCTTCAATAGTTTTTTGATTCAAAAATTTGACACTACTAGCACCTTGATAATAAAAAGTTAACAGTTAGAATCAAGAGGGATAATTGACGTTAATAATTTAGGTATTGTTAGCCGAACAAATAAATTTGATGTTTTGTGTGCAAGAGTAATTTATTTTTTATTTTTATAAAGCTATTCTTTCTTTTCGGCGTAGGAGCATTGTTTTTAGGGCTTTTTCCTTGTGTTGAAAACATTTCAGTTTTTTGACCGTGAGTTAAGTCTCGAGGACCAACGTGAGAGGTAATAAGTTGCAGTTGGATTAATGATTACCCTGATGAAGAAAAATTTTACTTGGATACTGCAAGATAGAGACTGGCTCCCGGTGCTTCAATCCGGTGAAGACTCGCAGAATGACGCCGCGTTGGGGCTTGCAGTTAAAACGAAAGAGCGGACAAAAAAACCTTCAATGTACAAGGTATTGATGCTCAACGATGACTATACTCCTATGGAATTTGTGATTTATGTTCTTGAATCGTTTTTTAATAAATCGACTGATGAAGCCACAAGAATCATGCTTCATGTGCATCAACGTGGAATAGGCCTGTGTGGGGTATTTACGTACGAAGTTGCAGAAACAAAAGTGTCCCAGACTATGGATCTGGCGAGAAAACATGACCATCCTTTGCAATGCACTATTGAAAAAGATGGAATAGGTGAAGAAGATTAGCGCAGCAAACGTGCTGGCTAAAAAGTCACTCGGAAGGAGTACTTCAGATAGATGCTATCTTATAATCTTGAACAAACTTTACATCGTGCCCTTACAATTACTACAGAATACCAACATGAATACGCAACGCTTGAACACCTGTTGCTATCGTTGATTGAAGATCAGGATTCTGTCGCCGTATTGAGAGCATGTGGGGTTGATCTAGATATGCTGGCAGAGAAGCTGAGAGAGTTTCTTGACAATGAGCTTGCTGCAATTGCTAATGAAAATACTTCAGAACCAAAGCCAACGGCTGGATTCCAGCGGGTAATACAAAGAGCCATCATCCATGTGCAATCATCTGGCCGCGAAGAGGTTACAGGCGCTAATGTTTTGGTCGCTCTTTTTTCAGAGAGAGAATCACATGCTGTTTATTTCTTGAAATCTCAAGAAATGTCGCGTCTTGATGCCGTCAACTATATTTCGCATGGCATAGCTAAAGTTGATAAATTTTCCCTCGACCAGACCGTTGAAGGTGCCGAGGAACATTCAAAAGAAGAGAGTTTTATCCATAAGGGGCCTGAGGCACTTGATGCGTACTGTGTGAATTTGAATAAAAAGGCAACTGAGGGACGGATTGATCCTCTGATAGGGCGCGAGGATGAAGTAGATAGAACTATCCAGATTTTGTGTCGGCGAAACAAAAATAATCCGCTATATGTAGGAGACCCAGGTGTTGGAAAGACGGCAATCGCGGAAGGTCTTGCTAAAAGAATAGTTGAAAAAGATGTTCCGGAGGTCCTTTCAGAGGCGATAATTTTTGCACTGGATATGGGAGCTTTGCTTGCGGGCACTCGATATCGCGGAGATTTCGAAGAACGTTTGAAAAGCGTCATGAATGAGCTTAAGAATACACCCTACTCAATTTTATTTGTTGATGAAATTCATACAATTATCGGGGCGGGAGCGACTTCTGGGGGGTCCATGGATGCCTCAAATATTCTCAAGCCGGCACTTCAATCAGGCGAACTTCGGTGTATGGGGTCTACTACCTATAAAGAATACAGGGGTTATTTTGAAAAGGACCGAGCACTTGTAAGGCGATTTCAGAAAATCGACATTAATGAACCGTCAATTGCGGACACTATAAAAATTTTAATGGGGTTGCGCTCCTATTTTGAAGAATTTCATCAAGTCCGCTATACGGGGGAGGCGGTTAAGTCGGCAGTTGAACTATCATCACGATACATAAATGACCGAAAGCTTCCTGATAAGGCCATTGATATTATAGACGAAGTAGGCGCATCAAGGATGCTGTTGCCGGAAAATAAGCGAAAAAAAACAATTAGCGTTAAAGATATCGAAGCAATTGTTTCAAAAATTGCTAGAATACCGCCAAAAACAGTTTCGTTGGATGATCGAAAAACCTTAAAGTACCTCGAACGGGATTTAAAGCGAGTAGTTTTTGGCCAAGATAATGCTATTAGGTTAGTAGCAGACGCAGTCAAGCTAGCCCGTGCGGGCCTACGTGAACCCGAAAAACCGATTGGGGCTTATCTCTTTTCAGGTCCAACTGGTGTTGGAAAAACCGAAGTCGCCCGACAATTGGCACATAATTTAGGTGTCGAATTAGTTCGATTTGATATGTCCGAATATATGGAGCGACACGCAGTTTCCAGGCTTATCGGTGCACCTCCCGGATATGTGGGGTTTGAGCAAGGTGGACTGCTGACCGATGCTGTCGATCAAAGCCCACATGTTGTTTTGCTCCTTGATGAAATTGAAAAGGCGCATCCAGATATTTTTAACATTTTGTTGCAAGTTATGGATCATGGAAAATTAACTGACAATAATGGCAAGACCGTAGATTTTAGGAATGTCATATTAATCATGACAACGAATGCAGGGGCCGCTGATATGGCAAAGCCAGCTATGGGTTTTGAACGTGAGGCGCGTACTGGTGAAGATACAGAGGCAATAGAAAAACTATTTACGCCGGAATTCCGAAACAGATTAGATGCAATTATTGGTTTTGCAGCATTAACCCCCGAGGTAGTTGCGCTAATTGTTGATAAATTTGTTTTGCAATTGGAAAATCAACTTGAGGACCGTGATGTTGAAATTAGGTTGACGGACGATGTTCGGAAATGGCTTGCAAGAAAGGGATATGATAGTGTCTTCGGTGCAAGGCCTCTTGCCAGAATAATACAAGAATACCTTAAAAAACCACTTGCAGAAGAGCTTCTTTTCGGAAAATTGAAGAAAGGTGGTACTGTTGTAGGTCGCATAAAAAATAATAAACCAGTCTTTCAGTTTGAGGAACGTTTGCGTAAACCCGGTAATAAAGGGAAGAAAAAAGTTCATGTGGTTACTCGATAAGTGAGATATTCTAATTTTCTTTCTGGACTTCGCGTTCTCGATTTATCACAGTTTGTACCCGGACCCTATGCCACCCAAATTTTAGCGGATATGGGCGCTGACGTCTTAAAGGTTGAACCGCCCACAAGAGACCCCCTGCTTGATCTGTCTGCTGATTGCAGCTCAGGAGGGGTGGGTGATTTATACGAACTGCTGAATGCAGGAAAAAGAATAGTATGTATCGACCTGAAATCCAGTGATGGGAGAGCCGCCTTCAGTGAGTTTGTTAGGAAGACCGACGTTCTATTGGAAAGTTACCGTCCAGGTGTGATGGAGCGGCTAGGGCTAGCCTACCATGCTGTAAAAGAAATCAATCCGTCAACTGTATACTGTTCTCTTTCCGGGTATGGTCAGACGGGTCCATATCAGCATAGAGCTGGACATGATATTAACTATCTTGCAATGACGGGTGCGTTGTCGGCTATGGGGCCCTCCTCCAAACCGTCACCTGCTTTTCCGCCAATGTCGGATTACGGCGGGGCACTTCAGGCGGCAAGTTCTATCTTAGGGGCATTGTTCCATCGAGAAAGAACAGGAAGGGGCACTTTCATAGATATTGCAATGGCTGATACGGTTTTAGCGTGGCAAGCTTACGGACTTGCCAACATGATATCTTCAGAAAACAAGTGCGGTAAAAAGAACAATCGAGAAAGTTGGCTATTAAACGGTGGCGCTGCCTGTTACAATATTTACAAAACTCTTGATGAGCAATTCATCGCTATCGGGGCAATTGAACACAAGTTTTGGAAAAATTTTTGCAATGCCATAGAAAAACCAGGGTGGATATTGCGTCAAAATGAGCGAAAGCCGCAAAAGTTACTGATATCTGATGTGGCGACGGTAATCTCGAGAAAATCAATGAGCGACTGGGATTTGGTGCTTAGTAAGGTTGATTGTTGCTATCACCCCGTTCTTGGTTTTGGAGATATTCTTCACTTAGGACAAATAAGGGAGAGGAAAGTTGTGTGCTCAGAAGGAAAAAAAATTGAAATGAGAAGTCCGGTTTGGATTGACGAGACTCCTCCACTGGAGCGTAGTTCGGTTAAAAAAGTTTCTATTGAAGAGGCAATGATGAATTGGAAGGGATAGATTTCCGATTTTCGGGATATATCACAGTTGAGTTAATTTTTTCATAGTCTGTAAATAAGTCAGTTTCATCTGAAGATACCCTTCATCTCTTTTTGTGATTCTAACTGCAATGGGCGTCAATAACCAGTTTTGCTTGCGAAAAACCGAGGGATGCGAGGGGTTGAACATTTTTTCCAGGTATTTTGTAACCTTTGAAATTCTTTTTTCCACTGGACTTCTCAGTTCGAAGGATACCACCCTTGCGGCATTGTGAACACTGATTAACGAGATAGAAACGGCCATTTTTCCCGATAATTTGAAGGCACTTCTGCTGTTCGCTTTTTTTCTTCTTCTCGATTAGGTTGATTGGGCCACCAGGTGCTCCTTCACAGGGTGAGTTTCTTGTAATTCGCGATGCGCCAGGCCCTTTAAAAGGAACAGAGATATAAGTATTTGGCTGGATGTTATACGTTCTGCTGGATGGTACACTATTGCCAGGCCGTGATCGTATTATTGTGACTATTCGGCAAATGGTGCACCTATTATATATTGTTTCGCTATTTGATTCTCCTCTGATAAGTGTCAGGCAACTATTTTTCTTCCCATAGACAGAAAAAGGCAGAAACCCAACGCTAATAAGAATTGTTAGAAAGCAAAACCATGTTCGCACTCGACGCATATGTTACATTAGCTGGGTTCGGGTTAATAAATCTTAAACATCGTTTTTGGCCTTGTATGGGGATCGAGCAGTCAGATGGCTTATTTCCTGAGCGACAGATCTGGTCTCAATATCTAGGTATTTTTTTATGGCATCTTGGAAGTTTTGATTTCGAAAGAAATGTGCACTGTATGTCTTAACAGGAAGATATCCCCGTTGTATCTTGTGAATGCCTTGGGCTCCAGCCTGGACGCTAGAAAGCCCCACGTTAATAGCGTATTCAATTGCCTGATAGTAGCATGCCTCAAAATGGAGATACTTGAACTCATCTGAACAACCCCAATAACGACCATACAAGGTATCTTCGCCGACCAGATGCATTGCACCGGCGACTATATCATTATTTTTTTTTATGAGAAAAAGTAGAAGTTTTTCAGTCATATACTGTGCAAGTAGAGAAAAAAATTGTCTTGTTAAGTACGCAGGCCCCCATTTTTTATCTGTGGTTGACCTATAGAAGTGATACATCAAATCCCAGTGTTTGTCAGTGATTTCCTTTCCTTGAAGCTTGTAAATTTGTAGGCCGGCTTCGATGACTTTTCGTCTCTCCTTTTGTATTGCTTTTCGTTTTCGGGAAGGTAAAGCGCTTAGAAAATCATCAAAATTTCCGTAATTGCGGTTTTGCCAGTGAAATTGTTGATCTATACGCTGCA
>PBKU01000049.1 GCA_002722175.1 Magnetovibrio sp.
ATCTCGCCACGGTTAGCAATTAAAATTTTTTCAAACATTCTTCATCCAAATATTGAAACTATAGAAAATTTGTCTTGCTAATAAACAAGCTGCTAGATTAGCCTTTTTGATACCGTCGGTTTCTATACCTTAAAACACCCCACGCTTACTTTAGGTCGCAAAACCAAATTTTTATAAAGGCAGATTTCCATGCTTTTTCCAGGGGTTTTTAATTTTCTTTTCCCTTAACATACGTAACGATTCTGCAATACGCTTACGGGTTTCATTGGGCATTATAATATCGTCTATGAATCCCAGCTGACTTGCTACAAACGGATTTGCAAATCGCTGACGATATTCTGCTGTCCGTTCAGCTATCTTATTTAGATCTTCTTTGTCCTGACGAAAAATAATCTCCACTGCACCTTTGGGCCCCATAACAGCAATTTCTGCCGTAGGCCAAGCCAGGTTGACGTCTCCTCGAAGGTGCTTTGAAGCCATAACATCATAAGCGCCACCATAAGCTTTTCGTGTGATTACCGTAACTTTTGGGACAGTACATTCTGCATAAGCATACAACAATTTTGCCCCATGTTTTATTATTCCTCCATGCTCTTGGCCCTTTCCTGGGAGGAAACCAGGAACATCGACAAATGTAACAATTGGGATATTGAAGCAATCGCAGAACCGCACAAAACGTGCGGCTTTCGTTGACGCAGAAATATCTAAACAGCCTGCAAGCACCATTGGTTGGTTTGCTACAAAACCGACCGGACATCCTTCTATTCGTCCAAAGCCGCATATAATATTCTTAGCAAAATTTGGTTGGGTTTCGAAAAAATCCATTTCATCTACAACCTTAAGAATGAGTTCTTTAATATCATACGGTTGCTGCAAGTTTGAGGGGACCAAACTGTCAAGTGAGGCTTCAAGCCTGTCGTATGGATCACAAGTTGGTCGCTCGGGAGGTTTCTCTTTATTGTTTGCTGGCAGAAAGTCGATGAATTGGCGAGCATGCAATAGCGTGTCTATATCATTTGGAAAGGCTCTATCTGCAACTCCAGAAATTCCAGTATGGGTTTTTGCACCCCCTAATTCTTCATGTGTAACGTGTTCATGCGTTACTGTTTTTACTACTTCAGGACCGGTAACGAACATATAGCTAGTGTCTTCAACCATAAATATAAAATCTGTTATTGCTGGGGAGTATACCGCTCCACCGGCACACGGCCCCATTATCAACGATATTTGAGGAATTACCCCAGAGGCAAGAACGTTACGTTGAAATACCTCTGCATAGCCCGCTAATGAAGCAACTCCTTCTTGGATTCGGGCGCCCCCGGAATCGTTCAAACCTATTACTGGTGCACCAACTTTCATTGCTTGATCTAAAATGTTACAGATTTTTTGTGCATGCGTTTCGGACAATGACCCGCCCAACACTGTAAAGTCCTGGCTAAACACAAAAACAAGTCGGCCATTTATCTTTCCATACCCAGTGACTACACCGTCTCCAGGAATAGAAACCTTGGACATACCGAAATCAGTGCAACGATGCTCGACAAACATACCCCACTCTTCAAACGAGTTTGGGTCAAGAAGTATCTCTATTCGTTCGCGAGCTGTTAATTTACCTTTTTTGTGCTGTGCACTTATTCTTTTTTTTCCGCCACCCTGAAGAGCTTCTTTACGTTTTTTCTCTAGTTTTTGAATGACCTCTTTCATTCGCTGCCTCGCCGTTGATTTTTTTCAGAATATTAAACAATTCTTATTTATTTCAATTGTCCGCAAAACGCAGAACTTAATAGATTTTTTATTGGAGCCACAATACCTAAGGTACTCTAAAATATAAAATAGGGAAAAGTATGAATCAAATTTATACTATCCTATTAATTACTTAAGGTTATCAGTTCACGTAAGCTTTTTCTGTCTATGTAGTTAATCAATTACTTCAATTAGCCTTAAGCAGTTTTATGTAATTTTCTGCTACGTAGAGGTCTTCTGATAAGCTGTTTCGACGAGCAGAGATTTCGTCATCGAAACCCCATTTTTCTTCTTGGTATATTTCATCTAGTTGAGAAATTTCAATCGCATGCCCGACGTTAATTACATCAAATATTATAGCAAGACCAATTATTATTGACCCCGATGCTTGAGTTGAAAGAACCAATGGGGCTAGCTCGTGTGGCCCTAGTCCTTCAACAGCCTGTTTAATAGCATCTAGAGCCTTTCTTGATTGTTGGACCGGAGAAACATGGCACGTAATTTTCATCCTTGCCCCTAACACCTCCTCTGCCCATTTTAGCAGAGGCGACCAAGCAGCTGACTGTATTTTTCCAAGTTCTGTGGTTGGATCGCGCCAATAACAAAGCAGATCTGTCTCAGCATATTTCATTAAATGATAGATAGCACTTTCCCGGTTTGATGCAATTTGATCAGTTGCTATAGACGCAAGTTTAAAAAATGTAATAGTTTCTTTTTGGATTTTATCTAACTGACTTTTAAGTTCATCAGCTATAGCTGTAGCCAAATATTTGGAGGGGACCTGAATCACAGAACCTTCTATTGTTTCTAGAGGTTGGTGATCAACCTTAATTTGATAACACCGAAACCCTTCTGCAACAACCTTTATACTTTTTGGAAAATTTTTTTTTTATACATTTTTATCTGTCTTTCTTGCACCTTTTCGCTAAAAGAGTTTTAAAAATTTTCCTTAATACCTTGAGAAGATGTCCCTTGATATTCCAGTCCTGAAAAATAAACTACACACTAACCTATTCTGGTAGCTTTCGACTAGCACCATTTACATCTATTGACATATTTCCTCGTTTTCAATTGAAAACTCTATTCTAATTGTTACAATCCATGCCTTTCACCTGAAATCTTAAAAGTGACAGAGTTCTTGCCATATGCGTTGGAATAGGAGCCTGACAAGTAAACATTCCAATTTGTGGGTGACTTATTTTGATTTCCCTTGAATATAAATGTAACTTTTTAGAGTGTTTTAACTCTTCAACAAACGCATTCTTTCCCCCATACTTCCCATCACTCAAAATGGGAAATCCAGAAATTGAGCAATGCGCGCGCAGTTGGTGTGTTCGTCCTGTTATTGGACTGAGTTCTAATAAAGTCGCAACGTTATCCGCCACAATAACCCGAAAATATGTTTCTGCATTCTTCCCTCTAACATTGTCTGGAATAATTTTTTCGCCCCATCGCCCCTTTGCCTTGTAGAGAGATTTATTAATTAAACCTGATTGTTTTTCCGGTTTGCCAACTACTATTGCCCAGTAATTTTTTTGAACCGCTTTATTCTTAAAGGCCTCTGTCAGAGCTCTAGCACATATTGCGCTGCGTGCTATTAATAACACACCCGAAGTGTCCTTATCCAATCGGTGGACTAATCGGGGACGCTCTTTTGAACCAAAACGCAGGGCATCTAGCATTCCATCTAAGTGGAGACTTTGTTGACTCCCGCCTTGAACAGCCAAACCTGCTGGTTTGTCAATAGCAATAATGTGCCTATTCATTTTAAGGATCTTATTCTTTATAGTTAAAACCCAATTAGTTGGAGGCAACGGTTTGATTATTTGACGCTGCTCATAACCCTGCTGAAGTTCCTGGATTTTGGGGGGGACGCGGATTTGTTGGCCTTTTTGAAGTCGACAGCTGGACTTAACTCTTTTTTTGTCTAGCCTAACTTGTCCGGTCCGGAGTAGTTTGTGCAAATGGTCCCGGCTAATTTGTGGGTATCGTTTTTGGAACCATTTGTCTAATCTAATCCCTTCTTCTATAGCTTCAACAGTAATAGTAAAACGAATCACGACAATTGGCTCCGGATTACTGAGAGGCCAAGTATAAACCCAACTAAGCTTAAAGCGACTGATCCTACAATATAGATAAACGCGTGCCCGTACTCCCCTTTGTCGAAAAACATCAGACAATCTCGGGAAAAAGCCGAAAATGTTGTAAGGCTACCTAAAAACCCTACCACTAACATTGCCTTTACGGCTTCATCGACTGACCACAAAAACTCCATTATTGAAATTATTAAGCCTAACAAAAATGATCCAAGACAATTGATAAAAAACGTCCCTACAGCCGAACTCAACCCGAACCATTGATTCAGTCCTGTTATAAAGAGAAACCGACCAACTGCTCCCGCAGCACCACCTAATGCAATAAAAAATAGTAGTTTAAACTGCAATGCGTCACCTCCTCAGTAACACCAAAAACTTATTTCACTTTACGTGTTCTCTCTCTCCTTAGATTTTCCCAGTATTTCATTCTTTTAGCCAGTTCTCTTTCAAACCCAATCGCATTTGGCGAATAAAAATTGATGCGTTCCATGTTAGTTGGAAAATAATTTTGACCAGAAAATATATTTTCAGAATCATGGTCATATTGATAACCTTTGCCATACCCAAGCTCCTTCAATAATGTTGTTGGAGCATTTAGAATATGCTGGGGTGGACTTAAAGAACCTGTCTCCTTTGCCACGCTTTGGGATCTACCAAACGCTCTATAAGCTGCATTAGATTTTGGAGCCGTTCCTAAATATATAACACAATGAGCGAGTGCTAGATCTCCTTCAGGAGAACCTAATCGTTCGTATGCTTCCCATGCGGTTAGTGCATAAGAAAGAGCATTTGGGTCAGCTAGGCCAATATCTTCAGATGCAAATCTCACCAGTCGTCTAGCAATGTATCGAGGGTCTTCCCCACCATCCAACATACGTGAAAGCCAATAAAGCCCGGCATCTGTATCAGAACCCCTTAGTGACTTGTGAAGAGCGCTTATCAGGTTAAAATGAAATTCTTGAGATTTATCATATGTTGGCATCCGACGTTGTAAAATGTTAGATAAGCTTTCCACATCGAGGACGGTATCCGTCTGAACCTGAAAAAGTTTTTCGGCCATATTTAACAAATACCTGCCATCCCCCTCAGCGATCTTACATAGTGCTTCTCTAGCAGCCAGATCTAACTGCAGTTTTCTACCTTCTGTTTCTTCAGCCCGGCAAAGCAGTATCTCTAATTCTCTTGCTCCTAAAGGCTTGAGGCATATAACCTCCGTACGTGATAAGAGAGCTGAATTTAATTCGAAAGATGGATTTTCAGTAGTAGCACCAATTAAAACTATTGTACCATTTTCCATGTTTTGAAGAAAACTGTCTTGCTGCGATCTATTGAAACGGTGAATTTCATCAACAAATAAAATGGTACCTTTTCCTATTTCAAAGCGTTTAGCAGCCGCTTCAAATATTTTTCGAAGTTCTACAACACCTGAAAAAACTGCAGACAACGATATAAATTCGTAATCCAAAACATGTTTAAGAAGTCGTGCAATACTAGTCTTTCCTGTCCCAGGTGGGCCCCAGAGGATGAATGACCTAATCTGACCCATTTGAAAAACTTGAGAAAGAACTGCTCCCGGAGCAAATAGATGCTCCTGCCCAACTACATTGCGAATTTCTGTTGGACGAAGACGATCCGCTAATGGCTTCGCCTGCCCACACTCAAAAAGAGACGGCACTATTAATTCCGCACCACAAGATTGTGAGTTCGATTTCTTCTATTAAAAGCAATTTTCCAATTCTTTGGGGTTGCATTTAATGCTTCAACTACTTCTTCCACCAGTGACATTTTCTTCCCATTTATACTTAAGATAATATCATTCTCTCGAAACCCAAGTTTTTTGCCATGAGAGTTCCTTGCAACGTCAACAATAACAACGCCTTCATTAAATGGATTCTGATTTATTTCAATAGCTAATGCAGGCGAAAGATTGCCGATCAGAGCACCTGCTAGTGGTTGTTCTCCAGTTAATCTAGTCAAGTCACGTAGCGGTTGTTCAGGAGGTAGTGCTAATGTTAGGGCAAGCTTCTTAAATTGACCATCCCGAACCAAGTAAATATTTACATTTTGGCCAACTCCCATAGTGGCTATTCTGTATTCGAGGTCGCCTGGATTTATTATTTCATGTTCGTTTACCCGTAAGATCAAGTCACCAGTTCTTATTCCTGCCCGAAATCCCTCACTTTTTTTATGCACTAGATTCACTAGCACTCCAATTGGACGCTCTAATTTAAGTGATTCGGCTATGTCTGTTGTTACCATTTGACTGACCAGACCAAGCCATGGCCTTAAAAAAGTACCAGCACCTAAACTCTTCATCAAAGCTCTGATTAAATTCGAAGGAACGGCGAAGCCAATTCCTAATGACCCCCCAGTTTTCGAAAAAATAGCTGTATTGACGCCCACAAGATATCCATCAATTGAAACAAGAGCACCTCCTGAGTTCCCGGGATTTATAGCCGCATCCGTTTGTATAAATGAACTATATTGCGCCTTTCCACCAATTGTCCTTGCCAAGCCCGAAACAATTCCTGTAGTCACTGTTTGACCAACGCCAAATGGGTTCCCAATGGCAAGAACTAGATCCCCTACTTTTAGATTGTCTGAATCTTTTAACTTCAGAAAAGGCAGTGTTTCGTCTCCAACGTTTATTTTCAAGAAAGCGATATCACTTTTTTCATCAACAGCCGCAATAGAGGCACTAAACTCTCGACGATCCGTCAAAACAACCTTAATTGTGTCTGCACCTTCGATAACATGATTATTAGTAACGATTAAACCATCTTGCTGAACAATCACTCCAGAACCTAGCGAATTATGTTGGCGAGTTCGTGGTTTGTTAAATTGGAATCCAAAATCATTAAAAAAACGACGGAAAAATGGGTCGTCAAATAAGGGAGCCATTCGTCTATCGCGCACTTTTGTCTGGGTATAAATGTTAACAACACCCGGTGCGACTTTTTCAACTATTGGCGCAAATGAAAATTGTATCTGTTCTTTAGACGGTGGCAGGCTGCGACCATCTTCTTCAGCTGCAACCGAAAGAGAGATAGCTGAGAAAGCTAGAATAAAACACAGTAGCTTAATCAAACTTAAAATCCATAAATAAAAAACTAAAACTGGCATAATCATCCGATTTTGCCAAAAAACTAAAGGGCATGGGGTGTCAAAAAAAAGTTTATTCAACATCTCCTTCTTCAGATTCGACCCGTTGCTTGTCTTCAGCGCCTCTTGCATCAGGATCGCGATCAACCAATTCTACAATCGCCATGGGCGCTGAATCACCATAGCGGAAACCGGCTTTTAATACACGAGTATAACCTCCTGGTCGCTCTTTATAACGCTCTGCCAAGCTAGAAAATAGTTTGTTTATTGCTATTTGGCTGCGCAAAAATGAAAATGCCTGGCGCCTAGAATGTATAGACCCTTTCTTGCCAAGACTGATCATCTTATCAGCAAAACGCCGCACTTCCTTCGCTTTTGCAAGAGTTGTTTCTATCTGTTCATGTGTAATGAGCGATGTTGTCATATTCGAAAACATAGCCCTACGATGCGATACACTCCTGTTTAACTTTCTATGTCCATGTCTATGTCGCATGGTTAAATTACCTTGTTTCTATATTAGCAAGCACGAATCACTTCATCAGATCGACATCAAAATGGATCTTCCAGTCTCTTAGCCATTTCTTCGATATTCTCAGGTGGCCATTCAATAATATCCATTCCCAAATATAATCCCATATGAGACAATACTTCTTTAATTTCATTTAGGGACTTACGCCCAAAATTTGGTGTACGTAACATGTCCGACTCAGTTTTTTGAACCAAGTCACCAATATATATAATATTATCATTTTTCAGACAATTTGCCGACCTAACTGATAACTCCAGTTCTTCTACTTTTCTTAATAAATTGCGATTAAAAGGAAGTTCTTCACGTTGTTCTTCTGCGATAGTGGCTGCTGGTTCTTCAAAATTAACAAAAAGGCTTAATTGGTCCTGCAAAATACGTGCAGCAAGGGCTAAAGCATCCTCTGGAGTTACAGCTCCAGACGTACTAACCTCAACTAATAGTTTATCATAATCTGTTTCCTGGCCAACCCGAGTATTTTCAACTTTATATGATACTCGCCTTATAGGTGAAAATACCGCGTCGACTGGAATTAAACCAATTGGGCTATCTTCTTGGCGGCTCATCGATGCTGGTCTGTAGCCCTTTCCATTCTCAACCGTAAACTCCGCATTTAAGCTTGCACCTTTATCTAAATGACATATCACCAGATCGGGATCCATAATTTCAACATCTGCCCCAGTATCAATCATTTCTGCGGTTACTGTACATGCGCCCTTTACTCTTAGTGACATTTTCTTGGGCCCTTCGGCTTTCAAACTCAACCCCAGAGACTTAATATTAAGAATGATATCTGTAATATCTTCTCTCACACCAGAAATTGATGAAAATTCATGGAGGACCCCTTCTATTTGAACCGCAGTGATAGCCGACCCTTGCAAGGAAGATAATAAAACCCTCCGAAGAGCATTACCAAGCGTCAAGCCAAATCCTCTTTCAAGCGGTTCTGCTACCAATGTTGCAAAACGTGATTTATCAGCACCTGACTGAACGTTAAGTGTAGCCGGTTTAATTAGTTCTTTCCAATTATTCTGAAGCACTTCAAAGACCTCGCATTAAGTAGTTGGGTTTCCGGATTAACAACAACTCCGAACGAAAAAACATTCCATTTAAAATTCAACAAAACAACAAATCACTTATTGATCATACTCGACGACGTTTGCGTGGCCGACAGCCATTATGAGGTATGGGCGTCACATCACGAATAGCCGTAATCGTAAAACCTATTGTTTGGAGTGCACGTAGAGCCGATTCTCGACCCGAACCTGGTCCTTTAACTTCAACTTCAAGAATTTTCATTCCATGTTCAAGAGCTTTCTTACCTGCATCTTCACTCGCCATTTGCGCCGCATAGGGTGTTGATTTACGAGACCCCTTAAAGCCCATAACACCAGCCGATGACCATGAAACTGCATTTCCCTGAGCATCGCTTATAGTAATCATAGTATTATTGAATGTTGCATTCACATGAGCAACACCCGAAACTATGTTTTTCTTTTCCCGACGACGCGACCGTGCACTAGCCACTTTTGCCATTTAAAATCCCCACATTATTTTTTCTTTCCTGCAACCGGCTTCGACGGTCCTTTACGTGTTCGTGCATTAGTATGCGTGCGTTGTCCTCGAACAGGAAGACCTCGGCGATGCCTTAGTCCACGATAACAGCCTAGATCCATTAACCGTTTAATATTCATTGCCGTTTCTCGACGTAAATCGCCTTCAACTTGATAGTGGTTGTCTATAATTTCGCGAATGCTCATAACCTCATCTTCAGTCAGCTCATTTACTCGCCGGTCACTAGAAATATTAGATTCCTTACAAATTTTAACTGCAGACGCAGGCCCAATACCAAAAATATAGGTAAGAGCTATTGCAACCCGTTTCCCGGTAGGAATATTGACACCCGCTATGCGCGCCAAAATTTTATCTCCTTATTTTTTTTGGTGGAACCACATCTTTTGCTATGAATTTGAAAGGACGGGATTATATTTATACATTCAGCCAAGTCAACCTCTCCTAGGTCAGTATCTAACATATAATCCTTAAATTTAGTTTGTTAAGAATTGTTGTAAGGACAAGATTGGCTGTTTGTGCCCCATCTACATCAAACACGAGATCTTTCTTTCGATAAAAATCAATAACAGCTCTTGCTTGCCTATTATATATTTCAATCCGATTTTTTAAGATTTTATCATTATCATCTGAACGCCGTGTAACATTTTCGTTCGCCCTTTTTTCAATTCTTTTGTAGAGTTCTTGTTCTGAAACAACCAGATTCAACACAAGGTCGATAGCTAATTTTTTTCTTACCAGTTCTCCGTCAAACATTTCTGCTTGAGATAAAGTACGCGGGAATCCGTCAAGAACAAGCCCTTTAGAGAAAACCTTTTGATCAAGTTTCTGTAAAACGATATCAATTACGACCTGATCAGGTGCCAATTCACCTTTATTAATATAAAACTTCACCTTTTCTCCAAGCGTTGATTCGTTTGCCATGGCGTTTCTAAAAACATCGCCGGTTGACAAATGTGGAATATTAAAGTGCTTTGAAAGGTGAGCTGCTTGGGTACCCTTCCCGGCACCAGGCGGACCCATCAAAACAATAATCATCAGGAGCGTCCCCTAAGTTTAGCCTTTCGTATCAAACCTTCATATTGATGGGCAATTAGATGCGACTGAACCTGCGCTACTGTGTCTATTGTCACTGTCACAACAATTAATAAGCTTGTTCCACCAAAATAAAAAGGAACTGACCAACGTGATATCAGAATTTCTGGCAACAAACAAACTGAGACCAGGTAAAGTGAACCTACCACCGTCAAACGAGTTAATATCCAGTCAAGATACTTTGCAGTATTTTCACCTGGACGAATACCCGGAATAAATCCTCCATATTTTTTCAAGTTTTCCGCAGTTTCGCTAGGATTGAAAACTATAGCGGTATAAAAAAAAGCAAAAAACATGATTAATGAAGTATAAATAATTAAATAACCAGCCTGCCCACGCCCCAAATATGCCCCGACCTCGGTTAGCCATTCTGGTCCAGAGCTAGCTGAAAACTGTATCAAAGTTACCGGTAAAAGCAGAATTGAACTCGCAAAAATTGGGGGAATAACCCCCGCGGTGTTGACCTTTAAAGGAAGGTGAGAACTCTCACCCCCCATCATTTTGTTGCCTCGTTGTCTTTTCGGATATTGTACCGTCAATCGCCTTTGTGCTCGCTCTACGAAAACAATAAAATAAATAACTGCCACTGACATCAACAACAAAAAAACGATTGCCCCAGTTGACAAAGCACCCGTACGACCAAGGTCTAATGTTCCGACCAGCGCTGCCGGTAACTCCGCTACAATTCCTGCAAAAATAATAAGTGATATACCATTTCCAACACCTCGTGCAGTGATCTGCTCACCTAGCCACATCAAAAACAATGTGCCTCCCACAAGGGTAACGACAATTGTAAACCTAAAAAACAAGCCAGGATTTGAAACTGCAGGCCCTTGGGACGAGGACATCCCCTCAAGTCCAATAGAGACGCCATAGGCTTGTAACGCGCAGATTAAAACAGTCAAATATCGAGTGTATTGATTAATTGTTTTGCGTCCAGCTTCACCTTCTTTCTTTAGAGCCTCCATTTGAGGCGACACAGCCGTCATTAACTGCATTATTATTGACGCTGAAATATAAGGCATAATATTTAGGGCAAATATAGTCATACGACTCAAGGCCCCCCCGGCAAACATATCAAACATGCCAAGAATACCGCCAGCATTACGGTTAAAAACGTCAGAAAGCACACCCGGGTCTATTCCAGGTAGCGGGATATAGGTACCTAGGCGATAAACCACCAAAGCCCCCAGAGTAAACCAGATACGATTTTTTAACTCCGTCGCTTTTGCAAAAGCACCGAAATTAATATTTGAGGCTAGCTGTTCGGCAGTAGATGCCATTAAAGTTTTCTCGATTTATTATACAACGAATGTATTTTCATTAGCTATTCTTTTAAAACCATCAACTTAGCATACTTTTCTTTACGTTCTGCGGAAATAATATCACGTCTTTTACCTTTACCCTCTTTTATTACTTTCGGATTAGGTATTTTTACTGTTCCACCTGCTTTTTCAATTATTGAAATAGCTTTTTGCGAAGCCGCCTGTACTTCCAGTTTTAAACTGGAGGTAAGCACTCCTTTTGCCAACAACTTTACGCCAGCCTGTGTCTTTCTCGTTAATCCAGCCTCAACAATCTCTGCGCTAGTAATAATTTCATTGGAGTTAAATTTTCCCGCATCAACTGCTGCCTGCAACCGGCCTAAGTTGACCTCACCATAAAATTTTGAAAAATAGTTACGAAAACCTCTTTTAGGAAGCCGGCGATATAACGGCATCTGACCACCTTCAAACCCTAACAAAGAAAATCCGCTTCGGGACTTTTGCCCTTTTTGGCCCCTACCTGATGTTTTTCCTTTCCCCGAGCCAATTCCGCGCCCTATGCGCTTCCGAGACTTCGAAGCACCGGTTTTATCAGCTAGTTGATTAAGCTTCATCGGGCAATTCCCTTATTTCCATATTTCCTTACTTTTTTAAGCACATTAACCAATTAATTCTTAACCTTCACCAAATGCTTTACTTTTTTTACCATTCCACGAACAGCTGGTGTATCAACCAAAACTCTAGTGCGGTTCACCTTATTAAGCCCTAGGCCAACAAGGGTTCTTCGTTGGTCCTTTGGACGTCCAATTCCGCTCCGAATTTGTGTTACTTCAACAGTTGACCTTTTTCCCTCCATTATAAACGCCCTTTCATTACCCTAAGCGCGATCACTAGTTTGGTCACGGCGCGCAACTATTTCAGCGACTTTCTTTCCACGACGACTAGCAACCATTCGGGGTGATTGGCATCTCTTAAGAGCCTTAAAGGTCGCTTTAACCATATTATGTGGATTCTGGGAACCGGTTGATTTGCATACAATATCGTGCACCCCCATAGTTTCAAACACTGCCCTCATCGGCCCTCCCGCAATTATACCAGTTCCAGCTGGAGCAGATCGGAGCAACACCTTTCCCGCTCCAAAATGTCCTCTTACGTCATGATGAAGTGTCCTTCCTTCGCGAAGCGGAATATGTATTAGGTTCCTTTTTGCCTGATCTGTAGCTTTACGAATAGCTTCAGGAACTTCCCTTGCTTTACCTGTACCATATCCTACGTGACCTCGCCCATCACCGACCACTACCAAAGCTCCAAAAGAGAATCGGCGCCCCCCTTTTACCACCTTTGCAACCCTATTGATATGCACAAGCTTATCAATCAGATCATCAGAATCTCCATCGCCTTTTCCATCAGATCTCCCCCGAGCTTGTTCATTCTTTGAATTTCTTACCATTTGCCTTGTACCTTAAAATTTCAAACCACCTGCGCGAGCCGCATCAGCAAGCGCTTTAACTCTTCCATGGTATTTATACCCCCCACGATCAAAAACTATATCCTTTAAATCTTGTTCTAAAGCTCGTTTAGCTAGCAGGGAGCCTACTTCTGTTGCTGCAGCCTTATTGGAGCTTGACTTAAGCTTAGACCGCATCTCTTTTTCTAAAGTAGACGCAGCAACCAACGTTGCACCAATTTTATCATCAATTAACTGCGCATAAATATGTCGCCCAGAACGAAACACTGAGAGCCGGGGACGATCCGGGCTCGCCTTTTTAAGCTTGCCTCTCGTCCTAAATGCTCGGCGATTAAATAATTGTTTAGAATTTGGCATAACCTATTTCTTCTTGCCTTCTTTACGAAAAATATATTCGTCTATGTATTTAACCCCTTTACCTTTATAGGGTTCAGGTGGACGAAAAGCTCTAATTTCAGCTGCTACTTGCCCAACTTGTTGTTTGTCAGCACCGGAAACCTTAATCGCCGTCTGATCCGAACATTCAATTTTTATCCCTTCAGGAATGGGGTAATGGATATCGTGACTTAACCCCAATTGCATAACAAGCTCTTTACCTTGAATCCGGGCACGATACCCAACCCCATTAAGTTCAAGGCTCTTTTGAAAACCCTGAGACACACCAAGGATTAGATTGTTAATATTACTCCGAGTAGTCCCCCACATCTCATGCGCGCGCTTAAGTTCACTAGTTGGACTAACTTTAACTTGATTATCAACACAATTTACGTCTACATGATTCGATAATTTGGTAGCTAATTCACCAAATTTTCCTTTAGCAGTAACAACTGCATCTGCAACTGTTAATGTTACTCCGTCAGGTATATTTATCGGTTCTTTCCCAACACGCGACATGTTACTATCCTAAAAAAAATAATAGTACAAAGTGATACTTCAGAAAACTTGGCAAAGGACCTCTCCACCAACGTTTTGGTCACGGGCTTCAGCATCTGAAAGAACTCCCCGCGGCGTTGAGAGTATAGCAATTCCAAGTCCGTTATAAAACCTACTAAGATCTTTTATCCCTGAATAGACCCGTCTTCCGGGTTTAGAAACTCGGCTTATTTCGTGAATTACAGGTGATCCATCGTTATATTTTAGTTGTATCTTTAACTCTTTAACGCCCTCTCGTACATCTTGCAACGAATAATCACGAATAAAACCTTCACGTTTTAAAACTGCAAGCACGTTCTTCCTTAACCGTGACGAAGGCGAAATAACACTTCCATGCCGGGCTTCTTGCCCGTTTCTAATTCGTGTAAGCATATCTCCTAATGGGTCAGTCATTGCCATATGCGTTAACTCCGTTACCAGCTTGATTTTATGATACCGGGAATTTGTCCTGAAGAAGCTAATTCCCTTAAAACTATTCGACTCAAACCAAATTTACGATAATTGCCACGCGAGCGCCCAGACACACGGCACCGCAAGCGCTGGCGCACTTGGGCAGAATTTCTGGGGACTTCAGATAACTTTATCCTAGCCTTAAATCGCTCTTCTGGCGACAACGCCGGGTCTATTGCACTAGCTTTTAGCCGAGCTCGCCGAGCTTGGAATTTTTTCCCTAAATAAACTCGTTTTCTATCACGCTCAACCGCACTTTTTTTTGCCATAAAAACTAGCCTCCTATCAACGCCCTGCTAAAAACGGCATATTGAAAGCTTGAAGTAACGCTTTCGCATTTGAATCTATTTTTGATGTTGTACAAATCACAATATCTAATCCTCTAATTTTTTCTACTTTGTCGTAATCAATTTCTGGAAACACTATTTGCTCCTTAATACCAAGCGAATAGTTGCCACTCCCATCAAAGCTTTTTTCGGAAAGCCCTCGAAAATCTCGAACTCTTGGCAACGCTATGTTTATGAGCCTATCAAGAAATTCATACATTCGGTTCTTTCGGAGAGTTACCTTAACTCCTATTGGCATTCCCTCACGAAGTTTAAAGCTTGCAATAGACTTCTTTGCTACAGTTACAACTGGCTTTTGCCCTGCTATTAAGGTAATTTCCTTAACAGCGCCATCTATTTTCTTCTTATCGGCAGCGGCCTCTCCAACTCCCATATTGAGTACAATTTTTTCAAGGCGCGGCACTTCCATATCACTTTTCAGCCCAAGCTCAGTTTTTAATTTGGCTTTTATTTCGGTAAGATACGCATTTCGAAGACGCGACGTCATTTTTTCAACCTTTATATATCTAATATTTCACCAGTGCGGGCAGAATACCGGACTTTACGACCGTCTTCGAGCACCTTAAACCCAACTCTTGTTGGTTTATCATCTTTAGGATCAATAAGAGCAAGGTTTGAGAGGTGAATAGTAGATTCTTTTTCGATAATACCGCCTGGAGTAGCGCCTGACTGGGTTTGATGACGCTTAACCATATTAACACCCTGAACAACAGCCCGCTCCCGTGCTTGGTACATTGCGAGCACCTCGCCAATTTTACCTTTGTCTCGACCGGTAAGGACTATTACACGATCACCTTTTCTCACTTTTGCAGCCATTATAAAACCTCTGGTGCTAAAGAAATTATTTTCATATAACGCTTAACACGTAATTCACGCGTTACCGGGCCAAATATTCGAGTGCCTATTGGCTCCCCTTGCTTATTAATTAAAACCGCCGCATTATTATCAAACCGGATACAAGACCCGTCTTTTCGTCTAATATCTTTTGCTGTCCTAACAACAACAGCTTGCAAAACCTCACCTTTTTTTACACGCCCTCTTGGGATTGCCTCTTTGACCGAAACTACAATTACATCCCCAACCGATGCATATTTGCGTTTTGAGCCACCAAGCACCTTAATGCACTGCACGCGCCGTGCCCCAGAATTATCAGCAACCCCTAAATTTGATTCCACTTGGATCATAATATTCCTAATTAATGAAGTTAATATATCTACATATCATCCAACAGTGCTTCCCAACGCTTATTTTTTGATACAGGGCGACACTCTCTAATTGTTACTTTATCGCCTATTTTAAATTTGTTATCGATATCGTGCACTGCATACTTTTTTGATTTATTTACATATTTTTTATAGACAGGATGCATGACTTTTCGCTCAACTATGACCGTAATCGTCTTTTCCTGCTTGTCACCTACAACAACTCCTTGAAGCACCCTTTTTGGCATTGGCCCTTGCTTTCCTATCTGTATATCTTACCCATGAACTTGCGCTCGCTTCTCGACTAAAATACTTTTAATTCGCGCTATATCTCTTCTGACTCTTTTGACGCTCGACGTGTTTTCTAATTGCCCATTTGCTTTTTGAAAACGCAGGTTAAATGACTCTTTCCGCAACTCTAATAATTGGTCACTTAATTCATCTTGAGTTTTAGTTCGCAGATCCTCTGATTTCATTTGATCAACCCCCTTCACCTAGACGCGTAACGACTTTTGTCTGCAAAGGAAGTTTTGCGGCAGCAAGTTCAAAAGCTTTAAGTGCTAATTCTTTTGGAACGCCGCCCATTTCAAACATTATTCGACCTGGTTTAACCCGGCAAACCCAATACTCTGGCGAGCCCTTACCTTTGCCTTGACGCACTTCGGCCGGTTTTCTAGACACGGGGACATCTGGAAAAATCCTAATCCAAATGCGGCCCTGGCGTTTAATATGCCGCGTCATAGCTCGTCGGGCAGCTTCGATCTGACGCGCGGTAACACGTTCTGGGGTTAGTGCCTTCAAGCCAAACGACCCAAAGTTTAAAGTGCTCCCACCTTTAGCTCTCCCGTGTATTCGGCCTTTGTGAGCTTTTCGAAATTTTGTTCTCTTCGGTTGCAGCATATCAAATTAGCCTTTTTATCTTATCTTCAACGTTGGGGCTGTTGTTCAACAAGCTTTTTTTCCGTCGCCAAGGGATCATGCGACATGATTTCACCCTTGTAGATCCATACCTTAACTCCACAAATCCCATATGTTGTTAGGGCACTTGCCTCTCCGTAATCTATATTGGCACGAAGTGTGTGAAGAGGAACTCTACCTTCCCTATACCATTGCATGCGTGCAATTTCTGCACCACCCAATCGCCCCGCACAGTTTATTCTAATGCCTTCAGCTCCCATTCGCATCGAGGACTGGACAGCACGTTTCATTGCTCTCCTGATAGACACCCGACGTTCTATTTGTTGAGCTACATTTTCTGCAACTAGTTGTGCCTCTATTTCTGGCTTCCTAACCTCAACAATATTTAAGTGAACTTCTGCACCAGTCATTGTTGCAATCTTTGATCTTAATTTTTCAATATCTGCACCTTTTTTACCAATGACAACCCCAGGTCGGGCAGTATAAATTGTAACACGCGCCTTCTTAGCAGGTCGTTCTATTACAACCTTCGCAATGCCAGCTTGTCCTAATCTTTTCTTAAGGTACCCTCTAATTTTCAGGTCTTCATGAAGCAAATTTGCAAAATTTTCATCACTAGCATACCACCGCGAATCCCACGTTTGATTGATACCTAACCGCAAACCAATAGGGTTAACTTTCTGCCCCATTACACGACCTCCTCCCTTTCACGAACCACAATGCGTAAGTTGCTAAAGGGTTTCTCAATACGGCCTACCCTGCCACGCGCTCTTGCTTTCCATCGTTTCATAACCAAGCTCTTTCCAACTGTTGCCTCAGCTACAAATAAACGATCAATGTCTAACTGATGATTATTTTCTGCATTTGCAATAGCACTTTCGAGAAGTACCTTTACCGCTTTTGAAATACGTCGCTGCGAAAAAGTAAGCGAGGCTACAGCAGCACCGCAGTCCTTTCCCCGAATTGTTGAAGCAACCAAATTCAATTTTTGAGGGGATACACGTAGCCGTTTCGCAAGTGCAATTGCTTCATTATCTGCAACACGTCGCTCAAAGGCTGATTTCCCCATATTAACCTCTTTTAGCTTTCTTATCCACACCATGCCCCATATATGCTCGTGTTGGGGAGAATTCCCCTAATTTATGGCCAATCATCTCTTCTGTAATCATTACAGGTATAAACTTTTGACCATTGTAAACACCAAAAGTTAGACCAACAAACTGTGGTAAAATTGTTGAACGTCGGGACCAAGTCTTGATCACTGTATTGCGTTCCGAAGAGCGAGTTACTTCTGCTTTTTTTAAAAGGTATCCATCAACAAACGGACCTTTCCATACTGAGCGCGGCACTTGTTAACTCTCCTATCTTTTCTTCTTGAGATGACGGCTTCGCATAATCAACCGATTTGTTTTCTTATTGTTACGAGTACGTGCACCTTTTGTTGGTTTCCCCCATGGCGTAACTGGATGGCGGCCGCCTGAGGTACGGCCTTCCCCACCCCCATGAGGATGATCAACCGGATTCATGGCCACGCCTCGGACTGAAGGTCTAATACCCTTCCAACGGGCTCGTCCGGCCTTCCCAAGTTTGATATTTTGCTGATCCGGGTTTGAAACTGCACCTACCGTAGCAAGGCACTCTGCTCTAATCAAACGGATTTCTCCTGAAGTAAGCCTCAACTGCGCGTATCCTTGATCCTTCCCTATAATTTGGGCATAGGCTCCACCTGACCTAGCAATCTGGCCCCCTTTACCTGGCTTCATTTCAATGTTGTGAATAATTGTTCCAACAGGCATGTTTGCCATAGGCATGGCATTACCAGGCTTTATATCTACGTTTGAACCTGACACCACTGTATCCCCTACCTGGAGTCTTTGAGGAGCTAAAATATAACTTTTAGAACCATTCTCATATTTCACTAACGCTATAAATGCTGTTCGATTAGGATCATATTCCAATCTTTCAACAATACCACTCAGATCAAAATTAGAGCGCCTAAAATCAATTATACGATAGCGCCTTTTATGCCCACCGCCTCTGCGCCGAGATGTTATCCTCCCAGTGTTATTTCGTCCCCCGGCCTTCGCTATTCCTGCAGTTAACGACTTCTCCGGCAACCCTTTCCATAGGGTTGAACGATCAACCAACACAAGATTGCGGCGGACTGGAGTAGTTGGGTTATATTGCTTTAACGGCATTGTTCAAATAAATCTTTCTCAAACCCCGGTTGACAAATCAATTGACTGACCTTCAGCCAAAGTTACAATAGCTTTCTTATAATCACACCGCTTCCCAAGTTTGTTACGAAAACGTTTTAATTTACCTTGCTGTCGAAGTGTATTGACGCCAACGACTTTGACCTTAAAAAGCCGCTCCACTGATTCTTTCACCTCACATTTGCTCGCATCTAATGGCACTTGAAAAGTGAATTGATTATATTCTGAAGCCAATGTTGCCTTTTCTGTTACAACTGGTCGACGAATTATCTCAAACATCCTTTCCTCACTTGTTTTGGTCTTTTTAAAACTAACGCGCGTCATTTCAGACGCTCCGTAAGGGTTTCAACTCCCTCTTTAGTCAAAACCAAAGTATCGCTGCGCAGAATATCCAATACGTTCGCCCCTCGACTAGAAATAATATTAAAGTTTTCAAGGTTTCGCAGTGACCGAAAAAAATTCTGGTTTACATTATTCCCATCTATAACCAAAGTTTTGTTCCATCCACGAGACTTCAATTGCTTCGCAAGTTTCTTGGTGCTTGGCTCTTTAATTTCTGCAATATCAAGAATTACAAGATCACCTGCCGCTTTTTTCACACTTAGGGCCGTCCGCAATCCAAGTTTTCTAACTTTTTTTGGTAATTTGTGGCTATGGTTTCTAACATGCGGTCCAAATGCCACCCCGCCTCCCCGCATTTGCGGGGCTACCTTAGTTCCTTGCCTCGCTCTTCCCCCTCCTTTTTGGCGAAAGGGCTTGGCTTTAGTTGCTGTCACCTCACTCCGACCTTTAACTTTATGATTCCCGCCACGCGACTTAGACAACTGCCATCTGACGACACGAGCCAATATATCACCCCGCGCTTCTAAACCGAATACTTCTTTGTCCAGGCTAATAGTCCCTGATTTCTTATTTGTTAAACTAATAACTTCAGTTTTCATTCTGAACCTTTAAGCTATCTTTTTCATTAACGGTTGGACTTTCAGCCGATTTTTCTGCCTCTTCTTCAGCAGTTTTGGCCGCTGTTTTGCCCGAGGTCGGGTTATCTAAAAAACCTGCAGGAAAAGGGAGGTCCTTAGTCGGTCGTTTTTTGTTGGCGTCTAAGATACGAACAAAACTCCCCTTAGATCCAGGAATAGCTCCTCGTACCAATATTAGCCCTTGCTCAACATCTGTAGACACAATTTGCAAATTTTTGATGGTTACGCGGCTTGCCCCCATGTGCCCTGCCATTTTTTTTCCCTTAAAAACTTTTCCTGGGTCTTGGCATTGACCTGTCGATCCATGAGATCGGTGACTTACAGATACACCGTGCGACGCTCTTAGACCTCTGAAGTTATGGCGCTTCATACTACCAGCAAAACCCTTACCAATACTAATTCCTGTCACATCAACAAACTGCCCATCCGAAAAGTGTGCCGGTGACAAGAGAGCGCCAATTTCTAACATCGCATCTGGCGTCACAGAAAATTCTGCTAACTTTAACTTTGGTTCTACTTTAGCTTTAGAAAAATGACCACGCATTGGACCTGAAACATTTTTTACTTTTGCAGTTCCCCAACCAAGTTGCACTGCAGTGTAACCATCCTTTTCTCTAGTTCTTTGTGCAACAACTTGTACATTATCCATTTTCAGTACAGTTATCGGGATCTGGTCACCGCTCTCACCAAAACGCTGCGTCATTCCAATTTTTCTTGCAATAATTCCCGTACGCATATCAGCCAAAACCCTTAAAGTTTAATTTCAACGTCGACCCCAGCTGCTAAATCTAGCTTCATCAATGCGTCAACAGTTTGTGGTGTAGGTTCAACAATATCTAAAACTCGTTTATGGGTTCGAATTTCAAACTGTTCACGAGATTTCTTATCAATGTTTGGAGACCTTAAAACCGTAAATTTTTCCGTACGTGTTGGCAGCGGGATAGGACCACGTACAGCTGCGCCCGTTCGTTGCGCTGTATTCACAATCTCTCTTGCTGATTGATCTAGTATCCTATGATCAAACGCCTTTAGGCGAATTCTTATATTTTGTTGTTCCATCTAATTTATCTCAACCTTACCACACCATCAAAAAATGGGATAACTGTTCAACTAAGCTATAATTTTTGAAACTACACCAGCTCCAACGGTTCGACCGCCCTCGCGAATTGCAAAACGTAAACCATCATCCATGGCAATTGGAGCGATCAACTCAACTTCCATCGCAATATTATCGCCCGGCATCACCATTTCTGTCCCGTCAGGAAGATTAACCATTCCGGTTACATCAGTGGTACGAAAATAAAATTGCGGTCGATAATTTGAAAAAAATGGTGTGTGTCTGCCTCCTTCTTCTTTTGTCAAAATATATGCTTCACAAGAAAATTTTGTGTGTGGGGTAATCGTTCCCGGCGCCGCTAAAACCTGACCACGCTCAACTTCATCACGCTTCGTTCCACGCAACAGAACCCCTACATTATCTCCTGCCTCACCTTCATCGAGAAGCTTGCGAAACATCTCTACACCCGTGCAGGTTGTTTTTACTGTTTCCTTAATCCCGACAATTTCAATATCCTCCCCAGTCTTAACAACCCCCTGCTCAACACGCCCTGTGACAACCGTCCCTCTTCCAGAAATCGAAAAAACATCTTCAATTGGCATCAAAAAAGGCTGATCCTTAGGACGGTCAGGTTGTGGGATATAATCGTCAACTGCCTTCATCAGCTCTAAAATTGAATTCTTACCAATTTCTTCATCTTTTCCTTCAAGGGCAGCCAATGCAGAGCCTTTGACGATGGGAATATCATCGCCAGGAAAGTCATATGAGGATAAGAGTTCCCGAACTTCCATCTCTACAAGCTCCAAAAGCTCTTCATCATCAACTTGATCTGTTTTGTTCATATAGACGACCAAGGCCGGAACTCCAACCTGCCTTGCTAGAAGAATATGCTCCCGTGTCTGAGGCATTGGACCATCTGCAGCTGAAACAACTAAAATCCCACCATCCATCTGTGCGGCGCCTGTAATCATATTCTTCACATAATCAGCATGTCCTGGGCAATCAACATGCGCATAATGGCGATTCCCTGTCTCGTACTCAACATGTGCTGTCGAAATCGTGATTCCGCGCTCACGTTCTTCAGGGGCTTTATCTATTTCATCGTAAGCAGCAAATTCTGCTCCACCGTCATCGGCCAAAACTTTAGTGATCGCCGCAGTAAGTGTCGTTTTCCCGTGATCAACATGGCCAATAGTGCCAACGTTGCAGTGTGGTTTTGTTCGTTCAAATTTTTCCTTGGCCATTTTTATCTATCCTTCCAATTTAACCCGCAAGACGTTCGCGGATTTCTTCAGATACTTGGTTTGGAACATCGGAATAATGATCAAATTGCATGGTGTATTGGGCCCGTCCCTGCGACATTGATCGCAGCTCATTGACGTACCCAAACATATTAGCAAGCGGCACTATTGCAAGCACGATTCTTGCATTTCCTCGTTGATCCATACTAGATACTTGTCCACGGCGACTGTTCAAGTCCCCAATAATATCCCCCATATAATCCTCGGGAGTTACCACCTCTACTTTCATCATTGGCTCCAGAAGCTTAGCACCCGCTTTTTGCATGCCTTCTCGGAAGGCAGCTCGAGCAGCAATTTCAAACGCCATCACACTTGAGTCAACATCGTGTGAGGCCCCATCATATAATTGTGCCTTAAAGTCAATCATTGGGAATCCACAAAGAATACCATTATTTGCTGAATCCCGAATCCCTTTCTCAACTCCAGGGATAAATTCTTTCGGGACATTACCACCGACAACCTTACTTTCAAATTCTATCCCAGACCCCGCCGGTAGTGGTTCAAATTTAATTTTGACTCTAGCAAACTGTCCCGCTCCTCCTGTTTGTTTTTTATGAGTGTAATCTTCATCATAAAACTTTGAGATTGTCTCTCGGTACGCTACTTGAGGTTGGCCCACGTTGGCCTCTACCTTGAACTCTCGCTTCATTCTATCAACTAATATATCTAAATGGAGTTCCCCCATCCCTGCTATTACCGTTTGCCCGCTTTCTTCATCAGACGAAACACGAAATGAAGGGTCCTCAGCTGCTAGCCTATTTAGGGCAACACCCATTTTTTCTTGGTCTGCTTTAGACTTAGGTTCGACCGCAACTTCAATAACTGGCTCCGGAAATTCCATACGTTCGAGCAAAACAGGATTTCCTGGGTCACACAATGTATCTCCAGTTGTAGTATCTTTTAATCCAACAATAGCAACTATGTCGCCCGCGTAAGCTTCCTCTATTTGTTCCCGAGAGTTTGAATGCATCAACAACATTCGGCCAACGCGTTCCTTCTTTTCTTTAACAGAATTCTGAACGCTGCTTCCACTAGAAAGCGTTCCCGAATAGACACGGCAAAAAGTCAGGGAGCCAACATGTTGGTCATTCATAATTTTAAAAGCCAAGGATGAGAACGGCACAGAATCATCACTTTTACGAACAATTTCTTCATTGGAGCCGGGATTAAAACCTTTAGTCGGCGGCACATCTACGGGGGAAGGCATAAAGCTCACAACCGCATCGAGAAGTGGTTGAACACCTTTATTCTTAAATGCTGAACCACAAAATACAGGCACAAACAAACCGTCGATGGTGCCCCTTCGTATGCAACGTTCTAACACCTCATTGCCAGGCTCTTCACCTTCGAGGTACGCTTCCATCACTTCATCATCGACTTCAACAGCCGTCTCGATCATTTTTTCTCTGTATTCCTTAACTTTATCCAAAACGGAATTATCTATATCTTCTTCATGAAACTTAGCGCCCAAGGTTTCCTCATCCCAGATAATTGACTTCATACTGATTAGGTCAATTATACCTCTAAATTGAGATTCCGAGCCAATTGGGAGCTGCATAACCAAAGGTGTCGCCCCTAATCGATCAACAATCATATCGACACAACGATAAAAATCCGCACCAATTCGATCCATTTTATTTACAAAGCAAATCCGAGGAACCTCATATTTGTCTGCTTGCCGCCATACAGTCTCTGATTGTGGCTCCACGCCTGCCACTGAATCAAACACAGCGACTGCTCCATCGAGAACGCGGAGCGATCTTTCAACTTCAATGGTGAAATCAACGTGGCCGGGAGTATCTATTATATTAATTCTATGGTCATTCCAAAAACAAGTTGTTGCCGCTGATGTTATGGTAATGCCACGCTCTTGTTCTTGTTCCATCCAATCCATTGTTGCATTACCATCGTGGACTTCCCCAATCTTGTAGGACTTCCCAGTATAATAAAGGATACGCTCTGTTGTTGTTGTTTTACCTGCATCAATATGGGCCATAATCCCAATGTTGCGGTATTTATTAAGAGGAGTTGGACGCGCCATACTGATTTATCCCTATAAGGTTTATTACCAACGATAATGAGAGAAAGCTTTATTCGCTTCCGCCATCTTGTGTGTATCCTCACGCTTTTTAACAGCGCCCCCCCTATTATTAGAAGCATCGAGCAATTCTGCAGATAGTTTTTCAATCATTGTGTTTTCAGAACGTTTTCGTGACACTTCAATTAGCCAACGTATAGCTAATGCTTGTCGCCGTTCTAAACGCACTTCTACAGGAACTTGGTAAGTTGCTCCCCCAACGCGCCGAGATCGAACTTCTACCGTTGGCTTAACATTATCTAATGCTTCATGAAAAACCTTTATTGGCTCTTGACCAGTATTAGATGTTATTATGTCGAACGCCCCGTAAACTATACGTTCTGCTACAGATTTTTTCCCATCAAGCATAAGCGCATTCATGAATTTTGTTACAACCAAATCATTGAATTTCGCATCAGGTAAGACTTCTCGTTTTTCTGCAACATGACGACGGGACATATTACAACTTCCTCTACTTTGGCCGTTTAGCGCCGTATTTTGAACGGCGTTGGCGACGGTCTGAAACACCTTGAGTATCTAGCGTCCCACGGATAACGTGATAACGAACACCAGGAAGGTCTTTCACCCGCCCACCACGAATCATTACAACTGAATGTTCTTGTAAATTGTGCCCCTCGCCCGGTATATAGGAAGTGACTTCAAATCCATTGGTAAGCCTTACACGAGCCACTTTACGAAGAGCAGAATTTGGCTTCTTGGGTGTCGTTGTATAAACACGCGTACATACACCTCGCTTTTGCGGACACGCTTCGAGCGCCGGAACTTTATTCCGGGAAAGTTTTGACTTTCGCGACTTACGAATTAGCTGGTTAATTGTCGGCATACATTCTTCCAATCATTACAACACCCACAACCCTATTGTTACTAAAACACCCATCAGATTTAAAAGAATCCGAGTCTCTCTAATCGCCATACACCAGCCTCCCCATTTACTGCATCACGCAAAGGAGGCGGCACAGCCTAATTTTTTTTTTCAACCGCGTCGGACCTGCGTATAGACCGTCTATAGCCTACCACCAGCTCCCGCTAAGTGGGGCGAACTATATGCACCGCCCTTATCATCGTCAACTGCTTTTTCTGAAAAATTCTAAATAATATTAGCGGCTTGCTAGAGTGCTAATCGGAAAAATAAAGCAATCATAACAGCTATTACAAAATATTTTTTTAAATCAAATTACTTTGTCGCTTGCTAGCAAACTTCCTATTCATTCTTTTAAACGAGTAAAAGCTGC
The DNA here is from genome assembly GCA_002722175.1 of Magnetovibrio sp. GTDB lineage: Bacteria > Pseudomonadota > Alphaproteobacteria > Rhodospirillales > Casp-alpha2. The sequence continues at coordinate 25,602 of PBKU01000049.1, forward strand.
ACAAATAAAATTTACTGCCTTAATTGGAAACTGAAAACTGTGCATAAATGGAGTTTCAAAATGTTGTAACGATTTATTCCGCTATTGCCTCACTTGAATTTTCCAGATCTGTCGACAATTTTGCTGATTCTGCATCACGGTCTGACGCTATTTGTCGGAATTCATTCATCATAGCACCAGTGCCCGCAGGAATAGTTCGCCCCACGATAACATTTTCTTTTAAACCTACTAAATTATCCACTCTCCCAGAAACTGAAGCTTCAGTCAAAACACGTGTTGTCTCTTGAAATGAAGCAGCGGAGATAAATGATTGTGTTTGAAGACTTGCCTTTGTAATGCCTTGTAGGACCGGCTCACCAATGGCTAAAGCCCCTCCTGATTCTTTTGCGCGATCATTTTCAGCAGCAAATTCGATGCGGTCAACAAATTCCCCAGTTAATAGTGTGGTGTCGCCTGGGTCAACTACTTCCACTTTTTGCAGCATCTGTCGGACTATTACTTCTATGTGTTTGTCGTTAATCTTTACGCCCTGAAGCCTGTACACATCTTGTATTTCATTAATTAAATACTCCGCTAAGGCTTCTACCCCCAAAACTCGCAAAATATCATGGGGCACTGGTGTCCCATCCATCAGTGGATCACCGATACGGACGTAGTCTCCTTCTTGAACTGCTAAATGTTTACCTTTCGGCACGAGATATTCCGAGGGTTCCTCACCGTCTGCTGTCGGCACAACAACTACTCTCCTCTTATTTTTATAGTCTTTGCCAAACTCAACACGCCCTTCTGTTTCTGATATAATTGCATGATCTTTTGGTTTTCGAGCCTCAAACAACTCTGCAACTCTGGGTAATCCGCCAGTAATATCACGGGTTTTTGCAGATTCACGTGGTATACGTGCGAGCACATCGCCAGCAAAAACTTTTTCTCCATTCTCCACGGAAAGAATAGCGTCTACACCTAAAAAGTATCGAGCTTCCAATCCATTCTTCAAGAGAACAACTTTGCCGTTTTGATCCCTCAACGTGATTCTTGGTCTTAAGTCTGCATCCTTTGGTTGCTGCTTCCACTCAATTACTGCTTTAGATGTCATTCCTGTTGTTTCATCCGTTCGTTCAACCATGGAAACACCTTCAACAAGGTCTACATAATTCGCTATACCCTCTTTTTCTGTAATGACCGGAAGTGTAAAAAGATCCCACTCCGCTAACTTTTGTCCTCGCTTCACTTTTGCTTTATTTTTTGTGAGAAGCTTCGCTCCGTATGGAACACGGTGCTTTGCTCGTTCACGCCCTTTCGAATCGATAAGTAGCATTTCGGCATTCCTAGCCATAACAATCGCAGCACCCTGACTGTTTTTTACAGTCTTGCAGTTCTCAAGTTGGGTTTTTGCATCAGTAACAGCAGTGATTGCACTTTGCTCAGTACCGCGTTGTGCTGCACCACCTATGTGAAAAGTTCGCATTGTAAGTTGGGTGCCAGGCTCACCAATAGACTGCGCAGCCATAACTCCCACAGCTTCCCCAATGTTTACAGGTGTGCCCCGAGCCAAATCTCTACCATAGCATTTGCCGCAAACCCCACTTTTTATGTCACAAGTGAGAACAGACCGAATGCGAATTTGTTCTACTTCTCCGCTCTCAATTATGAGACAGTGCTCTTCCGTAATGATGTCACCCATAGGAACAATCACGTCCCCTGTAACTGGATCAATTAAATCCTCAGCGGCTGTTCGACCTAGCACCCGCTCAACTAGCGGTGATACAACCTCCCCACCTTCAACTACGGCATTGACCGTGATCCCGCGTTTTGAACCACAATCCTCTATAACGATTATGCTATCCTGAGCGACGTCAACCAAGCGGCGTGTTAAATAACCAGAATTTGCAGTTTTAAGCGCGGTATCAGCCAATCCTTTGCGAGCACCATGTGTCGAATTAAAGTATTCGAGAACACTTAACCCCTCTTTAAAATTTGAAATGATAGGCGTTTCAATAATCTCGCCTGATGGCTTTGCCATAAGCCCACGCATGCCTGCCAGCTGTTTCATTTGCGCCGCTGATCCTCGAGCGCCAGAATGCGCCATCATATATACCGAGTTGACCTGTTTACCTGCTTCAACTTTCTCGATCCCTTGCATCATTTCATCGGCCACAAGGTCTGAGCAGTGCCCCCATGCATCTACTACTTTATTATATTTTTCTCCTTGAGTAATTAGCCCATCCAGATATTGTTGTTCATATTCAGCCACAGCTTTTTCGGTATCTCCTACCAAATTTTTCTTAGCCTCTGGAATAACCAAATCATCCTTACCAAATGAGATGCCGGACTTACAGGCATAATTAAAACCTAAACTCATCATATGATCAGCAAATATTACTGTCTCTTTTTGCCCACAGTGCCGATAGACCTCATCAAGTACTGTAGTAATTTCACGCTTTGTTAACTGTTGGTTAACCAAACTTAGAGGAACGTTTGGATGGCGCGGGAGAATTTCTGAGATCAGCATGCGTCCAGGTGTAGTTTCAACTATGCTAGTAGTTGGGTCGCCATTGTCATCAACTGTATGGTAACGTGCCCTAATTTTTGCGTGCAGTCCCACTGCCCCGGTGTCAAGGGCCTGCTGAATCTCACCAACGTCAGTAAAAGCCATATTCTCGCCTTGCACGCCGTCTATCTGCATTGACAAATAATATAGACCTAAAACGATATCTTGACTTGGCACGATAATTGGTTTTCCATTTGCTGGACTCAAGATATTATTTGTAGACATCATTAAAACCCTTGCCTCCAACTGAGCCTCCAAGGATAACGGGACGTGAACTGCCATCTGGTCACCATCAAAATCGGCATTAAAAGCTGCGCAAACCAAAGGATGGAGTTGAATTGCCTTGCCTTCAATAAGCACTGGCTCAAATGCCTGAATTCCAAGTCTATGCAGTGTTGGAGCTCTATTAAGAAGCACTGGATGCTCCCGAATTACTTCTTCCAGAATATCCCAAACTTCGGGTCGCTCTTTTTCAAGCATCCGTTTCGCCGCCTTAATCGTCGTTGCCATTCCATAAAGTTCTAACTTTGAATAAATAAATGGTTTAAAAAGCTCTAAGGCCATTTTCTTAGGCAATCCACATTGATGAAGCATTAGTTCCGGCCCAACAACGATTACGGACCTCCCAGAATAATCTACTCGCTTTCCTAACAAATTCTGGCGGAAGCGCCCCTGTTTACCCTTTAACATATCTGACAGGGATTTTAGTGGTCGTTTGTTAGCGCCGGTTATTGCCCGGCCACGCCGTCCATTATCAAAAAGTGCATCTACAGATTCTTGCAACATGCGTTGCTCGTTTCGTACTATTATATCTGGAGCTCGAAGTTCAATAAGCCGCTTTAGTCGATTATTCCGGTTAATTACCCGACGGTATAAATCATTTAAATCTGATGTTGCGAATCGACCCCCATCTAATGGAACAAGGGGGCGCAATTCAGGAGGAATGATGGGAACGACAGTCAAAATCATCCATTCTGGGCGAGCCCCCGATTCAATAAATGCTTCGACAAGTTTTAACCGTTTAACTAACTTCTTCCTTTTTGCTTCAGATTTGGTATCTTTTAATTCATCCCGGATCACCTTTAGTTCTTCGTCAAGATCAATCGCAGACAACATATCCCTAAGTGCCTTTGCGCCAATACCTACAGTAAACCCGTCATCACCATATTCTTCTACGGCATCCAGATATTCTTCTTCTGAAAGTAACTGGTGTAACTTTAAATCCGTTAACCCTGGCTCAACTACGACATAGTTTTCAAAGTATAGAACCCGTTCAAGATCCTTGAGGGTCATATCGACAAGCAGACCAATCCGACTTGGAAGTGATTTTAAAAACCAAATATGTGCAACCGGTGACGCCAACTCAATATGCCCCATACGTTCCCTTCTTACTTTTTGGAGTGTCACTTCAACGCCGCATTTTTCGCACACTATACCCTTGTATTTCATACGCTTATACTTGCCACAAAGGCATTCATAGTCTTTTATTGGACCAAAAATTCGTGCACAAAATAGCCCATCACGCTCGGGCTTGAAGGTGCGATAGTTTATTGTTTCTGGTTTTTTTATCTCACCGAATGACCAACTTAATATCCTATCAGGTGATGCAATGGAGATCTTTATATAATTAAATTGCTGAGCACTTGTATTTTGACCAAACAATTTTACAACCTCATTCATGATAAAATAATCCCCTTTATTGGTAACAATTAACGAAGTTCCAAATTTAAACCAAGGGCCTGCATTTCCTTAACCAGTACATTAAACGATTCGGGAATGCCGGCCTCAAATGTATCATTTCCACTTACTATTGCTTCATAGACTTTTGTACGACCTGATACGTCATCAGATTTTACGGTCAACATTTCTTGAAGCGTATATGCAGCACCATAGGCCTCTAAGGCCCAAACTTCCATTTCTCCAAATCTTTGACCGCCAAACTGGGCCTTGCCACCAAGAGGCTGCTGGGTAACAAGACTATACGGGCCAATAGATCTTGCATGAATTTTATCATCCACCAAATGATGTAGCTTCAACATATAAATATAGCCTACGGTGACAGGCCTATCAAAATACTCACCAGTACGTCCATCAATCAGTCTCATTTGCCCCGATGAATCAAGTCCAGCTTTCTCAAGCATTTCTACAATGTCGGTCTCGTGGGCACCATCGAAGACAGGAGAAGAAATAGGAACCCCTGCTTGGAGATTTTCAGCCAATTCCTTTACCTGATCATCTTCCAAAGTTCGTATATTCTCTTTATATGATTTTTCTCCATAAATATCCTTAAGCTTATTTTTTAAGACACGCAAATCTTCACCTTGCCTAAGAAGTGATGCAATCTGCTTTCCTAAACCGCGACAAGCCCACCCGAGATGCGTTTCCAATATCTGCCCCACATTCATACGCGATGGAACCCCTAGGGGATTTAAAACGATATCGACTGGCGTGCCATCTTCAAGATAGGGCATGTCCTCAGTAGGAATAATCTTTGAAATTACCCCTTTATTTCCATGGCGACCCGCCATCTTATCTCCTGGTTGAAGCTTCCGCTTGACCGCAACAAAGACCTTCACCATCTTCATAACACCGGGACTTAAATCATCGCCTCCTTGCAATTTCTCAACCTTGTTTTCAAATCTCGCTTGGGACTGGAAGATATCCTCTTCAAATCCAGACTTAAGAATTGCAACGTCTTTCATTACCTTGTCGTTAGCTACAACAATTTGTGCCATCTGCCCAACGGTGTATTGACTTAGGGTCTCTTCAGTTAATTTTACTCCAGAAACAAGCCCCTTTGGTCCACCCTCAGCTTTTTTGTTCGTCAACATAGCCTTCAACCGTCGACCAAAGCTACCCTCCAAGATAGCTCTTTCATCATCTCTATCCTTAGCCAGTCGCTCTATTTCAGATTGTTCAATAGCTAAAGCACGCTCGTCTTTGTCAACTCCACGGCGAGAAAAAACACGAACTTCAACCACCGTTCCAGATACGCCTGGCGGGAGCCGCAGCGAGGTATCTCTAACGTCAGACGCCTTCTCTCCAAAAATTGCACGAAGCAGCTTTTCTTCTGGTGTCATGGGGCTCTCTCCTTTTGGCGTCACTTTTCCAATAAGGACATCCCCTGCACGAACTTCAGCTCCTATGTAAACTATTCCAGCTTCATCAAGATTTTTCAACGCCTCTTCACCTACATTTGGAATATCACGAGTAATTTCCTCTTGACCAAGCTTGGTGTCACGCGCCATCACTTCAAATTCTTCAATGTGAATTGAAGTAAACGCATCTTCTCGTACTACATTTTCGGAAATCAGTATTGAATCTTCAAAATTATAACCATTCCAAGGCATAAAAGCGACCAACACATTCCTACCAAGTGCTAAATCACCTAGGTCAGTTGAAGGACCATCTGCAATTGTTTCTCCTTCCTTTACATATTCCCCGACTTTAACCAACGGCCTCTGATGGAGACAGGTATTTTGATTCGAGCGTTGAAATTTTCGCAGGTTAAATATATCAACCCCGCGCTCACTGGTCACTGTCTCCGCATCGGTTGCATTAATTACAATACGGGTAGCATCTACTTGCTCTACTATCCCAGAGCGGCGCGCAATTATAGTTGAACCCGAATCCCCTGCGACAATATTTTCCATTCCCGTTCCGACTAAAGGTGCCTCAGCACGGACTAGAGGTACCGCTTGTCTTTGCATGTTGGAACCCATCAATGCTCTATTAGCATCATCGTTTTCAAGGAATGGAATCAAAGCCGTCGCAACTGAGACAAGTTGTTTAGGAGACACGTCGATATATTCAATGTCGGCAGGCCGAGCCATCATGAAGTCGCCACCTTTTCGGCAGCTTATTAAATCCTGAACAAATTTCTGCTTTTCATCTAAGTCGGCATTTGCCTGAGCAATTGTATAACGTCCCTCCTCTATCGCCGACAAATAAACAACACCGCCAACAACTTTTCCCTTCTCAACTTTTCTGTAAGGTGTTTCTATAAAGCCGTACTTGTTAACACGAGCATAGGTTGCTAACGAATTAATCAAACCAATATTTGGACCTTCAGGAGTTTCAATCGGACAAATACGACCGTAATGAGTAGGGTGAACATCACGAACTTCAAAGCCGGCACGCTCGCGAGTGAGCCCCCCCGGACCTAAAGCTGATAAACGGCGCTTATGCGTAACTTCAGATAATGGGTTCGTTTGATCCATAAATTGTGACAATTGGGATGAACCAAAAAATTCACGAACTGCAGCAACGGCGGGCTTCGCATTAATTAGATCATGCGGCATCACCGTATCAATCTCCACTGACCCCATGCGCTCCTTTATAGCTCTTTCCATTCTCAAAAGTCCAAGTCTATACTGATTTTCCATAAGTTCACCGACTGAACGAACACGCCGGTTTCCTAAGTGATCTATGTCGTCAATTTCTCCTTTACCGTCTTTAAGTTCAACCAAGATTTTTACAACATCAAGAATATCTTGCTTGCGCAAAACTCGAATGTTATCAGGAACATCTTTATCGTTATATCCTAAGCGCGCATTCATTTTCACTCGACCTACCGATGAAAGATCATAACGTTCCGACTGAAAAAACATATTTTCGAACAGAGCTTCAGCAGTTTCGAGGGTCGGGGGTTCACCAGGCCGCATTACCCGGTAAATATCTATCAAGGCATCCTCACGGTTTGCGTTTTTGTCAGAAACCAAAGTATTTCTTATTGACGGCCCAACAGTGATATGATCAATATCTAGTGCACAAAATTCATCGATTTTCATTTTGCTGAAAGTCTCAATGACATCCTCAGTGACCTCATCGCCAGCCTCAGCAAAGATTTCACCCGTTTTGTCATCTACAATATCGTTAGCAATATAAAGGCCCAATAGTTCTTCTTCAGGAACGATTTTATGTGTCATACCTTTGTCATCTAGCTCACGGATTTTCTTAGCGGTAAGTTTTGTTCCTGCTTCCGCAGCGACACGTCCAGTTTTTGCATTAACTAAGTCGTCCGTTAGTTTTTTCCCCCTTTCCCGCTCACCGTTAAAAGGAACTTTCCAACCTCTTTTAATACGCTCAAAACTAATCTTCCTGTAAAAATGTTCAAGAATATCTTCAACCGAAAGACCTGTTACTTCGTCACTGTTAATCTCTCGTTCTTCCTTTTTTCGTTTTTCTCTCAAGAACTCAGTTTCACGGGAGTCAAGTGCCAACAACAGGGTAGTCACTGGCAGTTTACGCTTTCGATCAATCCGAACATAAACCAAATCCTTGGCGTCAAATTCAAAATCCAGCCAAGACCCCCTGTACGGGATTATACGAGCAGCAAACAAATATTTACCTGAAGAGTGGGTTTTGCCTTTGTCATGATCAAAAAACACACCTGGAGACCGATGCATCTGGGACACAATTACGCGTTCCGTCCCATTGATAACGAAGGTGCCATTATCAGTCATTAGAGGCATATCACCCATAAACACGTCTTGTTCTTTAACATCGCGGATTTCTCGTGACCCAGTGTCTTCGTCTATATCCCAAACGACCAAGCGCAAAATCACTTTCAGTGGGGCAGCATACGTCATTCCTCGTTGCTGGCACTCTTCTACATCATACTTTGGGTCTTCAAATTCATAGCTGACAAATTCAAGAGTTCCGCGTTCTGAAAAATCTGTGATGGGAAATACGGACTTAAAAACTGCCTGAATTCCACAGTCTTTGCGGCTTTCAGCCGAAACATACCTTTGCAAAAACTGTTCATATGATGTTTTTTGAACTTCAATTAAGTTGGGCATTTCAACTGCTGAGTACAGTTTACCAAATTCTTTTCTAAAGCGTTTTCGTGCCGTAAATGAGGTTGCCATTAAGTTCCCCGTTTCATTTCCTAAATTACATTTCACTCGTCTGAACGATGTCCATCTAGATTTGACTGATGCCAGTCAAATCAATAGATATTGAAGTACAATTTCAAAGAAAGTTTAATTTTTTTATCAACAATTTAATGAGCCACAAATTAGAATTCCTCGGCAACGATATGATAATAACCAAGACAATATAGAACTATTAAAAGCTTGACTTGAGTTCAATAAAGTCAGAACAACAATCAGACTACAAAGTTTTTACAAATTAATTCAAAACTAAAGAATAATCGCCTTTGCGCTTAGTTTGGCGCAAAATATTTACTTTAGCTCAACCGTTGCACCCGCCTCTTCGAGTTTCTTCTTGATTTCTTCTGCTTCGTCTTTCTTTACACCTTCTTTAACGGATTTTGGTGCTCCTTCAACCAAATCTTTTGCTTCTTTTAAACCCAGGCCAGTTATAGTTCTAACTTCCTTAATAACATTGATTTTCTTTTCACCGGCTGCCGCGAGAACCACTTCAAATTCGTCCTTCTCTTCAGGTGCACTAGAATCTGCTGCACCGGAAGCTGCAGCAACAGCTACTGGCGCAGCTGCAGTAACACCCCACTTTTCTTCCAATAGTTTTGAAAGTTCCGCCGCCTCCATAACCGTTAAGTTTGATAATTCTTCAGCAAATTTTTCAAGATCAGCCATTATAACTCCTTGGACATAAGCCTTTTCATAAAAATTAATGTTGTTTAGCATTCAGCTGTTGGTTTCGAGCTTCAATAATTCCTATTACTTCCCTAGCAGGCGTATTTAAAACACCTACCAATTTTGATCCGGGAGCATTTAAAATTCCAACTATTTTTCCCCTCAACTCATCAAGAGAAAGCATGGAAGCAAGAGACTTAATATCGCTTTTTTCAAGAGCCTTATCACCAACGGCCCCACCAATAACGACAAGTTTTTCATTTTCTTCTGAAAATTTTACAGTCACTTTAGCAGCAATTACTGGATCATCTGAATAAGCAATCGCTGTCGGACCATGAAACAAATCTGAAATTCCTTCATATTGCGTTCCTTTTAACGCAAGCTTAATTAGCCGGTTTTTAGTTACTTTAAATTGCGCCCCAGCTTCACGAGCGTTATTTCGAATTTGTTCCATCTCCGTTACTGATAACCCACTATAATGAGTTACAATAACTGTCGAAGCTTTCTGAAAGGTCTGATGCATACTAGCTACCAATTCCTCTTTTCTAGCTCGATCCACTTTTCGCCTCCAAATTTTTAGCGTTTTTACCAACTTGTATTATACCGAACGCCGTTTCTATCAAGCAGTTGTGGTTGATTTAGTATTCCCACAACTCAACAGCCTGCCCAGTGTAAAGCTAGTCCTGGCTCCAGAAAATCTTCCTTTCCACCACTCACATACACTGTCTATGCAGGCTAATTTCCAATTAAGGGACATAAAGCCATTCCTTCCCCACCTACAGTCTCGGACAGGTAACACGCGACACAAAATTGCCTCGCCTTTCTCCCATGCGCCTCTAACACATGAGAAACCCTTGTTATATATAACTTTAAATATCCTCAAGATCTAAATTACAACTCGGCCCCATTGTAGTACAAAGTTTTACTTTTTTCATATATGTTCCTTTTGACCCTTCAGGCTTAGCTTGCTTCAAAGCAGCGATAATGGCATTGATATTCTGAATCAATGAATCCTCAGAAAAACTGGCCTTTCCAATAGCGGCATGTACTATTCCAAGTTTTTCATTCCGAAATTCTATCTGTCCAGCCTTTGCTGTCTTAACTGCCTGACCAACATCAGTCGTTACTGTTCCTAATTTTGGATTGGGCATCATACCTTTTGGCCCAAGAATTTGCCCCAAACGTCCCACAATTGCCATCATGTCAGGCGTCGCAATACAGCGGTCAAAATTCAATTCACCTTTTTGAACAGTTTCAGCTAAATCCTCATCACCAACTATATCCGCACCAGCTTTCCGCGCCTCATCAGCCTTTTCTCCCTTCGCAAAAACAGCAACCCTTACCGATTTTCCGGTACCACTAGGAAGAGTAACCGTTCCACGTACTGTTTGATCGGAATGTCGAGGGTCTATCCCTAAATTTACTGATATTTCTATTGTTTCATCAAACTTTGCGGTTGCATTTTTCTTTAACACTTTCACAATTTCACTCACACTATAGTACTTGTCTTTATCAATTTGCTGAAGTGCAGCTTCCATTCGTTTGCCCTTGACACCCATCACCCTTCCTCCACTTCAAATCCCATTGACCGCGCAGAACCAGCTACCATTCTAGCCGCCGCCTCGATATCATGGGCATTCAAATCAACCATTTTAGCTTCTGCAATTTCTTTTATCTGCTTTCTACTAACTTTAGCAACAGTTTCGTGTCCTGGTGAATTTGCCCCTTTATCTAATTTTGCAGCTTTCTTTAGGAAATAACTAGCTGGCGGCGTTTTGGAGATAAATGAAAATGTTCGATCGGCATAAACCGTAATTATAACAGGAATGGGCATTCCTTGCTCCATATTTTGTGTCTGGGCATTAAAGGCCTTGCAAAATTCCATGATGTTTAGCCCTGCTTGGCCTAACGCAGGACCTATTGGAGGGGATGGATTTGCTTGGCCGGCCGGCACTTGCAGCTTGACGTACCCAGTGATTTTTTTTGCCATTATACAACCAGTCCAAAACTTTATATAAAATTAGTTTGACGTATAAAATGGGATCACGACGCATGGTTTAGACTAGTTGCTCTTCACAAGCAACAAAAACTCGTCATAATTTTTCAACCTGTGCATACTCCAATTCAACTGGTGTAGCTCGGCCAAATATAGATACTGCAACTTTCAGACGGGCACGTTCCTCATCTACGTCTTCTACTAACCCGTTAAATGTATTGAACGGACCATCACACACTCTTACCTGCTCGCCAACTTCAAAAGTAACCGATGGCCTCGGACGTTCAACTCCCTCTTTGACTTGAAAAATAATTCGCTCCGCTTCCGAATCCGATATTGGCGTTGGTTGCCCTTCCTTGGGGCCAAGGAAACCGGTGACTTTTGAGATGCCTTTTATAAGATGCCAACTTTCTTTATTCATGTCCATCTTAACCAAAACATAACCTGGAAAAAACTTCCTTTCTGCATTCACTTTCGCACCACGACGCATTTCAACAACCTCCTCCATAGGGATTAGAACCTCTAAGATTCTATCTTCCATCCCTGTCTGGCGGATTTTCTTTTCAATATCTTCGGCAACTTTCTTTTCAAAACCTGAATAGACATGCACAACATACCAACGAGCAGACATTGCATCACCCTCCAAGGCCTAACACTAACTTAACACCAAATTGAACAATTTGATCAACTAGAAGGAAAAAAAGCGCCGCTAATATTGTAAAAACAAAAACCATAACAGTTGAAATTCCTGTCTCTTTTCTATTTGGCCAAGTCACTTTAGTTGCTTCTTGGCGCACTTCTCGTACAAATTGGGCTGGGCTATTTTTCATATCAAACCACACTAACCTACTTATTGATAACTAAATGGTTGGCAGGGGCAGCAGGGTTCGAACCCGCGACCTGCGGTTTTGGAGACCGCCGCTCTACCAACTGAGCTATACCCCTTATTTTTCTTACCACACCATCAAAAAATGGGATAACTGTTCAACTAAGCTATAATTTTTGAAACTACACCAGCTCCAAC